>CAZDVY010000282.1:0-2523 GCA_964508935.1 uncultured Candidatus Competibacteraceae bacterium | reverse complement strand
GAGAGCCGGCCCGTGAATAACAACGACTCCATCATTTTTCGCAGCGGCCTGACCATGGGCGGCATCGTGCTGCTGGCGTTGCTGAGCATGATCAGTTCGGTGTTCATCGCCGAGTCCAGCAAGGGCGATGCCGCCGCCATCAACCTGGCCGGTTCGCTGCGCATGCAGTCCTATCGCATCGCCACTCGCTTGCAGCATTTCGCCGAGACGGAAACCGATCATGCCGGGGAGGTCGCCCGCGAGATCAGCGAATTCGAACGCCGGCTGGATCACCTGTGGCGAACCGGCGCGATTTCTGCGGCGGAGGACAATCCCCGCAATCAGACGCTCACCGCTATCGAGTCGTTCTGGCGCGAGAATCTGCGGCCCATTCTGCAAACCTCGGCATCCAGCCTGACGCCGCCTGACGCTTATCTCCGGCAAGTGGACGATTTCGTCGTCCAGCTCGATGCGTTCGTCAAACTGCTGGAGGAGGATAGCGAGGCAAAAATTCTGCTGCTGCGGCTGGTGCAGGGTGTCGCGCTGTTCATGACCCTGGTGCTGATTTTCGCCGCCATGCACCAACTGCATAGCGGAGTCGTCGCGCCGCTGCGCGATCTGGTGGAGCTGGCCTGCAAAGCGCGCAGCGGCGACCTATCGGTGCGGGCCAGCCATGTAGGCAATGACGAACTGGGAGTGCTGGGCCATGCCTTTAATCTGATGGCGGCGGATCTGTCGGCCATGTACGCGGACCTGGAGGCGCGGGTGGAGCAGCAGACTCAGGCGCTGCGGGTCAGTAACCGGTCGCTGGAACTGTTGTATAACATCGCCCGCCGCCTGGGCGAGGCGATTCCTGACGCTGCGACGTATCAAGCCCTGCTGGCGGATATCGAACGGTTGACCGGCATGGGTTCCGTTAACTTGTGCCTGATCCATCCGGCGACGCACCAGGCGACCGAGATGTTCTCGGCGCAACCCCGATCAGTGACGACTCCCTTGCCGCCTTTTTGCCAGCGCCCGAACTGCGGCTCTTGTCTGGGCGATGGCGCGACCCATCGGCTCGATAACAACCAGACGGTTTTTTCCATCCCGATCAGGGATCAGAAACAGCAGTTTGGAGTATTGATCGTCCGTAACCCCGGATTGGACTCGGCGGCGGGCTGGCAACTGCCGCTGCTGGAAGCGGTGGCGCGCAATATTGCCGCCGCACTGCGGGCCAGCGAGCAGTCCGAACATCGGCGCCGGCTGGCGTTGTTGGAAGAACGCAACGCCATTGCCCGGGAATTGCACGACTCTCTGGCGCAATCGCTGTCCTATCTAAAAATTCAGGTCAGTCGCCTGCATCTGGCGACGAACCATCTCGACGCCCTGCCGGAAGTTCGCGCCATCGTTGCTGAATTGCGGGGAGGTCTCAATAGCGCGTACCGGCAGCTCCGCGAACTGATTGCGACCTTCCGGTTGAAAATGGGGCATCCCCGCCTGGAAGACAGTCTGGGCGAGACAGTGCAGGAATTCAGCCAGCGCAGCGGTCTAACGATTGAACTGGATCAAGCGGGCTGGACTTGCGCCCTCAATCCCAACGAACAGATTCATGTGTTGCAGATCATCCGGGAAGCCCTGAATAATGCCGTGAAACACGCCTGCGCCGGCCACATTGCCGTGCGGCTGCGCGGCCTGGCGGGCGGCGAGGCGCAGATCGAGGTCGAAGATGACGGCGTTGGCTTACCGGATCAGCCTGAGCGGGACCAGCATTTTGGCCTCAACATCATGCGCGAGCGGGCCAATCATTTACGCGGCGTGTTGCATCTGGATTCAGCGCCGGGCCAGGGTGTGCGGGTGCGGCTGAGTTTCCAGCCCGCTGCCTGGCGGGATACCCCTAATTTAATGACCGAGGTGCACTATGTCTGAGGAGGCGCAGACCATTCTGGTCGTCGACGATCATCCGCTGATGCGCAAAGGGATCGTGCAATTGATCACGATGGAGGATTCATTGCGACTGGTCGGCGAGGCGGGCGATGGTCAGCGCGGGCTGGAACTGGCGCGGCAATTGCGCCCAGATTTGATTTTGCTCGATCTGAACATGCGTGGACTCAGCGGCCTGGAGACTCTCAGGGCGCTCAAGGCGGCTGATTTGGACAGTCGGGTGATCATCCTGACGGTGTCCGACAGTGAGGAGGATGTGGTGATGGCCTTGCGGGCCGGGGCCGACGGGTATCTGCTGAAAGATATGGAGCCGGAGGATGTGCTGCGCAGCCTGAAAATCGCTGCACAGGGGCGGATCGCTCTGGGTGAACGGGTCGCAGCGATTGTGGCTGACGCCCTGCGCCATGAACGTCAGCCCCGGCCTGCGAATGGCGCCCGGCTCACCGAGCGGGAACGAGAGATTTTGGCGCTGATCGCGTCCGGTTGCAGCAATAAGCTGATCGGTCGCCAGTTGAAAATCACCGAGGGAACAGTGAAAGTGCATGTCAAGCATTTGTTGCGCAAGCTGAACCTGGATTCGCGGGTTGAAGCAGCCGTCTGGGCGGTCAAGCAGGGGTTTCG
>CAZDVY010000281.1:0-2532 GCA_964508935.1 uncultured Candidatus Competibacteraceae bacterium | reverse complement strand
CCTGGAATCTCGCGCCGGACTTCGCGCAAGCGAAAGCGCAAGGCGTCCGGGGAACTGACGGGGCGAAAATAGCCTTGATGACGTTCGGCAAGCTCGCTGACTTCCTTGGAAGTGACCTCCACGATGCGATCTGCGCCGCGCGCCGCCGAAAACCGCGCTTCCGTGTCCTGGATACCTGGGGCCTGCTTGCCGCCTTGGATATGAATGCGAACGCTCCGGCCACTGGACTCTAGCCGGACTCCTCGCGCCAATTCACCGGGTCTCAGTCCGGTGGCTTCGCTGATAATGATGGCGTCTAATAACTCCTGGTCGCCTCGCTCGCGCAAGGCGTCCTTGAGATCACTGACCACTTGGGGTGATAGGGCTTGCCGGGCGGGGTTCAGCGAGGGCGTGCTCGGCGCGCTCCGCAACGCCTGATAATCCATCGCTTCGATGCCAATCCGCAGTTCCTGGCACTGCCGCCGTAACGGCTCATTCGGTCCTGCCGCCAGTTCCAAGGCGCGTAACTCCCGCCGCATGACGGCGTGCTCTAACCACCAGGCGGCCCGTTCCAATTCATTGGCCCGCTCTACCAAATAGCGGGGGCGCTCCTCCAAGGCAATCAACCGTTGCCTCCGGGCGACTCGTTCATAGGTGGCCTGGGTCATGGGCGATAGGGTGCTAGAAAGCGGGGCGCGCTCATCGTTTAATGAGACTAAGAGGTAGTCCCGCTCCGGTCGATCCATCTTTGAGGTGCGCTGTTGAAGCCCCTGGTGGCGCTCGGTCATGCGCTCGGCCCATTCGGGGGTGCCGGGAAGGGCCTGATGGCGGGCGGCTTCCGGTGAAAGCCGATAACGGCCATCGGGTTCATGCCGAATAGCGTCCGGCTTCAAGGCGGCTAGGCGGTGCAAGTGCCAAATCAGCGTCGCCTGCTCTCGGGCCTCGGCTTGGCGGGGGTCAAGCTGCCAGCCGCCATCGGCTTGCGCTCGGCCATGGTGGGTAAAGGCGATCACAACTCGCGCGGGAAGCGGGGGGGTGGGTTCGCCTAAGCGGCGTTCATAGTCAAAAAGGGCGGCGCGGTTTTGTTGAAGCCAGTGGTGGGCTTCCTGGCGGTCAATTAAGAAACTGCCGCCGTGACCAAAGCGCACGGCCTGTTGCTGGCCCTCCAGGGCTAGGCCGCGCAAGTAACGCTCGATCTGAGCCGCTTTGCCGCTCGGATCATGGTCAGGATGGTAAACCGCTATTTCACGGGCCTTTTCACCGGCTGTTTCCCCTCGGTTCGTGCTCAGGGCAAGGGCGTGGGCCAAACGGTAATCGGCGCCGGTGACTTGAACCGGCTGCTGGTGCTCGGCAACCCACCACTCGGTATAACGCATTCGGTCGGCATAGAGCGCCGGCCTGAGTTGCTGGGCGTTAATCTCGTAGCCGTCTGCCGCCTGCCGACAGGCGCGGGGGTAGCAGAATTCCAGATCGCCCAAGGCTTGGCGCGTGGCGGTATCGGTCGCCGTCACTCGCTGCCAGCCGGTTCCGCTGAAGCGCGAGAATTCGCCTTGTCGGAGACGGGCAAGCGTCGGCTCGGCTAACAGGGGGCGCTTGCGGCGGGCTTCATGCAATTTCGCCCGTAACCGGCGCTCATCCAGTTTCCAGCTTCCGGCCCCGTCCCGCTCGGCAAGGCTCTCTTTTTGTAAACGCTTGAGTTCCCGATAGGTGTCCTGGCGCGGGTCCAGGCGCGGGCTGTAGCGCAACACGGTGGCCCGTGGGCCTGACTGGCGGCGGGCTTCATCGACAATGGCTTGGGTGATCCCGGTGGCTTCAAACCCTTTGCCGGCCTCCTCACGGCGCTTGAGCGCCCCAAAGCGATAAAGCGATTTTTGTTGCCAATCCAGGGTCAGCGTGCCGCTCAGATAGGAGCGGCGAGCGCCTTGGAGTTCAAGCAAGTTCAGCGTAACTCGGAAGTTGCGCCGCAACCGCGCCCGCTCCCAAAAATCTAACCCCTCAGCGCGGATTTTTGCCTCCAGTTCACGCCGCGCGCTGCGAACATCAATGACCAGGCGCGGATATTTGCTGCGCCAATTCGTCTCCATGCGACCGTGACGCGCCAAAAACCCGTCCATCTTGCTCAGTTCATCTTTCGGGGTAAAGAGTCCGCGTGAATCCTCCAGCAATTCACGGGCGTGGTATTGGGGAAGAAACCCCTGACGCCGCTCCCAACTTTCCCGCTGCGCCTGGCGAACCTGGCGGGGCGTTCTGAGCGCCCGGCTAACCCGCTGGACAACATCCCATGAGCGATCCATCGCCTAAAAACCTCGGGTGCGGGAACCCTGTCCCGCCTTAGCGCCGACAGCACGTAGCAACACATACTGGCGAATCCAGGTCCAGAGTAGCCAGACCTGGGCGCTTATCCCGATGGCATAGAAGATAAAGAGGCCCGGCTCATGCCACCACAAGGCATAAATGGCTAGCACCTGCTGGCGACAGGCCAGAAACGCCACCAAGAGTAACCCCTGCGTGAGAATATGCAGGCCGATAAAGTTGAAAATGACGTGCATGGGG
>CAZDVY010000280.1:0-2538 GCA_964508935.1 uncultured Candidatus Competibacteraceae bacterium | reverse complement strand
CTGCGCGGACTGGCGAAGCAGGTGCGACCGGGCGACGCCATCCTGAACTTTTCCTACGACTGGCTGCCCCTGTTTTTAAGCGATATTCTGCCCTGCCCACTGGGCACGCTGGTCAGCATGGGATCGCTGAACTGCTCGCTGGATCAGGAAATCCGCTATCAGTTTGCGCAGCATCCATCCCGGCTGGCCTTTCTCAGCCGCGCCCAGGCCGTCAGCTTTGGCATCGAGGGTCCCGTGCGATGCATTCCACCGGGACTGGATTTAACGCAATACCGCTACAATGCCCAGCCCGATCGAGCGCTGGGCTGGATGGGACGCATCGCGCCGGAAAAGGGTCTGGAGGACGCCTTCGCCCTGGCGGCCCGCACCCGGATCGAAGTGACGGTGTTTGGAGTTATGCAAGACCCGGCTTACTGGAGCAGGCTGATCGACCGCTATCCTGGCGCACCGGTGCGTTACGCGGGGTTTCTGCAGATGCCAGCGCTGGCCGAAGCGTTGCGCCAGTTCCGGGGACTGCTCATGACCCCGAAATGGCTGGAAGCACTGGGCATTGTGGGCATCGAAGCGCTGGCTTGCGGGACGCCCGTCATCGCCTATCAGCGCGGCGGAATGAGCGACTATGTCCATAATGGCGAAACCGGCTGGCTGGTTGAGCCGGACGATCTCGACGAGTTGATTGCGACAGTCGGCCGCATCGACCGCATCGACCGGGCGCGTTGTCGAGCGTGGGTAGAGAACCATTACACGCTGGCCCATTATGGAACCGCATTGAACGATTGGCTGCGGGCGCTCGCAGCCTGATCGCCAGATTCAAGAGGAAGGATATGACCGGATACGATAGGCAAGGCTGGACGCTCCATATCCGCAAGGACAACCTCAAATTCTCCGCAGCGCACATGACCGTCTTCCCGAATGGCGGCAAAGAAGGCTTGCATGGTCATAACTATCAGGTGGAACTGGCGGTGGAACTGGCCGAACCGGGCCTGGGGCGGATGCTAAGCTATGAGGTGTTTAAGCAGGCGTTGCGGACGGTCTGCGCCGCCTGGGATGAAAAAGTGCTGATCGCCGGTGACAATCCGTGGCTGGAAAGGCTGCCTGCCGAGGCTGGCGAATATGCTTTCCGACTGTGCGGCAAGCGTTATGTGCTACCCGCTGATGAGGTGGTGGTGCTGGAAATGGACAATATCACTGCTGAGAATCTCGCTCAGGCGCTGTTCGAACGGTTTTGGGCGGAATTGACCCGCGACCCGGCGATTCCCTGGCGAGAGCGGATTGTTGCTGTTAGCCTGCGCATCGACGAGTCGCCCGGCCAGGGGGCAACCTATACCACTCGCTGGCGATGCGATTAACCGGTGAACAGAGGCTTGTATGTCCGCTGCGCTATCTCTTAAAGATGATTTAGACGATCTTTACCCTCAACTCGAAGCCTTGCCGGAACATCTGACCGGCGAGATTATCGAGGGTCAGCTTTACGCTCAACCGCGTCCTGCTGGCCCTCATGCACTGGCTAGCGCCTCCCTGGAAATTGATATTGGATCGGCCTATCACAAGGGTCGGGGCGGTCCAGGCGGCTGGCGGATCCTCGTTGAACCAGAACTGCACTTCATCCACGATACCCTGGTTCTCGTACCCGATATCGCCGGCTGGCGCCGCGAACGGTTGCCGACCATTCCCCGTGATCAGCGGTTTGAGGTGGTTCCCGACTGGGTTTGCGAGATTCTGTCACCCTCAACCGCCCGGAAGGATCGCACCCAAAAAATGCCGGTCTACGCCCGCTATGGCGTGGCCTGGTTATGGCTGGTCGATCCGCTGGCGCATACGCTGGAGGCGTTCGCATTGGAGCAGGGACGTTGGGTGGTGATCGGCCAGTATGGCGACCAGCCGGAGGCGAATATTCCGCCGTTTCAGGAAATCGCCCTGCAATTGGCGGATCTGTGGGCCGAAGCGTGAGGATTATTTCATGCAATCCCTGAAGAATCAGGTGGCGCTCATCACCGGCGGCGGGCGGGGCATCGGCGCGGCGACTGCCGAGGCGCTGGCCCGTAAAGGCGCTCAGGTTATCGTCGCCAGCCGAACTGAAGCGGAATTGATGGTGACCGTCGCTTCACAGCGCGCGGCTGGACTGAAGGCGTCGCTGATCGTGCTGGATGTCGCTGACGAGGCAGCGGTGGCAGCAGCTTTTGCCCGGATTACCGGGGAATGGGGCCGATTGGACATCCTGGTCAACAACGCTGCGATCCTCCTGAGCGGGCCATTCGCCGAGATGGCGATCAGCGACTGGGATCAATTGCTGGCGGTCAACCTGCGCGGGGCGGTATTGTGCGCCCGGCAGGCATTCCGACTCATGCGCGAGCAGGGCGGCAGTATCGTCAACGTGTCTTCGTTGGGCGGGTTGCCGGGAACGGATAAATTTCCCGGTTACGCCGCCTACACGGTCAGCAAGTTCGCGGTGACCGGCCTGACTGAAGCGCTGGCGGCTGAAGGTCGGGATTGCAACATCCGGGTCAACGGCGTCGCGCCGGGCGCGGTGGATACGGT
>CAZDVY010000279.1:0-2574 GCA_964508935.1 uncultured Candidatus Competibacteraceae bacterium | reverse complement strand
ACACCCGGTCGAGGAACGCCTCGTTGTTCTTGTTGCCCTTGAACGACTGCCATTCTGACTCGTTGGAGTGGGCCAGTATGATGCCTTCAAACGGGATGGCCGACAGCCCCTCGGTGCTGTTGTAGTTGCCTTCCTGGGTCGCGGTCAGCAGCGGATGCAGTACCTTGATCGGCGCCTTGAACATCTCGACGAATTCCATCAGCCCGCGATTGGCCCGGCACAGCGCGCCGGAGAAACTGTAGGCATCCGGGTCATTCTGGGCGAAATGCTCCAATTTGCGGATGTCCACCTTGCCGACCAGCGAGGAAATATCCTGATTGTTCTCATCGCCGGGTTCAGTTTTAGCGACGGCGATCTGGTGCAGAATTGATGGCCGCAGTTTGACGACCTTGAACTTGGTGATGTCGCCGTTATATTCCTGCAAACGCTTGGCCGCCCACGGTGACATGATGTAGCGCAGATAACGGCTGGGGATGCCGTAGTCTTCTTCGAGGATCGGCCCGTCCTCATCGGGATTGAACAGCCCCAGCGGCGATTCGAACACCGGCGAATCCTTGATGGCGTAAAATGAAACCCGTTCCATCAATTGCTTAAGCCGTTCAGCCAGTGACGATTTGCCGCCGCCCACCGGGCCGAGCAGGTAGAGAATCTGCTTCTTTTCCTCCAGCCCCTGGGCAGCGTGACGGAGGTAGGAAACAATTTGCTCGATGGCATCCTCCATACCGTAGAATTCCTCAAAGGCTGGATAGAGCTTGAGCACCTTGTTCTGGAAAATCCGCGACAGGCGCGGGTCGTTGCGAGTATCGACCATTTGCGGCTCGCCAATGGCCTTCAGCAAACGCTCGGCGGCGCTGGCGTAGGCGGTCGGATCGGTCTTGCACAGTTCCAGATATTCCTGGAGGGTCAGTATCTCTTCGCGGCTCTCTTCGTAGCGCGACAGGTAGCGGTTGAAAATTTTCATGATCATCACCTCTCTCTGGAATCGCGGAAGCACAGCAGCTCCCGGTTCAAATTCCCCTGTGGACGTTCTGAAGAAAATAATGCAATTAACAAACCATTTCTTGATTTTTGGACAATACCCAGTTTGAGGTTTCCAGCGGGGTCTGGGAGTTCCAAGCGTGGATATTATCCAGTAAAAAAAGTTAAATCAGCCGCTTAGTGTGATTGATAGCGCCTGAACGGCTTCTGAATAGCCTTTTGGAGAGGCGGCGGATGGTTCAAGGAGCGCCATTTTTTGCACCCCTTTAGTGCAATGCACTAAGGTGGTTCCAGGAATGCATAGACCACAACCGAAGACAGCCGTTCAGCCGGGTTAGGGATGTTCACCGCTTTGCTTTAACATCGCTCAGAACGAAGAGGATGACTGGCGTCGCGCATGAAAATTATCAGTGATTGGTTTCAGCGATTTTTTAACGACCCGCAGGCGGTCATTTTGACTGTGGTCCTGGTGCTGGGCACCAGCATAGTTTTGGTGATGGGCCAAGACCTGGCGCCAGTGCTGGCCAGCCTGGTCATCGCTTATCTTCTGGAAGGCGTCGTACAACAGTTGCAACGCCATATACACCTGCCACGCTGGCTGGCAGTGGTCGTGGTGTTCGTGCTGTTTCTGGCGTTCGTGCTGTTTCTGCTGTTTGGCCTGTTGCCGCTGGCGTCGCGGCAATTGACCCAGTTCATACAGCAGTTGCCGAGCATGATTGTGCAGGGCCAGCAATCGCTGCTCAGTCTGCCGGCCCTGTATCCGGAATTTATTACCGAGGCTCAGGTGTTGGAAGTTATCAATGTCATCCGGGCCGAAATCGCTAATTTGGGGCAACGGGTGTTGTCCTGGTCGCTCGCCGCCGGTATGGGCTTCATTACTCTGATCATCTACCTGGTGTTGGTCCCGTTGCTGGTATTTTTCTTCCTGAAAGACAAGGACTTGATCCTGAGCTGGCTGCATGGATTTCTGCCTCGGGACCATACGCTGGCGCAGCAGGTTTGGCGTGAGGTTGACCGCCAGATGGGCAATTATGTGCGCGGCAAATTCCTGGAGGTAGTGATCGTGTGGGTGGCGACTTACGCGGCGTTCGCTTATCTGAGTTTGCAGTTCGCCATGTTGCTGGCGCTGATGGTCGGGTTATCAGTCATCGTACCCTACATTGGCGCGGTGGTGGTGACCGTTCCGGTGGCACTGGTCGCATTTTTCCAGTGGGGCTGGGGTCCGGATTTTCTGTGGCTGCTGGGCGTTTATCTGATCATCCAGGGCTTGGACGGTAATGTACTGGTGCCGCTGCTGTTTTCCGAGGTGGTGGATTTGCATCCCATTGCGATTATCGTAGCGGTGCTGGTGTTCGGCGGGTTGTGGGGATTTTGGGGAGTATTCTTCGCCATTCCGCTGGCGACCGTGGTGCAATCGATTCTGAAAGCCTGGCCGCGCCAGGCGGTAGTGACGATAGATTAACCCGCTTTCTACAACCTCAACCGTTTAAAGATTCCTTCCGGGATATGCAGGATCATGAACATGATCCAGCGCCAGAACCAGGGCAAGTAGACCTCATTCCGACCTCGTTCTACGGCGGCGACAATGCCTTGGGC
>CAZDVY010000278.1:0-2577 GCA_964508935.1 uncultured Candidatus Competibacteraceae bacterium | reverse complement strand
ACAATAACCCTATGTTATTATTAACGTCTTAATCCCTTTTTAATCAGGGCTACGTTTTGAAGACAGGCTGGTCGCCGAAGGTGCGCACGGCAACGAGTCTTAATCCCTTTTTAATCAGGGCTACGTTTTGAAGACCTCAGCGCTAGAAAACAATTTTAAACAACCACTTACAAAGGGGGTTGCCAGAATTTTTGTTGTTTGAAAAGTTATCATAAAAACAACTTTGTTGTGATATGACAGTTTTAATCCATTTTTAATCAGAGCTACATTTTGAAGCAACAAGTTGTCTTTATGAAAAAAACACTGAGGCGCTTCGTAAACGTCTTTAAGCTTAGCAGAACGAGAGGATTCTTGCTTATCCATGGTTCAGGTCAAAAACAAGCTCTCCTGCGACGACAAATCCTCTTTCGGCGTCACTCGTGGCGTCCGCTCGCCGAGCCGCAAGATGTTACGCCCATTCTGAATCAACAAAATGTCTTCAGGGAAAATCTGCTTCCCCAACAGCACCACATCATCGACCTGCTCCGGCAGCGGATAACACCGTACATCATCCTTGTGCGGATCGATAATGTCCTCCAAACCCCGCAGCACCCCTTCCAGAGAATGCTCAAAAAACGCCCCGATAAACACCGAATACTGCACGCGGAACGCATATTTCCCCAGATACCGGGCGACCCGCGTCAATCGCTTCGGGTCTTCCGAAATATCATAGCAAATCAAATAAAGCCGCCGTTTTTGCGCCATTGTTCAACCCTCCAGCCACTGTCGCAACTGATGCAGCCAATCCAACCCCATGCGCCGCAAAGCCTCCGCCTGTTGCTCAAACAACCGGATCACCATACCCTCCTCCGTCAAATCCAGCCCTCCCACCCGACCAAGAAACTTGGCTTCCAGCGCCGCCAGCACCGGAACCGCCAGACTCCAGCCCAACAATTCGGCCAGATCGCCGACCAAATCCAAACCAAACTCCAGACAACTCCAGCGCCGCGCATCCAGCCCTGCTTCTCCGAACACCTCCGCGCTCAACGCACACAACAAACCCCGCAACCGCTCATCAAGCAACCCTGCCGCCGCCGTTCCCAAATAGCGTTGCCGCGCCAGCGCCAGCGCCTCGGGCAAATCGGTCACTACCACTCGCGTCAATGGCCGTGGCAACTGCGGGCGCATACTCTCCAGCGCCGCCCGGGTGGCCGCTTCCCGCCAGGCTGCATAACGCGCCTTCCCACCCCGCCGGGTCAACCGCGCCCGCAACCGCGTATACAGCAAATCATGCCGATCCCGCGAACGCCGGTCGCTGCCAAAAAAATAACCGCGCACCGAACCATCCCGATTCAAAAACACCACCGGCGCTCCAGCAAACCCACACGCCAGCAGCGCCTGATGATCCCACACCACCGCACCACTGCTGACCACCCGCGCCACCCGCGCCAGCGGAAACCACTGCACCGCACGCTCCGGTTGCCGCACCCGCAGCGCCGGACCGTCCACCTCCACCCGCGTCCCCATTTTACCTTTCAAGTACAGCGGCTTACGCACTTCGGCCCGCTCTTCGTCCAAAATCCAACTCGGATCACGCCACGTCATCGCCCGTTCCTCCCACCGCCCAATCCGGCGCTCGCCCATTCAACCAGTTCGCCAGCCGATAACTCTCCCGCCGTAAATACCGCCGGGCGGGCGGAACCCAGGTTTCATAACCCGCATAAAAGACTTGCCGGCCCGCCTTGGCCAGCAGACAAGCACCCTTGTCCAGCACGAAATCGGCTGCTTGCAACCGCCGGTCGCGGAACAGCGCCCATACCCAACCATCCAGCCGGGGCCGCAATGGCTCAATCAAATCGCAGGCCAGCGACTCGCGGCCATAGGCCGGCTCATGGAAAAAACCCAGCAGCGGGTCTAAACCCGCCCCATACGCCGCCCGCACTGCTTCAAAATGCAGCAGGGTGTAACCCAGCGACAGACAGGCGTTCACCGGATCACGGGGTGGCCGGCGATTGCGCCCGGCAAAGCTCAGCGACGGCGGAAACAGCGCCGTCAACGCTGAGTAATACGCCGCTGCCCCCGCCCCCTCCAAACCCAACACGGCATCCCGATCCACCGCTATCGCCAAGGTGGGCAACAAACCCCGCACCGTCGCCAGCCCATCATGCAATGGCTTGCGAACATCTGGCCGTTGCGCCTGCGCCGCTTCCAGAAATCGAATCTGCGCCCGCAACTTGCCGGCAATCAGTCCCCGCGCCAGCGCCAACCGCGCCTCGGTATCGAACGTCAATTGATACTGCGCCAGCCGCCGACGGGCGTCGCCATGCCCCGGACCCACTACCAGCGCTGTGCGTCGGCTGTGGCGGGCGCTCAAACACACGATTGCAGTCCCCTGCTCCGCCAGCGCCGCCAGCACGCCACTATCAAACTGCACCTGGCCCTGCATCACCACCCGCTCCAGCAACGCCAGCGGCACCCCGCGCGGCCGGGCGTCCAGCTCCTCAATCACCAACCGCTTGCCATCCAGCCGCAAGTTCAGATGGCGCCGATCCAGATACAGCGTACCCATAAGAATCTCCTGATCGTATTCCCCTCCTT
>CAZDVY010000277.1:0-2630 GCA_964508935.1 uncultured Candidatus Competibacteraceae bacterium | reverse complement strand
GGGCCGGTGATGAACATGTAGGCGTTCTGCCGGGTCATGATGATGAAGTCCATCAACGCCGGGGAGTACGATGCGCCGCCCGCACAGGGTCCGGCGATGATCGCGATCTGTGGCACTACGCCCGACAGCAGCACGTTCTGGTAGAACACCTCGCCATAACCGGACAGGGCGTCCACCGCTTCCTGGATGCGAGCGCCGGCGGAATCTTTGAAAGCGACTACGGGTACGCCGATCTTCAACGCCATTTGCATGGACTGGACGATTTTCTTGGCGTGCATTTTGCCAAGCGTGCCGCCCATCACGGTGAAATCCTGGCTGAACGCCGCGACCGGCCGACCATCGACGAAGCCGGTGCCGACGATTACGCCATCCGATGGCAGTTCCTTGTCGGCCAAGCCGAAATGCTTGGCGGCGTGCTTGGCGTGTGTGGCGATTTCCTGGAAGGTGTCCGGCTGGAACAGGGCCAGCAGGCGCTCGCGGGCGCCCAGCAATCCTTTGGCGTGCCGTTCCTGGAGTTTGTCCTCGCCGCCGCCGGCCAGCACTTTAGCGCGGCGTTCCCGCAGAATGTCAAGCTGTTTCTCGGAAAGCATGTTTTTTCCCACCTCTGGGGTTCGAGTGAGCGATCAATCAAAAGAATCAAGAAAATAAAACAATCTGCAACCCTTTCCACCGGCCCGCGTTCGGGGGCGCGGGACTGGGATCGTGGTTATACACGGAGGAAAACGGCTTGGACAGAGTGGCCAGCGGGGAGCGGTTCGCGCATCCGGCTTTTAGCCTGATCTTGTTTAGTCGCTAAGGTTAGTCAAAATCTGCGCAAACGCGATAGCTGTCGATGCTCTTGATGAAATTTTTACTGCAAGAGGATTGCCGGCCAGGCATCGACTCCCCATCGTCCGCTGACCGGCGAGGGGAGAGGAGATCAAGGTCGGGAGCGAGGCGTCGTTGCGGAATGTTCGACTGTTTCCGCAGGGTTCGCTGCAGGCGATGCGCAGGCGTCCAACTCCGGATCGGCCTGGGTGCGAATGAGATCGCCGCGCCGGTGGGAACGTTTGAGGGCTTCGCGATTGAGTTGATGACGGGTGCGCTGGGCCTGTGCCGTGGAATAACGGGTCATGATCGCAATGCCTCCGCCGTGTCGTGCAGGGTCTGACTGTTGATGGCGGCGTGATAATGGGCGCTGAAATCCGAGCCGCGCAGCGCTTTCTTGATCATGCTTTCCAGATTGGGCCGTTTGTCTTCAGGATTCGGCCCGCTGCCCAGGCCACCGCCAAATTCGACGATGGTGGTGACGCCATCGTGAAAGGCCCGTTCCAGATTGTCGATCCATTTCACGGGGTGGAACAGTTGGAAAAACAGGCGGGTCTTGATCGCCGCCGGATCGGGGTCGTGATAGACGCCGGTGTTGTTGGACAGGACGCGGATCGTCGGAGCATTCATCGCGGCGGCGTCCAATACAGGCCGGAAGTGCAGCGCGGCGGTGATCATGTGGAAGGTGTGAAAAGCGCCTTCCGTCTTGAGCCGGGTGGGCCGTTTGCGCGGGAAATGCGTCAGGGCGTCTTCGGTCAGCCGGTCGAGGTCTTCGCTCAGGCCGCCGATCACGGTTTGGTCGGGCAGATTGCGGGCCGCGACAACGCAGTAATGTTTTTCCGCCAACGGCTCAATGTTGTCGAGGTGCAGCGGGAAGGCCAACATTTCGCCATTGCCGTAGGTTCCCATGCATTCGCCACGCTTTTGCACCAGCCGCAGAGCCGTTTCAAAGCTCAGGGTGCCGGCGGCGACCAGCGCGCAGTATTCGCCCAGGCTGTGGCCAGCAGCCAACATCGGTTGTACCTGGTTTTCTGTCAGTTCGCGGAAAATACTCAGGCAGGCCAGCGAGTGGGTGAGCAGGGCAGGCTGGGTGTAGCGGGTGAGGCGGAGGTCTTCTTCGGGGCCTTCCTGGCAGAGCTTGACGAGGTCATAGCCCAGGATATCGTTGGCTTGCTCATAGAGTTGTCGGGCGGAGGGAAAGTCGCGGATCAGGTCGCTGCCCATACCGACATACTGGGAACCTTGTCCGGGAAAGACGAACATGATGTGGGGGTCATGACTCGACACAGTCGCTACTCTCCTGTTGGGAAATGATAAAAAAACGCGCAAGGATAGGCGCACGCAGCAGAGAAGGCAAGGCGGAACGGGAGAGAGTCGCAGTGTGGGCAGGAGAAAACCATTGTTCAGCCAGAGGTTATTCCCGACAGGCTTTCGCCCAGAGTTCTGGAAAGTACATCGCTACTTTCTCCAGAAGGCCGTATTCTGCATCTTTCCTTAGGGGTTCAAGCTGGAAGCGCTCAGAAGTCCAGAGCGCATTTTGGGCTAGAGGGTAATATTTAAGTTGTCCGCCAGATTCGCCATACCACTCAAACAAGGTACCAGCTTCATCGTCACCGATCAGGCGTCGGGCGAGTACTCCGGATTCATTTCTGAAATTTGGAAAATACCAGTTAATTTGTTTAGGGTCAGGCATTTTTAGATCAAACTGATGTAATTGATACCATTCTTTTTTCCAGGTATGGAGGTTTTAGAGATGCTCGACAGCCCATTCAAGTGGGTCGGCGGAAAATCCCGTCTGCGTAAACCGATTATCGATCTGTTGC
>CAZDVY010000276.1:0-2642 GCA_964508935.1 uncultured Candidatus Competibacteraceae bacterium | reverse complement strand
CCCTTGGTCATTGCTAAAACTCCTCAGTGAACTCAATCAAACAATGGGATAACCTTTTTTATTATAGGGGTAGGGTACGCTATGCGTACCCCATTGTGCCAAGCTGGGCTGTCCATCACTGATTCTTGCTTGACGAGTCCTCCGGGGTTTTGGCGGGCGTAGCAGGCGACGCCGGCAAGGCAGCGGCGTTTTTGTGCAGGATTGCGTCCAAAGCCGCCTCGTCGTATTGGGCGTCGGGGCCGGGCAGGTAGCCGGCGGCCTGTTTGCGTAACTGTTCCTGAACGTAGCTTTGCTGCAGGCGCTGCTCGATGCCGGGTTGCGCTTCTTCGAAGGATTGCAGCCGGGCGGGCTGGCGATCCAGCAGCTTGATGATGTGGAAGCCAAATTCGGTTTCCACCACGTCGCTGAGTTGTCCAGGGTTCAGCTTGCTCATGGCCTCTGCGAAGGGCGGCACCAATTGGTCGGCTTTAAGCCAGTCGCCGAGATCCCCGCCTTTGGTGGCGCTGCCGGTATCTTGCGATTCGGCTTTGGCCAAAGCCGCGAAATCTTCGCCGGCTTGCAAACGGGCGAGCAGTTGTTCGATCTGCTGCCGTTGCGCGTCCCGTTCGCAGGCGCATTGCACTTTTTTCAGGATGTGGGCGACCTTGAACCGTTCCGGCAACTGGAATTCATCGCGGCGAACGGCGTAGTGTTCACGGGCCAGGGCGGTGAAATCAGCGGATTGAGCGCGTTCCAGGCTGTATTCGCGCAGGGTTTCGCTCAGGGTTTGTCGCTGCACGGCGGCCAGGCGAGCCTGGATCAGCGGAATTTTGTCCAGCTCCAGCTTTTGGGCTTCCATGACCAGCCGCTTGCCGAGATAAATGCGGCGCAACAGTTCCTTGAGTTTGTCGGGTTGGGCGAGCGCCTGGGCCTGTTCATCCGCAGGCAGCAGCAACAACTCCTGTTGCAGATCTTGTTCAGTGACGGTGATGCCGCCGGCGCTCAACAGAATCTGTTCGTTGCCGGGTTCAGCGGCCCCTGCCACTGGCAGGGTGAGCAGCACCGACAAGAGCCAAAGGACTGGAAAATGCGTGATCTTCATCAGGACGGTTCTCAAGCAAAAGATGGATGTAACAAAAAACCCGCGTATCACGCGGGCTTTTGTTAAAGCAGGAGCGCTGAATCAGCGAGTCAGCGCATCATGCAACACTATCAGTCAGGAGCCACAGTGGGCGCAACATAGGAATGCTCGACCAGACCGGCTTCGCTCAACAGAGCGCTGTTGGTGTCATCCCGCGAGGTGATCGCGAAACCCACTGCTGGCAGACCTCCCTCAATCTGCGGCGGCGCACCCGGGCTAACCGTAGTGGCGCTAGGGAATCCCACGTTCGCCCAGCCATAGACGCCTGACAGTGAGTCGATGCTGGCCGGAGTTGCCGAGTTCAAAATGTTGCTGCCGCCGAAGGTCAGCACATTGGCTTCGTAGCACAGTTGTGGCGTGCCGCCCGGCGAGAATCCACCCCCGGTCGCCCGGACTTCTTCGCGGTTATAAACCTGGAAGGAGATGCTGTCGCAGGACTTGCCGCGAACAATGGCTGGCGTAGCCGCCGAGTCAGCAAATGCCTGCGTAAATGGGGCGAGCGTAGAGGAGGTAAGACCAGGTGCTGTAACTGCATTGCCGCGCCCGGTATTCCTGCCTGCAAACTCATTGCCGGGCTGGTTGTCAACGTAGAAGTTCTTGGTCGGGAAGGTGATGACCCAGTCCGTCGCCGTGGTCCAGCCCTGCGCCGGGTTGGTGCGCCGTGTCCATTCATTGATCACATTGGTGTGGGCCAGCGCGAAGGTCACCGCGCTAACACCGCCGCCTGCTCCAGGAGATCCGGGAGTACCGCCCAAGAGCGGGGTATCAATTACCGTCAGTTTGGCGCCTGGTGTGAGCGCGGCGTCCAGACTCGGTTCGTGCCAGGAGTCAAAAAAGTCACCCGCATCTGCTTGTGACAATTGCAGCGTCATGAAGGCGGAACCGGCAGGTACCACGTTAGAGAAATTCGCCAGCGTCACCGGCTTGCCAGCAGCGCTATAGCCTTCTGCGCCGTTGACCAGGCTGAAGGTGCCCATCAGCGGGTTGCCAACGGAACCATCGGCTGCGCTCGCGCCGTAGGCACCGAACTCACTGCGCAACTGCGGGAGCGAACCCACATTCTGGAAGGCTTGGACCAGGGCGGCGCAGCCCGGCGGCGTGCCCGTTGCAGCGTGGATCGCACCACGGGCCAGAGTGCCCGTCGCGGGGAGAACGGCAGGGTCCGCCGATCCCATCATGATCATTTCCACATAGCCTTCGTTCATCCGGGCCACTGTGGTCGGGCCGCCATCGGCTGCCGCGCCGACATAGGAGGTGGGACTCGGGAACGGGACGCCAGCCGCAGTGATCGTGCCAATCGTGCAGGTGGTGTCTTCGGAGAAGATCGCCGGCCCGCTGGCGGTTTCAGCAACCCAGCCCGTCCAGACATCGTGCGGTGACAGGATGATGTTGAAGTCCAGCACGTCGCGCGAGTTGTAGGATTCGCGGAAGCGCACCTTGACGGCCACGATCTGGCTGCTGGTGTTAGTGACGCCAAACAGCGTCATCCAGCCGCCCTGCACCGTGTAGTAGGGGAAGATCA
>CAZDVY010000275.1:0-2655 GCA_964508935.1 uncultured Candidatus Competibacteraceae bacterium | reverse complement strand
CGTATTTTTGGGTTTGCATGGCGTTCGAGTTCAGAGTGAAAGTTGGGCATCGACCCAGAAGGGTGACGCCCAACAGTAATCACTGATCTATTGGGGAAAGATGTTTACGGCTACCCCCGAATCAGCGTCCCGATACCGGCGTCAGTGAACAATTCCACCAGCACTGCGTGTTGAATCCGTCCATCGATGATGTGCGCGGCTTTCACCCCGGCGCGTACCGCATCCAGCGCACAGGCGATTTTCGGCAGCATCCCGCCGTGAACCGTCCCATCATCAATCAGCCCCTGCACGCGCCGGGCGTCCAGTCCGGTGAGCAAAGCGCCTTGCTTGTCCAGCACCCCGGTGGTGTCGGTGAGCAGCATCAGCTTCTCGGCGTGCAGCACCTCGGCAATCTTGCCGGCGACCAGATCAGCGTTGATGTTGTAGGACTGACCATCCTGGCCGACGCCAATCGGGGCGATGACCGGAATGAAATCCTCTTTAATCAATGTCTTAATGATTGTCGGCTCAATGCTGGCGACTTCGCCGACATGACCGATGTCGATGATTTCCGGCGCTTCCAGTTCCGGGCTTTTCCGGGAGATTGTCAACTTGCGGGCGTGGATCAGGTCGCCGTCCTTGCCGGTTAAACCAACTGCCCGCCCGCCGTTGCGATTGACATAGTTGACAATTTCCTTGTTGACCAGCCCGCCCAGCACCATCTCCACCACGTCCATGGTCTCGCTGTCCGTGACCCGCATTCCATCGACAAACCGGCTTTCCTTGCCAATGCGCTTGAGCAACTGGCTGATCTGCGGCCCGCCGCCATGGACGATCACCGGATTGAAGCCGACCAGTTTCATCAGCACGACGTCGCGGGCGAAGCTGTTTTTCAACTCGTCATTTTCCATGGCGTGACCGCCGTACTTGATGACCATGGTTTTGCCGGCGAAGCGGCGGATATAGGGCAGGGATTCAGTGAGAACGTGCGCCACCTGGGTGGCGGCCTGGGCGTCGAGAGCCATAGGGAGAGTCAACCTCTGAGGATAAGGAAATCTGCGACCGCTAAAAGGGCAAGGCCAAATCCGCCTGCAACCACAACAGTTGCCGGCGGAAGCGTTCCTGAATGTCGGTCATGGCGGCGGGCTGGTCCGCTTCAAAGCGCAACACCAGGCTGGGCGTGGTGTTGGAAGCTCGCACCAGTCCCCAACCGTCGGGAAATTCCACCCGCAAGCCGTCCAGGGTGATGAGCCGGGCGTCCGGGCCAAAATCCGCCTGCGCTGCCAACCGCTCCATGAAGGCGAACGATTCGCCCTCACTCATGTCGATGCGCAATTCCGGCGTCGCCAGTCCGTTCGGATAGGCGGCAAAGAACTCTTGGCTGGATCGGGTTTGCTGCGCCAGCAACCGCAACAGCCGGGCGGCGGCGTAAAAGGCGTCATCGAAGCCGAACCAGTCGTCGGCGTGCACCAGGTGTCCGGTCATTTCCCCGCCGAGCAGCGCGCCGGTTTCGCGCATTTTCGCCTTGATCAGCGAATGGCCGGTTTTCCACAAAATCGGCTGGCCGCCGAGGCGTTCGATCAACCGGGTCAAATGCCGCGAGCATTTGATGTCATAGACCACCGCCGCGCCGGGACGCCGGGTCAGCACCTCTTCAGCCAGCGGCATCAAGATGCGGTCCGGCCAGATGATCTCACCGGCGTTGGTGACCACACCCAGCCGGTCGGCGTCGCCATCGAACGCCAGGCCGATGTCGGCGTGATGCTCCAATACTGCTGCCTGCAAATCCGCCAGATTTTCCGGAAGGCTCGGATCGGGATGGTGATGGGGAAAGCGCCCGTCCACTTCACAATAAAGCTCCACCACCTCACAACCCAAGTCCCGCAGCAGAGGCGGGGCAGTGCGGGAGGCGATGGCATTGCCACAATCGACGACGACTTTCAGCGTCCGGGGCAACGGCAGGGCGGCGCTGATCCGGCGGATGTATTCAATGCGAATGCTGGCGGAACGTTCACCGCCGTGACCGCAGCGCACATCGCCGGTTTCGATGCGCCGGCGCAAATCACGGATGACAGCGCCGTGCAGGGCGATTTTATCGATGACGATTTTCAGGCCGTTATAGTGCGGCGGGTTGTGGCTGCCGGTGACCATCACGCCGGCGCGGGTGTCGCTCAGGGTGTGGGTAGCGTAATACAGCAGCGGCGTGGACACCGCACCGAGATCGATGACGTCCAGCCCGGCGGTGCGAATACCCATTTTAAGCGCATCGCACAGCCGGGGACTGGACAAGCGCCCATCGCGCCCGACCGCCACGCTGGTTTCACCGCGTTCCGCCGCCAGACTGCCGACCGCCTGGCCGATATCCCGCACGACTTCCGGGGTCAGGTCGCGGTCCACCACGCCGCGAATGTCGTACTCCCGAAAAATGGATTTGCGTATAGACACAGGGATTTAATGCCGCCCGGAATGGCCAAAGCCGCCAGCGCCGCGTGCGCTCGGCGTGAAGTCTTCAACGATTTCAAACTGCGCCCGCACCACCGGAACAAGAATCAGTTGGGCGATGCGCTCGCCGACCGTGATCGTGAACGGCGCATGGCCGCGATTCCAGCATGACACCAGCAATTCGCCCTGATAATCGCTGTCGATCAGCCCGACCAGGTTGCCCAGGACGATGCC
>CAZDVY010000274.1:1446-2705 GCA_964508935.1 uncultured Candidatus Competibacteraceae bacterium | reverse complement strand
TGCCTTCACGCCCATCCCACTTCGCTCTGCCGGCGTTAGCCATCCTGCTGTTGCTGTTCAGCCTGACGCTGGCGGATACCGCCTGGCGTTCCCGAATCGCGGATCACATCGCCTACCGGGCGCTGGTTCGGGAACTCGGCTTAAGCGACCTCGCCCTGTTCACCGAAGCCCGCTATACCCGCCACCCGACGCAGGCTGACCGCCATGCCCCGTTTCAGGATCACCCGGCGGCGCTGGATCATTTCCCCACCGGCTCCCTGCTACTGCCCCCTTCACGGTAACCCTCTGACCCGCCGGTAAAATCCGGCTTTATTAAAATATGCGGAAAGATTGACCATGCGCACTTTTCTCGAGCAGCAGAAATACCTGATTGACTACACTCTCGCCGCTCTGTTGCGGCGCAAGACGCGCAATCTGGGTTTGTGGCTGATCTACAGCTTAATGGTGTTTCTGTTTAGTTCGGTGCTGCTGTTCAGCCAAGGTTTGCGGCGGGAAGCGGCGCTATTGCTCCAGGAGGCTCCGGAAGTGATCGTGCAAAAACTGGTCGCGGGCCGCCACGATCTGTTGCCCGCTGACTGGCTGGAACCCTTGCGGCGCATTCGCGGCGTCAGCCATGTCGAGGGCCGGTTGTGGGGCTATTACTACGATCCAGCGGTCAAGGCTAACTACACGTTGATGGTCGCCCCGGAGCGGCGACTGGCGACTGGCGACATTCTGATCGGCACAGCGCTGGCTCGGGTGCGTCAAATCGGCGTCGGCGACTATCTCAGCCTGCGCGCCACAACCGGCCAACCCTTACCCCTCAAGGTGGCAGGGGTTCTGGATTCAGCCTCGGAACTGCTGAATGCTGACCTGCTGCTACTGTCCGAAGCCGACTACCGGCGACTGTTCAACCTGCCGCCGGAGGTCTACACCGATGCGGTGCTGAAGGTGCGCAATCCCCGTGAAGCGCACATCGTCGCCGGCAAAATCGCCCTGGCGCTGCCCGATAGTCGACCGATTCTGCGGGAAGAAATCCTGCGCACCTACGATGCCGTGTTTCACTGGCGCGAAGGGCTGGTGTTTATCATGCTGGGATCGCTGCTGCTGGCGTTCATGATCCTGGCCTGGGACAAGGCGGCGGGACTGAGTGCCGAGGAGAAGCGTGAAATCGGCATTCTCAAAGCCATCGGCTGGGAAACCGGCGACATTCTGCGCCTGAAGCTCTGGGAAGGCGCTTTGCTGTCGCTGACGGCTTTTTTAGCGGGTTATACGCTGGC
>CAZDVY010000274.1:0-1346 GCA_964508935.1 uncultured Candidatus Competibacteraceae bacterium | reverse complement strand
GGCCGCTGACGCAACCAGTCGCTATAACCGCCAACATATTCACGCACTTTCCCGCCAGACTCGAACGCCAGGCAACTGGTGACGACATTATCCAGAAACGCCCGGTCGTGGCTGACCAACAGCAGCGTGCCGCTATAGTCCAGCAGCAGTTCCTCCAGTAATTCCAGCGTTTCCAGATCAAGATCGTTGGTCGGCTCGTCCATCACCAGCAGATTGGCGGGTTGGGTGAACAGTCGCGCCAATAGCAGGCGGTTGCGTTCGCCGCCGGACAGGGATTTCACCGGCGACCGCGCCCGTTGCGCCGTGAACAGAAAATCGCCCAGATAGCCGATGACATGCCGGCTTCGACCATTGATCGTCACCGTCTCCCGGCCCCCGGCGACCGTATCCAGCACCGTCCGTTCCGGGTCCAACTGCTCGCGCAACTGATCGAACCAGGCGATTTCCAGCTTGGTTCCCAACCGAACCTGCCCCATATCCGGCGTCAGTCGCCCGATCAGCAGATTCAGCAAGGTCGTTTTACCGGAACCGTTCGGGCCGATCAGGCCGATACGGTCGCCGCGCATCACACGCAGGGAAAAGTCACAGATCAGCGGTTCACTTTGCCAAGAGTAACTGACCTTCTTCGCCTCAATCACCAGCTTCCCGGAGGTTTCCGCCTGCTCCAGTTCCAGGCGGGCCTTGCCGGTCTGTTGCCGACGCTGGCGATGCTCCTCGCGCAGCGCCAGTAAAGCCCGCACCCGGCCCTCGTTGCGGGTGCGCCTGGCCCTAATACCCTGACGAATCCACACCTCTTCCTGAGCCAGATTCTTGTCAAATTTCGCATGGTGGCGAGCTTCGATCTCCAGCAGCGCCGCTTTCTTCTCGACAAACGCCGGGTAATCGCCCGGCCAGGAGGTCAGCATTCCGCGATCCAGTTCCAGCAACCGGGTCGCCAGCCGTTGCAACAGGGCGCGGTCGTGGGTGATGAACAGCAGGCCGCCCCGGAACTCCAGCAACTCCTCTTCCAGCCACTGGATGGTTTCCAAATCCAGATGATTCGTGGGTTCATCCAGCAGCAGCACCTGCGGCTCACTGACCAGCGCCCGGCCCAAGAGTACCCGCCGCCGCCAGCCGCCGGACAGTTCCGTCAGTGGCGTATCCGCCGGCAATTGCAGACGGCTGATGACTGTCTCAACCCGTTGTTGCCAGCGCCAGCCCTCGCGGGCTTCCAGTTCATGCTGCAAGCTTTCCACGCACTGCAACGCTTCCGGTGCGGCGTCGTGCGTCAATTGCCGGGCCGCCTCGTGATATTTCGCCAGCAAATCGCCTAACCCCTCCAGGCCACTGGCGACGATTTCAAACAC
>CAZDVY010000273.1:0-2716 GCA_964508935.1 uncultured Candidatus Competibacteraceae bacterium | reverse complement strand
TGAAGTATTTGGATGTTGTAAAAAAGGCTGACACCATAGGACTTTTTACTATAAATAATGATGTTGACATAAAGTCGGTACAAAATGACTATGAGGTCTACAAGCTCAACCCGCAATAAATCACATAACAAGGCGTTGCACCGGACGGCAATTCCGCTACGCTCCATTGCCGCCGGTGAGCTTTGTCGTTGGGCACCATAACAAATCACCCATGAGCATTCACCTCGCCACAACTGATGCCGAAATTGCAGCCTGTTATCCCGTCATGCGGGAGCTTCGTCCTTACATCGCGGAGGAGCAGTTTCTCTCCCGGGTCCGAAGCCAAGAAGGCGCGGGGTATCGGCTCGCATACATTGAGGAGCGAACTGGTGTGGTGGCCGTCGCTGGATTCCGATTCGGTGAAACTCTAGCGTGGGGGCGCTTTCTGTACGTTGATGATCTGGTAACCCTTCCCGGGCAACGTTCAAAGGGGCATGGTGCCAAGTTGCTATCGTGGCTCAAGGAACAGGCCGAAAAGGAAGGCTGTGAACAACTGCACCTGGATTCGGGCATCCAAAGAAAAGAAGCGCATCGGTTCTATGAGCGTGAAGGCATGACCATGACGAGTTTTCACTTCGTTGAGAAGATCGCGCTCAACCGGACGCTGTGCCTATCGGCTCGCGCCGGTTAGCGCATAGGTTGATATCCTGCAAGGCGCTTGCCGCAGCCTGCGACTGCAAAGCGACAGTGCGGATTTCACTGTCCTCGACAATAGCCCGTTGGCTGTGCGCCATCGTGTCCTGGACATACCAGAAAACGCCCACAAAGATGGCGGCTAACGGCAGAAAAATCGCCAGAAATCGCTGGATCATCGACCGCATTTATCTCCGCCGCTGCGCCAGTTCGCGGCGCAGCACCTTGCCATTGGCAGTGCGCGGCAGGGCGTCGGTGAAAATGATCTCGCGGGGACATTTATAAGCAGCCAAATGCGCATGGGCGTAGGCCAGCAGCGGCGCGGCGTCCAGCCCGTCCGGTTCGTCGGGATCACGCGGCACGACGAAGGCGGCGATCACGCTGACCTCCTCGCGCACCCGTAACTCGGTGACAGCGACTTCCGCGACGGCGGGGTGCTGGCTCAAACAGTGCTCCACTTCCAGCGGCGAGACCCGGTAACCCATGGCGTTCATCACGTCGTCATTGCGCCCATGGTAGATCAAATAGCCGTCGGCGTCGAAATGCGCCAGATCACCGCCGATGAACCAGTCGCCCCGATAGACCAGTTCTTCCTCATCAGGCCGGTTCCAGTAACCGAGCATTAATCCCGGATCGCTGCGATGCACCGCCAGCAGACCGATTTCGCCGGGCGGCAGCGGTTCATCGCCCGCGTCCCGCGCTGCCGGCAACGCCGCAACACAACGACCCGCCTGCGCTTTGCCGGGGCTGCCGGGTTTCACCGAAACCTGCGGCGATGAAGAGATATAGGTGGAGCATTCGCTCATGCCCAGCGCCTCATACAGTTCCTTGCCGGTCACCGCCCGCCATTGTTCCAGCAAAGCGATGCTCAACGCTTCGCCAGCAGTCAGGCCATGCCGCAGGCTGGACAGATCGAAAGCACGCAAGTCGTTGTATTTCAGCATCTGTCGATACAGGCCGGGTACTGCGGCGAACAGGGTGGCGCGGAATTTTTCCAGCAGCGTCGGCCAGACGGTGACATCGCGGGGACCGTTATACAGCACAGTGGTCGCACCATTCGCCCACGGATCGGTCAGCCCGACGCCGAGCGTGTAGGTCCAGTTGAACGCACCGGCGTGCAGCATCACATCATCCGGGCCGATGCCATACCAGCCCTGGTACATGGGCCGTCGCCCCCAGGCCGAGCGCTGGGCGTGCAACACGCCCTTGGGCCGACCGGTCGTGCCGGAGGTGTAGACCAGAAAGGCGGGATCGTCAGCGGCAGTGTCGGCGTAATCCATCGGTTCACTGGCGCGCAGCGCCGCCAGGTCCGCCGGCCCCAAAACCCGAACGCCCGGCGGCGGCGCGATGGCGAGATCGTTGGACAGCGCCAGCAGTTGTGCGCCGGAATCGGTCAGCAGGAAATCTGCCTCTTCTTCGGTCAATTGCGCCGAGGAGGGCAATGGGACGACGCCGGCGGCGATAGCGCCGAAGAACATCAGCGCGTAATCACTGGTGTTGCCCATGCGGATCATCAGCCGTGCGCCGGGTTGCAAACCGAGTTGACGCAATCCGGCGGCGGTGCGCCGCACCGCGTCATCCAATTGCCGGTACGTCCAATGCTCCGCTTCGACTCTAGGTGCGTGGGCATCGGAAACAACAATCAGCGCCACTTTATCCGGCGTCGCCCGCGCCGCTGCTGCCAGACAATACCGCGCCATGTTGAAGCGGGCGGGCGGGCATTCGCCGATATAGCCCTGTTGATCGTTCATCTTGGACCTGCCCTCTGATATCTGACGCCTTATTTCCAGAAATCCCGATGGAACAGCAGCAGCAACGGGAACACTTCCAGCCGGCCTACGATCATGGACGCCGACAGCAGCCAGGTTGCCGTATCGTTCAACGGGCCGAAGCCTACCGCAGTCTCGCCCAGTCCCACGCCCATATTGTTCAGGCAACCGGCCACCGACCCAAACGCTGTTACCAAATCCACTCCGGTCGTCGCCAGGGCCACCGAAAATAAACAGTAGCTCAGGATATACAGAAAATAGAATCCCCAGATGGC
>CAZDVY010000272.1:0-2720 GCA_964508935.1 uncultured Candidatus Competibacteraceae bacterium | reverse complement strand
GAAGGGCAACGCCATGATTCTGGACAGAGTGGACGCCGGTCATAACCTTCCCGAAGAATTCAACGTCATTATCGAAATTCCGGCGCATTCGGACCCCGTGAAATATGAAGTTGATAAAGAAACCGGCGCACTGTTTGTAGATCGATTCATGAACGCCGCCATGCACTATCCCTGCAACTACGGCTACATTCCCCACACCTTGTGTGAAGATGGCGATCCAATGGATGTACTGGTCGTCGCGCCGCTACCAGTGATCAGCGGTTGCGTCGTGCGCGCTCGCCCGCTGGGCGTGTTAAAAATGACCGATGAAAGCGGTGGCGACGCCAAGATTCTGGCCGTGCCGATCAAGAAAGAATGCACCCAGTATGATCACATCGAATCGGCCGATCAGATGTCCAAGACGTTGTTAGCCCGGATCGCTCACTTTTTTCAACACTACAAGGACCTCGACTCCGGCAAATGGGTGCAGATCGATGGCTGGGGCAGCCCGGAAGAAGCCAGGAACGAAATCATGCGCAGCGTGGAGCGCTACCACAATAGCATCAAATAGCGCTTCCTGACCTTTATATCGACCTACTCCCCTCCTCCGCCACCAGGGGGGGAGCAAATGCTGGCCATCGGTTTAGAGAAGCAGCCAGGCCAAACCCTGCAATGCCAACCAAGCATAACCCGCCGCTAGCACATCATCGAACATGATGCCAAAGCCGCCGCCGACTTGCTGATCCGCCTGCCGAATTGGCCAGGGTTTTAAAATATCGAACAGCCGGAACAGCACGAATCCGGCGATGACCCACAGCCCACCGGAGGGTGCAGCAATCATGGTGATCCAGTAGCCGATCACCTCGTCCCAGACAATGGCGGGATGGTCATGAACCCCCAAGTCGCGGGCAGTCCGGTCGCAAATCCACACCCCCAGCGTAAAACCGCCTGCCGTCAGCAACAGATAAATCCATAATGGCAGCGGCTGCATCAATAGATAGAGCGGAATCCCCGCCAGCGTGCCAAAGGTTCCGGGCGCTTTCGGTGCGCAACCGGAACCAAAACCCAAGGCCAAAAAATGCACCGGATCGCGGAATACGCGGGCACAGGGCTTTGGATGAACGCCCTCTGGGGTCGAAGAAAGCGGGGTTGATGGAGACGGCTGCATTTTTCCTCCGGCGGGTCGAGCGAACCGGGAAACAGTATGGCAAACCGTTGGGATTCCGCCTAACCTTCCAGACAGTTTCCCCGCGATGAATCCCCAGCGCACATGAACTGGCCTCATACGATACTGACCGAGCAAATCGGCATCTGCTATCCGATCATTCAAGCGCCTATGGCCGGTGGTCCTGGTACACCGCAACTTGTGGCGGCAGTGTCTAACGCTGGCGGGTTAGGTTGCCTGGCCGGTGGCTATCTGCACGCGGAACCGCTGCGTCAGGCGATTGCTGAAGTGCGCGCCCTCACCGAACGACCGTTTGCCGTCAATCTGTCAGCGGCGCATTCTGCCAAACCCGATCCAGTACGCATCGCCCGCGCCCAGGCATTGCTGGCGCCCTTCCGCGCTGAACTGGGATTGCCTTCAGAGCCGCCGCCACTGCCGGAATTGCCCGGATTGGATGAACAACTGGACGTGATTCTGGAAACCCGAATCCCCGTCTTGAGCTTCGTCTTCGGTGCGCCCGACGCCGCCTACCTGACCCTGTTGCGAGAGGCAGGAATCACCCTGCTCGGCACTGCGACCCACTTGCTGGAAGGGATTGTTCTGGAGGAAAGCGGGGTGGATTTCATCGTTGCTCAGGGCGCTGAGGCGGGTGGGCATCGCGGTGCTTTTGTCGGTCATCCCGAACAGGGCCTGGTCGGCACCATGACACTGACGCCGTTGTTGGCCAAGCATGTAGCGGTTCCCATCATTGCCGCCGGTGGCATCATGGATGGGCGCGGCATCGCCGCGGCACAGATGCTGGGAGCCGTCGGCGTCCAAATGGGCACAGCTTTTCTGGCCTGCCCGGAGAGCGGCGCGCATCCCGCTTACAAGGCCCTGCTGAGCCAGGGCAGCGAAATAGCCACCACCCTCAGCCGGGTTTTCACTGGTCGCCATGGCCGGGTGCTGCGCAACCGGCTGGTCAACGCATTGCACACCCATGAGGCGGAACTGCCAGGCTTTCCACTGCAACTGTTTCTAACCCAGGATTTGCGACAGGCTGCTGCGAAACGGGGTTTGACCGACTTCATGGCGCTGTGGGCGGGACAGGGTTGCCACCTGTGTGAAGAGCGGCCTGCGCCGGAATTGATCGCCGCCTGGGTGGAACAGGCGACAATGCTGCTGAACGGTGGGGAACGCTGCGAACCGGTTCAGGAGTCGAAGCCCCAGGCTTTGACGGCAGATGATCTGCCCGACCCGGCGATTTTTATCTGACCGAACGCTCTATCCCATACTGCGCCTGATAATCCCGCATCTGCGCCAGACGCCCGGCGTATTCAGGGCGCTCGGCCAGATACTCGATCAGATCGCTCAACGTAACGATGCCGGTAACAGCGATGCCATGCGCGCGCTCCACTTCCTGCACTGCCGACAGTTCGCCCTGGCCGCGCTCCTGGCGATCCAGGGCGATCATTACCCCGGCGGGGATGGCCTGATGCGCATACAGAATCTGCATGGTTTCGCGGATCGCCGTGCCGGCGGTGATGACATCGTCCACAATCAGCACCCGACCCTGGAGCGGCGCGCCGACGATCAG
>CAZDVY010000271.1:0-2751 GCA_964508935.1 uncultured Candidatus Competibacteraceae bacterium | reverse complement strand
GTCAACTGGAAAATCAGGAACTTGCGGATCGATTTGAACAGGGTGCGCCCGTACAGGACGGCCTTGGTCAGCGAGGAGAAGTTATCGTCGAGAATGACGATATCGCCCGATTCCTTGGTCATTTCCGTGCCGCTGCCCATGGCGAAACCGACATCGGCGTTTTTCACCGCCGGGGCGTCATTCACGCCGTCGCCGGTCATGCCCACCACCAGACCGATTTCTTTCGCCAGTTTGACCAGCCGGCTCTTGTCGGTGGGGAAGGCGCGGGCGACCACGTACAGATGCGGCAGCTTCTGTTTCACTTCGTCATCCGACAGTTGCGCCAGTTCAGCGGAAGTCAGGATGATCGCCTGCGGATCGTCCTCCAACAGCCCCACATCCTTGGCAATCGCTTGGGCGGTTTCCTTGGCGTCGCCGGTGATCATCACTACATGAATCCCGGCCTGTTTCGCGGTTTTCACCGAGGCATAGGAGGTGTCGCGCAGTTCGTCGCGCATCCCGAATACGCCGACCAGGATCAAATTCGCCGGCAGCGCCTTGCTCTCGTCAATCGGCGTGTCGCTGATCGCCACCGCCAGCAGGCGCATGGCCCGTTTCGATAACTCGCTCATCGCCGTTTGCAGCGCATCGCGGGTGTTGAGATCGACCGGGTTACCGTCAACATCCAGGCAGCGGGCGCAGTTTTGCAGAATCACTTCCGGCGCACCTTTGACCAGGGTCAGGTTCTGGTCGCCGGTGACCTGGGTGGCGGAGAACTTGCGGGTGCTGTTGAAGGGGATGATATCGACAATATCGACATTGCCGGTCTGGGCCAGATACGGTTTGACGAAGCGCAATAACGCCTGCTCGGTGCGGTCCGCGCCGACCATTTTCGGATCGTTCGGATCGCTGGCGTCGATCACCGCGCTGGTGTTGTTGCGCAGGGCAAAACCGGCGGTATCGCGCAAGGTTTGCGGAATCGCTTCCAGCTTGTCGTACTGGGCGCCGGTGCCGGTCAGAAAGGCGCTGACCGACAGCCGGCCCTGAGTCAGGGTGCCGGTCTTGTCGGTGAACAGCAGATTGAGACTGCCGGCGGTTTCGATACCCAGCAGCTTGCGCACCAGTACCTTGACGCTGAGCAGTTTCTTCATGTTAATCGCCAGCACCATGGCGATCATCATCGGCAGTCCTTCCGGCACGGCGACCACCACCACGATGATGGCCAGAATCGCCGCGGTGACGAAATCCTTGACGATGAGGCCGCCGGCTTGCGCCCAGTAAGCGTCAAGGCTCTCGGCCTGCAGGAACATGTTATTAAACATGAAGGCGACAAAAATGAAGGTTGCGCCGATATAGCCGAACATGGAGATATGTTTGCCCAGCACCGACAATTTGTGTTGCAGGGGCGAGAGACGGTCTTCGGCGGACAGCAGTTCTTTCATGGTCTGGCCGTAGCGGGTCTTATCGCCGACTGCGCTGGCTTGCATCACGCATTCGCCGTCGATCAGCAGCCCGGCGCGGAACAGGCGATGATGTTCGTCCTCGGGGTCAGCACCTTCCGGCAATGCAGTCTTTTTGATCGGTTCGGATTCGCCGGTCAGCGCCGCTTCATCGACTTCGGCATGACCCGCGATCAACTGGCCGTCGGTCGGCACAGTGTCGCCCGGTTGCAGCAGAATATAGTCGCCGACCACCAGATCGTTGATCGAGATTTCCGTCAGGTGGCCATTACGAAAGACCTTGACCAGAATCAGCGACGCCTCTTCCAGCAGTTTCTGGAAGGATTGCTCATTGCTGTGTTCCGACCAGGTGGCGACAAAGGTAGCGATGACCACGGCGAAGGCAATGCCGACGCCTTCATACCATTCGGCATAGCCGAAAACCGTTAAAACCAGGGTGATCAGCAGAGCGGCGATCAGAATGATGATGATGGGGTCTTTCAGGTTGCCCAGCAGTTTGTCCAGAAAGGTTTCCACCTCCTGGCTGGCCACGGCATTGGAGCCGTATTGGGCGCGGGAAGCTTCGACTTCCTGATCGGTTAATCCGGGATAGTTAAATTTCATAGTGACCTTTTTTAATGAGATGCGTTGTGGGGGAAAGAAAAGGGCCAGAGTTTCCACCGTATCGGTGGAATGACCTGGATTGATGAAGTTTATCAGAGCGTAAAAAGCGGATAGAGTGCGATTCGATATTCAATTTCCTCAACCTCATGCCCGGTTGCGCGTGCGAGGAGCGCCTGCGGAGAAAACGGATGAAAACCCAGACTCAAGACTCTCCCGCTATTTACCGCACTGACCGCGCCGAGACCGGGCGGCAACTGCGTTTTGACCGGGGCACGCTGTTGCTGGAAGGCGTTGCGGAATTGCCGGCGGGATTGGAAAACTGGTTCCAATACGATCCTCGGGTTGAAGCCTACCGCGCCCCGGCCCATCGCTACAGTGAGATCATCGGCCCGCTGAAGGATGAACTGGCGCGCAATAAAGCGCCGCGCTATCAACGTCGGGAAATGGTCTGTGCGTTGGAGATGACGCCTTATCCTCATCAGCAGGAAGCGCTCGCTGCCTGGAAAACTGCCCGGGGACGCGGAGTGATCGTGCTGCCGACCGGTGCAGGAAAAACCCTGGTCGGGTTATTGGCGATGGGCTGGGCGCAACGTGATGCGCTGATCATGGTCCCAACTTTGGATTTGATGCAGCAATGGTATGCGCTGCTGCGGACGGCGTTTCCTGATCAGGAGATTGGCTTGATCGGCGGCGGTTACCACGAACCGCA
>CAZDVY010000270.1:0-2793 GCA_964508935.1 uncultured Candidatus Competibacteraceae bacterium | reverse complement strand
ATTTTCAAAACAGTTTAAAGCGTAGACTCTCCAACGCCACATTGGCAACCCAAAAGGGGATTAATAACAACAAAAATAATCAGCTTGTAACTGCTTGTTTCAGATGTTAACGGGGATTCAGCCGCCGCCAGGCGGCGGGGTCTTGTTGACTACCCGATTTTTTCCAGACGCCGCGCCGGGCTTGTTGGGCCTCTGCCTGCGCCTGTCGATACGCCGGCGAGTCGTTGTACTGTTCATATATCACCGCCTGCCCCTGCTTGACCATTTCCAAACCGACATCGCGCTCGCCGACCCAAACCTGGGCGACGGTGCGACCATAGCGATCCTGATCGCGCACTTGCAAGCGGATCGGGTCGCTCAGGGGCAGCAGGCCGCGCAACGCCTGTTTCGCTTCATTGCCCCACGGCTTCTGCGCCATCTCCGGCGAATCAATGCCGAACATGCGCACTTTGACCTCGCCGGATGGACAACGGGCGGTCAGAGTGTCGCCGTCATACACCGACTTCACCGTACAGCTCAGTTCCGCGCCCTTGGGCGTCGAGGAAGGCGGCGCTTTCGGTTCATGCAGAACATAGCTCACCACGCTGATGGCGATGACCAATCCGCCGATGACCCAAGGCGAACGGTTCTTGCGGCGGCGGGTGCGGCTCAGTTCGCCGCGCAACTGGCTGCGTATTGCTTTGAGCAACTCTTGTTTCACTAATCCGGCTCCTTAAACCGCCCGCAGCGCCTGGGCGTGCCAGGCCAGATGCTCGCCGATGAAGGTGGCGATGAAGTGGTAGCTGTGATCGTAGCCGTCTTGCATGCGCAAGGCGAGCGGAACCTTGCGGGCGGCGCAAACCCGTTCCAGTGACGCCGGATGCAACTGCTGGGACAGGAACTCATCCGCAGTGCCTTGATCAATGAGCAACGGCGGCGGCGTCGCCCCGGCTTCAATCAAACGTGCGGCATCGTAAGCCGCCCACTGCTCGCGGTCATCGCCCAGATAGGCTTTGAAACAACCTTGTCCCCAACCGCTGGCCATCGGGTGACAAATCGGCGCGAAGGCCGATACCGACTGATACATCCCCGGCTCTTTCAACGCGCAAATCAGCGCGCCATGCCCGCCCATCGAATGGCCGCTGATCGAGCGCAGACCGGGAATCAATGGCAGTTCCGCTTCAACCAGCGCCGGCAATTCACGGGTCACATGGTCATACATCTGATAATGCCGCGCCCACGGCGCTTGGGTGGCGTTGACGTAGAAACCCGCGCCCTGACCGAGATCGTAGCGCTCCGGGACATCGGGCACGTCCGCGCCGCGTGGGCTGGTGTCAGGAATGACCAGCGCCAGCCCCAGTTCCGCCGCGTAACGCTGCGCCCCGGCCTTGACCCGGAAGTTGTCGTCGGTACAGGTCAGCCCGGACAGCCAATAAACCGCCGGAACCTTCTCGGTCGTCGCTTGGGGCGGCAGATAGACGGAGAAGGTCATGGCGCAATGACAGCACGCCGAGTCGTGGCGATAACGGTTCAGCCAGCCGCCAAATTCCTTGATCGCTTCGATATGCTCCACGTCGCTGGCTCCTAAAACAGAATGACCGAACGGATGCTCTTGCCTTCGTGCATCAGATCGAAGGCGGTGTTGATCTCCTCCAGCGGCAGCGTATGCGTCACCATCCGATCCAGTTCGATCTTGCCCTGCAAGTAGTTTTCCACATAGCCGGGCAGTTGCGAGCGCCCCTTGACCCCGCCGAACGCCGTACCTTTCCAGGTGCGCCCGGTGACCAGTTGGAACGGGCGGGTGTGGATTTCCTGCCCGGCTCCGGCCACGCCGATGATCGTGGACACGCCCCAGCCCATGTGGCAGCACTCCAGCGCCTGGCGCATCACCTCGACGTTGCCAATGCATTCAAAGGAATAATCCACGCCGCCGTTCGTCATCTCCTTAATAGCGTCCACCACATTACCGCTGATCTGCTTTGGATTGAGCGCATCGGTCGCGCCGAGCGCCGTCGCCATAGCGAATTTGTCGGGGTTGGTATCAATCGCAATGATCCGCCCGGCCTGAGCCATCACCGCGCCCTGAATCACCGACAGGCCGATGCCGCCCAGCCCGAACACGGCGACGCTGGAACCCGGCTCGACTTTAGCCGTGTTCAGCACCGCGCCGATACCGGTCGTAACGCCGCAGCCAAGCAGGCACACTTTGTCGAGCGGCGCGGCGGGATTGATCTTGGCCAGGGCGATTTCTGGAACCACGGTGTATTCGGCAAAGGTCGAACAGCCCATGTAATGAAACAGCGGCGTTCCCCGGCAGGAAAAACGCCGGGTGTGATCGGGCATGTAGCCGGTCCATACCGTGGCGGCGATGGACTGGCAAAGATTGGTTTTCGTGGAATGGCAGTATTCGCATTCACCGCATTCCGGGATGTACAGCGGAATGACATGATCGCCCGGTTTCAAGCCCTTGACGCCGGGGCCGCATTCGACCACCACGCAGCCGCCTTCATGGCCGAGGACGCAGGGAAAAGCGCCTTCCGGGTCATCACCGGACAGGGTGAAGGCGTCGGTGTGGCAAACGCCGGTCGCCACGACTTGCAACAAGACTTCGCCTGCCTTTGGGCCTTCGACTTCGATTTCTTCAATAATTAGGGGTTTCTGCGGTTCCCAGGCGACGGCGGCGCGAGCTTTCATGGAGGTCTCCTCGGTGGGTTGGGTGCTTGCAGGCTGAGAGACTGGATTTTACACAGAGAGATTAAGCGTTGATTACGCCGCTTTCACCATGAAATCGACATGGATGGCGTCGTAGGGAAA
>CAZDVY010000269.1:0-2816 GCA_964508935.1 uncultured Candidatus Competibacteraceae bacterium | reverse complement strand
TTCTGCTGGTAGTCATTCGGCGATTGCGAGGCGAAGAAAACGACGATGCCTTTGGAGCGGCCTTCGCGGATGATGCGCTGGAGAAAGAGGTTGCGCTGATTCAGATAGTTGTGCGCTTCATCAATGACCAGGATGGTGCGGATGGTGCGCCGGTCGTCTTCCACGGGACTGTCGGGTAGCAGCGTCATTTCCTTGTATAGCCGCTCGATGACCAGATACGCCGCCAGTTCCTTGAGGACCGGCATGGCGTGAACGTCGATCAGCAATGTCCGCTGGGTCAGGCGTTCCATGGGTGCGGTTCCGTCGTCATGTTTCCAGAACAGGTTAAACGTGGCGAGGTCGCGCAGAATTTCGATCAGGCTGTCGTCATTCCGGCCCTGGTCTTCATACATCTGGTCGGCGATGGACAAGATGTCCTGGAAATCCGGGTAGGGGGCGTCGGTTCCGGCGCGTTGGGCGTAGCCGGCGCGGATGGCTTCGGTCAATGCGCCTTTCTGCACTACGCCAAGCTTGGCGTTAATCGAGGCGAAACTTTCGGCTTTTTCACGGGCGGAGACGTTGATGGTCTGGTCGTCGTAGACGGGCAGGATGAACGGGTTGATCGGTAGGTTCTGGCCGCTTTGCAATAATCGATAGGGCTGCGCTTTGGCGAGGTCGAGAAAGCGGGCATTGCCGACCACGTCGCCTTTGTAGTCGAAATAAATGAAGTGGGTCTGGAAGTTGGACTGAATACGGATGTCGGTCAGGATTTTTAGCAGGAACTGGGTTTTGCCGACTCCTGGCTTGCCCATGATCGCCAGATGGGAATTGGCGTGTCGGGCTGTATTGTTGAGTTCCGCAATGACGTTGCGGTTATCCAGCACGGTACGGCCGAGCAGCAGGTCTAGCCCGTAGCCCATGAGTTCGCGCCGCCCCCCCAATTCAACCACGTCCAGCAGGCGCTCCAGCCAGCGGCTGACGTCGCGCTCGCCCTCTTTGAACCACTGTTCCAGATGAGTGCAACCTCGATCGATGTGGTTTTTGATGATGGAGCGGTTTGAATAGAACTCATCATCGGTAATGTCTGGCCGTTCATAAACATGGGCGATCAGGGCATGAATCAGCGGTCCATCCGTTCCCAGCAAGCTTGATCGCCGGATTTCGCCGCCGCTGAAATTGATGCTGGGCGCGACTTCCTGGCCATCCAGCGCCAGGGATAGACAGCAAGCGAGACGCGCCAACACCGCTTTGTCGAGCTTGGTTTCGAAACGCAGGGTGTTCAATACTTCGTCGGCGGCCATGGAAGGATTGAGACGGTCAGCCATGGCTCAAGATTCCCAGAAATAGCCGGGTTGAAACGTGGTCAGTTCCTGGCGCTGGTCAAATTGCAGCCTCCCAGCGCCGGATAAATAGGGCTTGAGTTGCGCGTAGTAAGCCTCATCGACTTCGGTGTCGGTGGAGAGAATGACTACCTGTTCGCCGGCGTTGGGGAAGTAGCAGTGGACAATGTGTTGGCGGTGGCTGCTGTCAAGGCGGGAGAGCGGGGTGTCGATGATGATCGGTAGCCGTAATTGGCTGGTTTGCGCCAATCCCCATAGTAGGGAGATGGCGAAGATTTCCTTTTCGCCAGCGGACAGCCCTGATTTACGGATGGCGGAACCGTGGCGGTCGTGTAGCGAGACTTCGTAGGTTTTGGGGTCAATCAGTAAGTCTTTAATCAGGCCGCTTCTGGTGGAGAGCTGGCGGTACATCTCGAAGGTTTTTTCCTGCAACAGGTGGATCTTGTTTTCCCGCAGGCGAACGATGAATTGACCGAGCAGGTTGGCGATGGTGTCGCATTCGGTGATGAAGTCAGCCTTTTCCCGCGAGACGTAGTGGCGTTCATAGAGCCGGGAGATTTCCGTTTCGAGGTCACGGATTCGTTTTTCCAGCGCCAGCAGGTCATCATTCAACAACCGGAGTTGTTCGGACTTGCGCCCGATCTGCGTGGAGCAGCCTTCCATTTCGGCTTGAAGCTGTTCAAACAGTTCGCGCTCGCTGGCGCTGCTGGCGCTGGGTTGCAGGGCGAGGTCGAGTTGCTGAATTTCGGCGTCCAGGGTGCGTTTTTCGTCGAGCAGGGCGGTGAGGCGGAACAGGTCGCTGCTTTCGATTTCTTCGAGGCGGTGCAAAATCCGGGCGGCATCCCGTTCGGACAGGTTGAGAACCGTGTGGATTTCGTTCAGGCCCATGCCTTGGCGCAGTCGTTTGAGAATGCGCTGTTCCAGTTCCGTCCGTTGCTCGGCGTTCAGGGGGACGTGGTAGAGCGGTTGCGGTTCTTCCACCGCCTGAATCAGCGTTTGGGTCAGGGCGGCAGCGTTGTCGCGGATGGCGTCTTGTTGCCGGGTGCCGCGTTCGGCTTCAATGCGTTGTTTGAGTCCGCTGAACAGTTTACTGGCGACCGCTAAAGGCAGGGCTTTTTCAGAGAGCGTCTTGATCTCGTTGTCCACCTGGCCAAGACGGTTCGCAGCCTGGATGCGTTTTTTCTCGTTCTCCCGGACAGTTTCACGGACTTCGGGTTCGGTGTTGAAGGCGGCCTGAAAGCGCTTTTTCGCTTCGTCGTATTGCTGGCGGAAGGCATCCAGGTCTTCCTGCGCTTCCAGGCGTTCTTTCTTCCGGCGTTCCAGTTTGCTGCGTTCCTTTTTTAACTCGCTCTGCTTGAATTCCAGATCAGCGTCGGAAATCTCGACATAGCCTTGGCGCTCCTGATTTTTGATGTAGGTGAGATCGTCAGTCAGGCGTTGAATGAACTCAATGCCGAGTGCGGCTTCCAGCGATTTTTGCAGGCGGACTTCGGAGTG
>CAZDVY010000268.1:0-2820 GCA_964508935.1 uncultured Candidatus Competibacteraceae bacterium | reverse complement strand
GGCAGGTCCGCGAGGCGAGCCATCACGAACGGTTGACCGCTCAACAGCGTTCGGGACAGCAACGGTGCTTCGGTCGCCAGCGAGGGAATCAGCGGAAAGGTCGTCACGCCGGGCACGGCGAAGGCGTGAGTCACCGCAAAATCGCGACCGTCTTCCGTGAGGCGGCCCAGCGCCGCCCGGTCGGCCTGTAAGGCTTCGACCAGGCAGCGTAAAGCATTCTCGATTTCCTGATCCACCTGTTCAGGGGGCAGGTTGACAAAACGCGCCGAGAGTTCGGCCAACAGGGTTTCAAATCGCAACCGGTCTTCGAGTTTGGCCTGGAAGTCGGTGCTGCAAATCTTCATGGTATTCGGGCCGCGCGCCGCAGAATCGGTTGATGTCTTGATTAGCCCTCTTCGCCGGGCGATACGGAGAGGGTGTTGGGCGATGACCGTCACGCCATGATATTGACGCCGCCATCGACATAGATGGTGCTGCCGGTCAGCCGCCGGGCGTAGGGCGTCGCCAGGAACGCGCAGGTAAAGCCGACATCCATGATGTCCACCAGTTCGCCAATCGGCGCCCGCTCCACCGCTTCGTTCAGCAGCAGGTCGAAATCCCGCAATCCGGAGGCGGCGCGGGTCTTGAGCGGCCCCGGCGAGATGGCGTGAACCCGGATATTCTTCGGCCCCAGTTCGTAGGCCAGATACCGGCAGGCCGACTCCAGCGCCGCCTTGACTGGCCCCATCACGTTGTAATTCGGCACCACCTCCGCCGCACCGTGATAGCTCATGGCGAACATCGCGCCGCCCTCGGTCATCAGCGGCGCAGCCAGCTTGGCCATGCGGACAAAGGAATGGCAGGAAATATCCATCGCCTTGGCGAAACCTTCCGCCGAGCAGTTCAGCAAGCCGCCTTGCAGATCGTCTTTAGGCGCAAAGGCGATGGAATGCACCAGCGCATCGATCCGGCCCCATTGCTGGGCAATCTGCGCAAACACCGCTTCGAGCTGGCCGGGCTGGCTGACATCCAGCGGCATGAAAATCGGCGCTTCCAGTTGCTCGGCGAGCGGCGCGACATGGGGTTTGGCTTTCTCGTTCAAGTAGGTGATGGCGACCTCTGCGCCCAGTTCGTGAAAAGCCTTGGCGCAGCCGAAAGCGATGGAATGTTCATTAGCGATGCCGGCGATAAAAACTTTCTTGCCCTTGAACAACGGGCGGGGAATTTCGATAGCCACAGGGATGTTCCTCGCAGAGTGAATGGAAGATCAACCGGATTGGAGCGCTGGCTTATCCAGCGACGACTTTGGCGGTGCTTTCCCGCCGCGCCTGAGCCACCAACGCCGCTACCGCACAAGACGCCAGGCGCGTCATCACCGAATCGGCGCGGCTGGTCAGGATGATGGGAACCCGTGCGCCGAGGACAATGCCCGCTGCGTCGGCGTCGGCCATGAAGGTCAGGCTCTTGGCTAGCATATTGCCCGCTTCCAGATCGGGAACGACCAGAATGTCGGCGTGACCGGCGACCGGTGAATCAATATGCTTGATTTTCGCGGCATTCAAGTTAATGGCATTATCGAGCGCCAGCGGCCCGTCGAGAATGCCGCCGGTAATTTGCCCGCGATCGGCCATTTTGCACAACGCCGCTGCCTCCACAGTGGACGGCACCTTGGGATTGACCGTCTCCATGGCTGACAGCACCGCAACCTTCGGCTGGTCGAAGCCCAGCGCCGCCGCCAGGTCGATGGCGTTCTGGATGATATGCTGCTTGTCTTCCAGGGTCGGGAAGATATTAATCGCGGCATCGGTGACGATAATGGCGCGATCCAGAGCGGGCACATCCATGATGAAGGCGTGGCTGATGCGCCGCTCGGTGCGCAACCCGGTTCCAGTGCGCACCACCGCGCCCATCAACTCGTCAGTGTGCAGGCTGCCCTTCATCAACATTTCCGCCTTGCCCTCGCGGGCCAGTTGCACAGCGACATCGGCGGCGGCGTGGCTGTGGGGCGCATCGACGATTTCGTAGCCGGCGATGTTGATCTGGAATTGCGCCGCCGTGGCTTCAATCTTTGCTCTTGGCCCGACCAGAATCGGCTGGAGGATGCCCAGTTCTGCGGCTTCCACTGCGCCCTTGAGTGAAGTCTCGTCACAGGGATGAGCGACCGCCGTCGGGACCGGGGCCAGCGCCTGGCACCGGGCAATCAGATCTTGATATTTTTGATGCTTTTGTTCCATCAACAGTTTCCTCAACAGAGATCGTTCAAAGGGCTTGGCCTGCGCTGCGCCGAGCGGTTTTTTAATAGGCTTCCGGGATGAACTTGAACGGATAATTTGGTTCCTGATAGTCGCCGGATTTTTGCCGCTTGGGCAGTTTCACCTTGTCGCGGGGAAGGTCTTCGTAGGGAATCTGACTGAGCAGATGACGGATGATGTTCAACCGCGCCCGCTTCTTGTCATCGGAGTGCGCCACATACCACGGCGCCCACGGCGTGTCGGTTGCGGCGAACATCGCGTCACGCGCCCGCGAGTAGTCATACCAGCGGCTGTAGGATTGCAAGTCCATCGGCGAGAGCTTCCAGATTTTGCGCCCGTCGTTGATGCGCGCTTCCAGTCGCCGGGTTTGTTCTTCGGGACTGACCTCCAGCCAGTACTTGAGCAGGATGATCCCCGAATTGACCATGGCCTTCTCCACCTGTGGCGTCATCTCCAGGAAATATTTGGCCTGATTCTCGGTGCAGAAGCCCATTACCCGCTCAACACCCGCCCGGTTATACCAACTCCGGTCAAAGATCATCACCTCGCCGGCTCCGGGAAAATGCTGGATATAGCGCTGAATGTACAT
>CAZDVY010000267.1:0-2855 GCA_964508935.1 uncultured Candidatus Competibacteraceae bacterium | reverse complement strand
CCGAAGTATTGCACCGCGCCATAATCGGCCAGCGCCTCCATCTGCACCAGCGACATTCCGGCGATCAGGGAAGGTCGCGCCAGGGGCAAGGTAATGGTCAGGAAGCGCCGCCAGGGTCCAGCGCCCAGGCTGCGGCTGACTTCCAGCACCGCCGCCGACTGTTCCAGAAAGGCCGCCCGCGCCAATAAATAGACATAGGGATAGAGCACCAGCGTCAGCATGATCACCGCGCCGGGCAGGGAGCGAATTTCGGGGAAGGCATAGTCCTGCCGGCTCCAGCCGAAAGTCTCACGCAAGAGGGTTTGCACCGGGCCGGCGAAATCCAGCAGGCCCGTATAAGTGTAGGCGATGATGTAGGCGGGAATGGCCATGGGCAGCAACAGCGCCCATTCGAACCCTCGTCGACCGGGGAACTCGCAAACGGCGGTCAGCCAGGCGGCGGGGACGCCAATGAGCAGGGTGCCGACGCCAACCCCGATCATCAGCGTCACCGAGTTCAGCAGATAGTCAGTGAGCACCGTGTCAGCCAGATGTCGCCAGACTTCGCCGGGCGGTTGCAGGGCGGTGAGGAAGACGGTTAGCACAGGCAAGGCTAGCAGCGTCGCCAGCCCGACGACTAATACGGTCCAGCGGTCGATGCCTGCCGCCAGTGACCAAAATCCCCTCCCCCCTTGCGGGGGAGGGTTAGGGTGGGGGGGCTGCGCCGCAGAGTCAGTGCGCGCTACTTCCACCCGGCCCGATCCATCAACTTCACGGCGGCGGCGTTCAACTCACCCAGTTTGGCAACGTTCAGCGTGTCGGCCTTGAACTCGCCCCAGGATTTGAGTGTGGCGCTGGGCGGAATCGCGGGATTGACCGGATATTCACTATTGACCTCAGCGTACCAGCGCTGGGCGTCATCGCTGGCTAGAAACTCCAACAGTTTGACCGCGTTATCGCGCTGGTGGGCATGAGCGGTGATCCCAGCGCCGCTGACGTTGACGTGAACGCCGGTGGTCTGGGCATCGGGCCAGAAGACCGCAACTTGGGCGGCGGCCTGTTTTTCCGCGTCGTCGCTGGAACTGATCATGCCGCCCAGATAGTAGGTGTTGGCCAGAGTGACATCGCATTCGCCGGCGGCGACCGCCTTGATCTGGTCGCGATCGCCCCCTTTGGGCGGCCGGGCGAGATTGGCGACCAGACTCTTGGCCCAGGCTTCGGTCTTTGCCTCGCCGTGGTGGGCGATCATCCCGGCCACCAGCGACTGGTTATAAACGCTGTCGGAGGAGCGCAAGCACAGCTTGCCTTTCCACTGCGGATCGGCCAGCGCCTCGTAAGTCGATAGTTGCTTCGGCTTGACCCGATCCTTGGCATAAATAATCGGTCGGGCGCGCACGGATAGCCCGTACCAGTAGCCGTCAGGATCGCGATAGATCGCGGGAATGTTCTGGTTCAGCGACGCGGATTGGACCGCCTGCAAAACACCGGCTTGTTGCGCGGCGGCCAGCCGCCCGGCGTCGGAAGTCAGCAACACATCAGCAGGCGTGTTGACGCCCTCGCTTTGCAGGCGCTGCAACAGGGCTTCTTCCTTGCCGGTGACCAAATTGACCTTGATGCCGGTTTGTTGGCTGAAATCATCCAGCAACGGCTTGATCAGGTCTTCCTTGCGGGCTGAGTAGATATTTACTTCATCGCCGGCCAGCGCTGGCAGCGCCAGCAGGCTGGTCAACAGGCCGGGTAACAGAATACGGGGGTTCAGCATTTTGAACATGAAGGACTCCAGGGATGTCAAGTATGATCATTCAACCAGATAGCGGAAATTGGCGAATAATTTTCAAATGATATTAATTATTATTTGTCATGTAAAGCGCTGTACCTGAAATATTTAGTTGAGTAAAACACTGGTAGTTTATGGTAGACGGGGCAGATTCATGTCGCCCAGTTGGACGATTTGGCCGATAGACTGAGCCTTGTCGAAGTAGCGTCGGTCGGCGGTGACCAGTGTGGCGTCAGGCGTGTGCAGGGCTACGGCATGGTAAAGCGTGTCGAACAGATGGTGATTCAGGCGGATGGCAAGGTCACAGGCGGTCGCGTAAACCGTGGTTTCATTAACACGGGTGAACGCCAGCGACCACAGCGCCACTATTTTCCTGATGGCGGTAGCCGGGCTGATGCGGACCAGGACGCCAGCGATTTCCGCTTCCCAGTGGGGCGGCTGATAAAGCACGATGTTGCCATCCTTCAAAGCATCCAGCAGGGCCAGCGCCTGAGGAACGTCCTGTTCTTCAGGGTTTTCGGGAACGAGCCATTTGATGGCGACACTGGCGTCAATGACATAGCGAATCATGGCCGGCCTTCCTCACGGGCGGCGCGAATGGCTTCAGCGCTGACCGGTTCGGTTTGGGCGCGCAACGCCAGAATGCGATCAATCGCCTCGCTTTGCTGTTGCCGACGCTGGGAGCGCTCGACGGCTTCGCGCATCAGGTCGGCGATGATGGCGCTCTTGTTTTGGCCCTGAAAGGCGGCATTGAAGGCCTGCTTGACGTCTTCGGGGACGCTGAAGTTGACGGTGGCCATGCGCATCGCTCTTGGGTTGTTGAGGATTTCAACAAGCATAGGCAGGCGATGATCTTCTGACAAGCGGATTGCTTACCCCTCACCCGCAGGCGGGAAAGGGGCGAGGGCTTACAAGCAAGGAGTTATTTGAGCGACGCCATATCGATCACGAACCGATATTTCACATCGCTGCGCAGCATCCGCTCATAGGCTTCGTTAATCTGCTGCATGGAAATCATCTCGATGTCGGAAACGATGTTATGCGCGGCGCAGAAGTCGAGCATTTCCTGGGTTTCCTGGATGCCGCCGATCAGCGATCC
>CAZDVY010000266.1:0-2877 GCA_964508935.1 uncultured Candidatus Competibacteraceae bacterium | reverse complement strand
CCGTTTTTTTATGGACCGATCGTGGGGAGAGTCGCCACGACGGGATCGTGATCGCTGGCCGGTTCCGGGTGACCAGGGGCTACGTCACTGTTGATGTGAGCGATGCGCGCCATTGCGCCACGCCGCAACGCCGGACTGATCAGAATGTGGTCCAGCGCCTGCGGTTGGTCGCCATGTCGACGGGTATAGCATTGCCCAGGCGGCAAATCCTCCAGCAGGTTATGAAACCGCTCACCCTTGAGCAATTTCAAGGTCTTGGAACCTGGCGTGTCGTTCAAGTCACCTAGCACCACAATGGCCGCTTGCGGATCGCACGCCAGCAGATCGGCGGCGAAATCATGGACGATTTTAGCCTGGGCATGACGCTGCTGCTTGGCGTAATCTTCCTCACGTCGCGTCGCTGAACGCATCGACTTGAAGTGGCAGGCGATGACAAACAGTCGCTGTCCCCTGACCATAAACTCCGCCGCCAGCGCCTTGCGACTGGGCGCCCAGTGATGACGGTCGTCGCCAGCAAAAGCCGGATGAGCGGGTTCAATACGGCCTGGATTCAGCGTCAGGCTGGGCTGAAGATCACTGAAGCGGATGCCGACACGATCCTCCGGGCCGGCACAGCCCCGGTCAGGAAACGTGACCCGCGCTGAATCGAACAGCAATCCAACTCGGATATTAGCGCCGGCCATGCCGCCGTCCTGGTGCGCCAGCGGCGGTACTTCCCGAAAGGCGTATTGTGGGCCGCCCGCCACAGTAATCGCAGCGATCAGCGCCCGATACGCTGCATCAGCGGGAACTGACTCGGTCACCGCCGAGGAACTTTCCGCCATGACCTCCTGCAGGGCGACGATATCCGGGGCGTTTAATTCATCGGTGATGATCGCGCCCAGCCGCGCCAGCCGTTCCGGGAGAGCGTCCGCACCCAGATTGCAGAGATTGAAAGTGGCGATGGTCAGCATGGTGGCGCTCCCTGATTGTAAGGTTTTTCATTTTGAACGAGAGTCAATGCGGCGTGTCAGGGCGCGATCAGCACCGTTCCGGCGACCGGGGTAATGGCGGCGCCGTGGGCGCCAGTGAATTGAAACGGAATAGAAACCAGCTCCATCCCGGCGTTGCGCTGAATGGCGAAATGCAGGTGCGGGCCGGTGGAAAAACCGGTATTGCCAGAATTCGCCAGCCAGGCACCGCGTTCGACCCGTTGGCCGGGGGAAACCCGGATCGAGTCAGGGTGCAGATGGGCATAGACCGCCATGGTGCCGTCTTCATGGAGGACCCGAACGGCGTTCGCTTGCGTCTGGTATTTGGGATCAGCGCCGCCATCGAAGAAATCGCCAGCAACTTCCATGATCACTCCGGCCCGGGCGGTGCGAACCGGCGTTCCCAGAGGCAGGCCGAGGTCTACGGCGTAGCGGCTTTGTGGGTGCTGATGGCTGAAAATCCCATCAAAAGCCTGACCGATGGGAAAGCGTTGTCCGGGGGCGAACGGCGGGGCATAGGGTTGTTCAGGCCGATGGACAGCGGCGGGATCGCCTGGAACGGCCTGCACCCGATAACCATAGCGCCAGCGCGGCCCGGTCGGTTTCAGGGCGACAATAACCGTTTCAGTCCGGGCAGGAACGACGACGCGCACCGGCAGGGATGGTTCCGCACGCATGTTTTCGACCTGATCGGTGCTGATTTCCACCTCGATCGGGCCGTAATAATCATTGACCGCCGCCAGGACTGGCTTTTCCTGAGTACCCAGATTGCGGATACTCACCCTGGCGGGCGATTCGTTGACCGGCAAGGTACTGACGGTAACGGGTACATCAGCGGCGGGTGGCTTGTCGCTAAACACCCAGGCGCCATGAGCGTCCTGATATTTGTAGAGCTTTTTGTCCAAGGCGGATTGTGGGTAAGTCAGGGCCAGCAGCGTCAATAACGTCGCCACTACAGCCAGCGTTGGATGCTGGTTTGGCGTGATGCTCATCGAGGATCGGGAAAAGAGTCAGGCATTGAAGTAGTGGATATGCACGCCTTCCTGGTCGCTTTTGGCTAATTCCACCATACAGGCCGCGACGGTTTCCGCCAACACCGGTCGGTAGCGTCCGAGCGGCCCCCACAACAGCCAGGACCAGAGCGGCGCGAACTGTTTGCCCCAATCTTCTGCAGGCCGTGGTTCCCGGCGTTGGCCAAGCAGCAGTGAAGGACGCAGAATGTGGACGGTCTTGAACGGCAATTCGGTAACTGCCGCCTCGGCCCGGCCCTTGATCCGGTTGTAGAACACGGGCGAACCGGGGTCAGCGCCCACTGCTGAAACCAGCACGAAGCGCTGTGCGCCCCGCGCTGCCGCCAGTCGGGCCAGTTCGGCGACGTAGACATGATCGACCTTGGCAAAGGCTTCCGGCGAACCTGCGACCCGGTGAGTGGTGCCCAGACAGCACAGCACGACGTCGACGCTGAACGCCTCGGCGTAGTCACTGAGATGATCGAAGTCCACGACGTGGACGGTCAGTTTGGGCGGAACCCATTCCAGTGGCCGGCGCGTGAGCACGGTGACGGCGCTGAAGTCGTTGTCATACAGCAACTCACCCAGACAGTGTCCGCCAACCAGGCCGGTCGCGCCGACGAGCAGGGCGCGGATTCCCATGGATGGATTATCCATGTCGCATAGCTCCTATGGTTCGTTTTGCATCATCAGGCGTCAACCAGCCCATTTGGCGCTGCCCGGATTCAGAGGTTTAATCGAGATTACTTCGACCGTTGGTGATTATCATTGCTCAATGACAACCTCCTGTCCTGCTTCGACTGCTATATTTTCCACGGTAAATAAATTACCAGCTTGCAACTTATAGGTGCCCGGCGGCACTTGCAGAAACTTGATATGGCTGTAGATCCTTCCCA
>CAZDVY010000265.1:0-2889 GCA_964508935.1 uncultured Candidatus Competibacteraceae bacterium | reverse complement strand
AAATCGTCATCAATAAAAAAGCCCCTTGCGGGGCTTTTTCGTTTTGAGTGTCAAGTATTAACGGAACTGAGCCGGCACGTACTTGGTCGCGCAAGCGGTACTGCCTGTCCAACCAGTAATTTCATTGGCAGCAGAGGTTTGCGGAGAGAGAGTCAGGACACAGTCATTAGCGGCGCCTGCCGAAGTCGTAACGCCCGTCGCAGCAGCATTCACCGTGACGGAGATACGACCACCAGCAGCGACATCAAGGGAGGTACAATACTGGGAAGCATTAGTTGAACAACCGCCTGACGTAAAATTACCCGGCAAACGAGTTTTAGTATTGTAAAACTCTGTTACAGAGGTTTTACAAGCTCCTATTGTCGCGGCGCATTCACTCACCTTCGAGCGAACGATGTAGTCCTTATAAGCAGGAATAGCGATGGCGGCCAAAATACCGACGATGGCGACTACGATCATCAATTCAATCAGGGTAAAGCCTTTTTGCAATTTCTTCATGACATTTTCCTCAGTTTGAGTCCTTGAGAGCCGTTTGAGAAGAGCGTTTCCGCTTCGCCCGTCACTAAAGCAGGGAACGGGCCAGTTTCGTTAACACCGCACAAATCGCTGCAAACCACTGGAAACGCCACGCTGGAACCCTGGAATCTCCCGACCCGGTGCCCAAAGCGCCCTCGCCGGATGACAAAAATTGTCAACTACCGACCTGACCCGACAAAACCGGAAACAGTTGACAATCACCGGCAAAAGACAGGGATAATGGCAAGGCGTCCTCCTCGCCGATCCGGAATTTTCCCTCACCATGAATACGCCTGCATCCGGTTCAACCGCTGTCTCCTCCGCGATTCTTCCCCTCATCCTGTTGGCGGTCGGCCTGCTGGCCGCAACAGCCGTCTATGCGCCAGGACTGTCCGGCCCGTTCTTTTTCGATGACATTTTTAACATCCAGAACAACCTGCACCTGCGACTGACCGACCTGAACGCGCCGGCGCTGCAACTCGCCGCCTTCTCCACCAACACCGGTCCTTTCCAGCGCCCGGTCAGCATGTTGTCCTTTGCGCTCAATTATTATCTTTTCGGCGAAGGCGCAGCGTCCTTCAAAGCCGTTAATCTCGGCATTCACCTCATCAACGGCGTTCTGATCTTCCTCCTGGCGCGCTTGCTGTTGAAGCTCGCTGTACAACGAACCGATCTGGCTTTTCTTCGCCACCGGGCAGCGCTCGCGGCGGCTCTCATCGCCGCTCTCTGGCTGGTTCATCCCATCAACCTGACCAGCATTCTCTACGTTGTGCAACGGATGGCCTCGCTATCCGCCCTGTTCGTGCTGCTGGCGCTGCTGAGCTACATCACGGGACGGCTGCGATTCCCGAAACATCGATTCCAAGGCATTCTATGGTTCGCGGCGGCGGTCCTGTTCTGGGCATGCGGGCTGGCCAGCAAGGAAAATGCTCTGCTGTTGCCCTGGTATATCTTCCTGATTGAATGGTTGTTCTTCTATCCACTCCAGCCGCGCCCGACGCTTGGCGTGCGCCTCTACACCTTTGCCTGGCTGATCGTCCCCCTGGTCGGCGGACTCCTCTATTTCGCTTTCCACCCCGGCATGTTCGGCTATGGCGGACGCACCTTCACCTTAACGGAACGCCTGCTCACCGAACTCCGCGCGCTGTGGTTCTACGTCAGCCTGATCCTCCTGCCGCGCCCTGCCGCCCTGGGCATCTTTCACGATGATTTTCCGATCTCCACCAGCTTGTTGAATCCCTGGACGACCCTGCCGGCCCTGCTCGGCTGGCTGCTGGCGATAGGGCTGGCCCTACGCTTTCACCGCCGGCAACCGCTACTGGCCTTCGGCATCCTGTTCTTCCTCGCCGCCCACGCCCTGGAGTCTTCCATTTTTCCCCTGCAAATCATGCATGAACACCGCAATTATCTGGCTGGATTTGGCATCCTGTTCGGCAGCGTCGCGACGCTGATGCTGACGGACTATCCGCACCCAGCCTTGCAGACCAGAAACCGCTTCCTGCTGGCAGGGATATTTTTTATCTTCTTTGGCGCTATCACTTTTGGACGCGCCTTGCAGTGGCAGGACTTGACCCGATTGATCCTCAGCCAGGTTCATCATCACCCCGACTGCCCCTCGTCGAACTATGAAGCCGGACGCCTGTACATCGCCTTGCGTGAGCAAACGCAGGACTGGCTGCAAAAAGATCAATTCAATACGGAGGCTGTTCAGCACTTTGCCAAAACAGTGGCACTGGAACCCTACGCCACTGCGCCCCTGGCAGTGATTCTGGCCAACGCCGGCAACGCCAACTCCACTGATCCAGCCATGATTGAGGAAGCGCTGAATCGCCTGCGTCATCAACATCCTGTCGATTCCGCCGTCAACAACCTGCTGAATCTGAGCCGCTGCGAACGGCAACGCGATTGCAGCGTGCCCGAAGGACTGGTTGACCGCCTGTTTCAGGCACTGCTGGCCAACCCACGAACAGATGGCGAGTTGCGCGCCACGCTGTTTGACGAACTCGCCCTCCGCGCCATGCATGCGGGGCGTTTTGCCGAGGCGGAAATGCTGTTTCAACAGGTTCTCGCCATCAACGCGACCAAGGCGATGTTCCAGATCAACTACGCCGTGTTGCTGATGCAAGTCGGTCGGCTGGGTGAGGCAAGAGAACGCCTTGACCGACTGCTGGCCGCGCCGCAACCCGCCGCCATCGTGCAACTCGCCGACGCTCTGAAACAACGCATTGCCGCCGGTCCCGCACAAAACACTCCGACCGACAACAACAAGACTGCGCCCAACGCAACACCCTCTATCAAAGAACTGATAAAACCAAAAGACTCTATTCCCCTTTTCGATTTCAGCCGCAGTCCGAATCCAGCCGCACAATAGCC
>CAZDVY010000264.1:0-2945 GCA_964508935.1 uncultured Candidatus Competibacteraceae bacterium | reverse complement strand
CGCTCCGGTGGCAAGGAATTGGCGCTGGAACTGGAGGAACAGGGCTACGCACTGTACAACGAAGAGCCGGGCCGGGCGCGCCGGGCTGCGGCGTGAGGCAAAAATCATGACTGCCGTTGCGCCGCTCTTCTCTGATCCCTACCGTCAGCGGTTCGCTGAATTCATGGTGCGCCGCCACGAACCCGACGCTATCGCCAAGCTGCGCCGCACCGCGTTCGACCGCTTTGACAAACTGGGCCTGCCGACCCGTCAGCAGGAAGCCTGGCGGCTGACCGATTTGAGCGCCCTGCAAGCCATCACCTGGCAACGTCCGGGCGATACGCGGGTGGAGACCGGGACGTTACCGACGCTGGATAAAATGCCGACGCATCGGCTGGTGTTCGTCAATGGTCGCTTTACTCCCGGTTTGTCACGGTTGCGCGATCTGCCCGGTAAAGCCCTGATCGCCAGTCTCGGTCAGGCGCTGCTGACCCATCCCGAATTGATCGAGCCACATCTGGATCGATTGCCGGGCCTGCAACAACATCCATTTGCTGCCTTGAACACCGCGTTCTGGGAGGATGGCGCATTGATTTATCTACCGCGTGGGACCGTGGTGGAAACGCCGATCCATCTGGTTTTCCAGACGACTGGCGACCAGTTGGCGGTGCATCCCCGGTTGCTGTTGGCGCTGGACGCCGATACTCAGGCCACGGTGGTCGTTGAATATGGCGGTCAGGGCAGCTATTTAAACGGGCCGGTGGCGGAGCTGGCGGTGGGTGAAAGGGCAGTATTGGACTATCACCAAATTCAGGAAGAAGCGCCTGGCGCGTTTCATCTGGGCAGCCTCCGGTTGCGGCAGGAGTACGCCAGTCAGGCCCACCTGCATTTGATTGCGCTCGGCGGCCAACTGGCTCGCGTGGATGTGGACGCAGTGCTGGACGGCGAGGGCGCGAGTTGCCAGATCAACGGCCTGACGCTGGCCCGTGATCAGCAGTTCAGCGCCTGCCATGTCCGGGTCGAACACGCCCAGCCGCATGGAACCAGTGAGCAACTCTTCAAGAGCGTACTGGAGGATAAGGCGAACACGGTGTTCGATGGCATGATCCACGTTCGCCAACACGCGCAAAAGACCGACGCCCGTCAGACCAGCCGTAACCTGTTGCTATCCAAACAGGCTCATGCGCATTCCAATCCCCGGCTGGAAATTCTGGCGGATGATGTGAAGTGCGGGCATGGCTCCAGCACCGGCTTTCTCGACCCTGACGCCGAGTTTTACCTGCGCGCCCGGGGCATTCCCGTTGCCCAAGCCCGCGCCCTGCTGGTTCACGCCTTCGCCAATGACAGCCTGAATCGCATCCGCCTGACGCCGCTGCGTGAGCGGATGGCCCGTGTATTGGCGGGACGTTTGGCACTGGATATTCTTGAGGGAGAACCATCATGAGTGCGCTGCACTCCGTCGCCGTCTCCCACCCAGTGGGGGGAGGATTAGAGAGGGGGAAACTGGACATCGCCCGCATCCGCGCTGACTTTCCCATTCTGCGCCAGCGGGTTCACGGCAAGCCGCTGGTTTATCTGGACAATGCGGCTTCGGTGCAGAAGCCGAAAGCGGTGATCGACGCCATCAGCGAGTGCTACAGCGGCTATTACGCCAATATTCATCGCGGCGTTCACCTGTTGTCCGAGCGGTCTACCATCGCCTACGAAAAGGCGCGGGAGAAGGTACGCGCCTTCCTGAACGCCGCCAGTGTTCAAGAAATCATCTTTACCCGTAATACGACGGAAAGCATCAATCTGGTCGCCAACAGCTTCGGCGGTCAGGTGATCAAAGCCGGCGATGAGATTCTCATCACCGGCATGGAGCATCATTCCAATATCGTCCCGTGGCAATTGCTGTGCGAGCGCACCGGGGCGAAATTAAAAGTTGCACCATTCACCGACGCCGGCGAGCTAATTCTGGAAGAATATGAGCGGTTGCTGGACGGCCCGGTGAAACTGGTCGCGTTCGTCCATCTGTCCAACGCCCTGGGCACCCTCAATCCGGCGAAACAACTGATCGCAATGGCTCATGCGCGGGGCATCCCGGTGCTGGTGGACGGCGCGCAATCCGTCCCACATTTAGCCGTCAATGTGCAGGAACTGGACTGTGAGTTCTACGCCTTTTCCGCCCACAAAATTTACGGGCCGAGCGGGGTGGGCGTGCTGTACGGCAAGAAGGCGCTGCTGGAGGCGATGCCGCCGTATCAGGGCGGCGGGGACATGATTCGCCTGGTGACCTTCGAGAAAACCGACTACGCCGATCTGCCCAACAAATTTGAGGCCGGCACCCCGAACATTGCCGATGTGATCGGCCTGGGCGCGGCGCTGGACTGGCTGAACGCCATTGGACTGGACGCCGTCGCCGCCCATGAACACGCCTTGCTGGATTACGCCACAGGGCAATTGAGCGAGATTCCCGGCCTGAAGATCATGGGGACGGCGCGGGACAAGGCGGCGCTCGTTGCTTTTACCATGCAGGGCATTCATCCCCATGACATCGGCACCATTCTCGACCGCGAGGGGGTTGCCATCCGCGCCGGCCATCATTGCGCCCAGCCGGTGATGCAGCGTTACGGCGTCCCCGCCACGGCGCGGGCTTCCTTCGCCATTTACAACACCCGCGATGAGGTGGATGTCCTGGTCGCGGCCCTCTGGAAAGTCAAGGAGTTGTTTGGATCATGAGCGACCTGCGCGATCTCTACCAGGAAGTGATCCTGGACCACAACAAGCGGCCCCGGAATTTCCGCATCTTGCCGCAACCGACCCATCACGCCGACGGCGTCAATCCGCTGTGTGGGGATCGAATCAGCGTGTATCTGGACATTGAGGACGGGGTGATTCATGATATTTCTTTTCAGGGCGCGGGCTGCGCAATTTCCAGCGCCTCGGCGTCCTTAATGACCGAGGCGCTCAAGGGCAAGCCGGTC
>CAZDVY010000263.1:0-2949 GCA_964508935.1 uncultured Candidatus Competibacteraceae bacterium | reverse complement strand
GCAGCAAGACCAATCTCAATGCGGTGCGCCGCGAGGTGGGGATGGTGTTTCAGCATTTCAACCTGTTCCCGCATAAAACGGTATTGGAGAACGTAACCCTGGCGCAGCGGATAGTGCGCAAGCGCAAGGTGGCTGAGGCGCACGACAAGGCCATGGCGCTGCTGACCAAGGTGGGCATCGCCGAGAAGGTTAATGAATACCCGTCCCGATTATCCGGCGGTCAGCAACAGCGGGTCGCTATTGCCCGCGCTCTGGCCATGGACCCGAAAGTGATGCTGTTTGACGAACCGACCAGCGCCTTGGACCCGGAAATGGTCGGTGAGGTGCTGGACGTGATGAAGCAGCTGGCCCGCGAAGGGATGACCATGGCGGTGGTCACGCATGAGATGGGGTTCGCCCGCGAAGTGGCGCACCGGGTCTTGTTTATGGACGCTGGCAAGGTGCTGGAAGACGCTCCACCTGCCCAGTTCTTCACTGCGCCGCATGAGCCGAGGGCGCAGGCTTTCTTAAAGCAGGTGTTGTGATCCTGATCCGGCGATTGCCTGGTCGATCTGTCCAGCGGAAGCTTTCGCAGTCGGAATGGAAATTAAGCGGCGTTATTTGGGACGGCTCCGACGCCGGTCCAAGCTGACCGGCCCGAAATGACCCAACAGGGCCAGCAATACCTCAAAAGCATCTGACACCCGCATGTCCCATCGCCGCTTACCGCTATTGTCAGTCATTACCTCAATGGCATAAATTCTGCCTAATTCGCATAGCGTTAATACCACGAACCCTTAAATCGGGTTCATTTCGCCATAATTGAACCGCAGCATACGTTCGGAATCAGAGGGTAACGCCATGGGACACGTTGTCAAAGAATTACCTTGGTGCGTCATCGATATCGATACTACCGAAGGGCGAATTTTCCTTCAAGAACGATGGAAATACACCTGGATGGTTCAACCTCCTCTGAGTGATTGGACTCTCGAGGAAAAGCGCAATTTTCATAATCGCGCCGACCGCAGTATCTGGGCCGCGTGGAGCAATCGGGCGCGTTTCAACGTTAGTGGAACCTCCGCTTTCGCCAGGCGCTTTAGCGCGCGCGGTGTTCCGATCAACCTGGATATTCGATGGGTCACCGCCAATGAACACTGGAATGTAACCGTATGGAAGATTCCGGCAAATCAACTGAGAATCAGCAGCGTCAATTGGAATGCGCGAACCATTGAACTGGATACCAATGATTTCAATACCAGGGAGTTCAACCATTCACCGGGAAATACAACCAGACAAGTGCCGGTTGCTCATGAATTTGGTCATGCCATAGGAAATACCGCCGTTCTAAATCGAGGCGATGAGTACAAGAATACTTCTCCGCACGCGAACGATCACGGCAGTATCCTGCATAGTGGCAATCAATTGCGCGACCGGCACTTTACCACCATCATCGACGCAATGAACACCATGATTCCCAATTGCACGTTCTCGGTAAGAAGCTTATGACGTTGTTTTATTGATTATCCTACTATGTCAACATCCATGGGGGAGGTATATGAAATCACTGATTCACGTAATCCTCATGCTGTCCCTACTGCTCTTCACATCGGTTAATGGTGCTACAATGAACGGTCAAATCTCGAAGTTGCCTGAATTAAAAAATCTTTCCATGGATAGTGTATTGCAGAAATACGGAAAGCCTGAAAAAAATTATTCCTTCAAGATGAAGGAACCGATGCACGAGTTCAGGGTAGAATTATTAAATTCTTACCCGCAAAACAAGCCGGAAAATCGCGATGTCGAAATCCAGGAATTATGGTGGAGGGATGGGGACCACAACATCACCATCTGGTTTCATCAGGTTCAAGGACAGTGGCAGGTATTAGACACCCGTCGCTGGCACAAGGATATCGAGTTTTAGAGAGCAATGGCGACCCGGCGCTGAATCACACATATTTGCACTCATAGCGGATAACGTCCGGGTTGTCTTCGAAAGCCGCCTGTCCCAGGCAAATCACCCCCCGTTCATGCAGGGTGAATTCTTCGCGCCGCACGAAAAAGCGCGCGCCATTCTCGAGGAGCAAGTAGGTTCCGTTGGTGCTATTGTCCTTGAGAATAAACTTGCCTTGCCGAAATTCGATGGTGGCATGACTGCGGGAAACCAGCTCGCGTTCCACCACCAGGTTGTTTTTGAGGCCGCGACCGATGGTAAATACCTGGGTTGAAGGCGTGATTGGGATATTCTGGTCGCGATAGTCCAGGATGAGCCGGGCGTATAACTGGTTGCGCAGAATTTTCTGGGTCTCGCCATCGGACATCTGCGTCAGACTGCCGGACTCGTACCAGATCACCTCGGCAATTTCCATTTCGTTCTGCTTGCCACGGACCCATGAACGACCCAAGCCCCGGATGGTTTGCCGGGATTCTGCCGACAGGTGGCTGACGGTCTCGCGGGTGGTGATGATCTGATCGGCCTTGGCCAAAGCGACCATGCGCGCCGCCACATTCACCGCATCGCCAAACACGTCATTTTTCTCAACCAGCACAGGTCCATGATGCAGGCCGATACGGATGGCGATGCTCAGTTCGGCCAGTACCGGATCGTCTTTGATCCCCTGTTGCATTCCACAGGCGGCGCTGACGCCCCGTTCAGCGTCAGGAAAACGGCTCATGATCTCGTCACCGATGGTTTTGATCACCGTCCCCTGATGGGCGTTGGTGCAGGCGGCCAGCAAATCCAGCACCTGGGTTTCGATTTGCCGGGCGCGCAGATCGCCATATTTTTCAAACAGGCTGGTGCTGCCACAAATATCGGCAAACAGCAGGGTTGCCTGATCCTGCTGACGCGCTGTCGATGGCTGGCTCAACGCAGACGCCAACTCACTCAGTTTTTTCTGTTTCATTTCCCGGATCCCCACGGGCGCAATAACGGTCGGATTCAATCATAACCGCGCATGGACAGATCAGCGA
>CAZDVY010000262.1:0-2964 GCA_964508935.1 uncultured Candidatus Competibacteraceae bacterium | reverse complement strand
CTACACCTCCGAACCTATCAAAACTTTTGCGGCAGCCCACTAGCGAACAATGTTTCACGTGAAACCGTAAAACCGGAAGCTCAATCCTGCAACCGCGAAAAATCTGCGACGCGCAGGAACAGGCTGCTGAGCTCATTCAGCAGAGCAATCCGGTTATCCCGCACTGCTGCATCTTCGGCCATCACCAGCACCTGATCGAAGAAAGCGTCCACCGGTTCGCGCAGGCGGGCCAGCCGGTTCAGCGCTTCACCGTATAGCCCGGCTTCCATGAGCGGCATCACTTCCGAAGACAGTTCCACCAACCGCCCGGCCAGCGCCTGTTCGGCATCCTCCATCAACAGGTCAGGCCGCACTGCAAACGGCAGCACGGTATCTACCTTGCGGAGGATGTTGCGAATGCGTTTGTTGGCCGCGGTCAGGCTGGCCGCTTCGGGCAATTCCCGGAAGGCATGGACTGCCCGCACCCGGCGGTCAAAATCCAGCGGTCGCGCAGGATGGCAGTCCAGCACCGCTTCAAAAGTGTCGGGACGAATGCCCTGATCCAGGTAATAGCTGCGCAACCGCTCCATGACGAACGCAAATACGGTATCGACGGCGTGTGCGGCGCGAATCGTCTTGTCAAAGTTCGCCGCTGAATGATCCAGTAATTTTGGCAAATCCAGATCCAGTTGACCCTCGATCAGAATGCGTAACACCCCCAGTGCGGCGCGGCGCAGGGCGAAGGGGTCCTTGGCGCCGGAGGGTGCCTGACCGATGGCGAAGATGCCGGTCAGGGTGTCCAGCCGGTCGGCCAGCGCGACGATGCGGCCGGTGGCGGTTACGGGCAGTCGGTCGCCGGCGAAACGCGGCAGGTAGTGTTCTTCCAGCGCTTGAGCGACTTCCGGCGATTCCCGATCATGCAGCGCATAATAGCGGCCCATGATGCCTTGTAGCTCCGGGAATTCCTGCACCATCTGGGTCATCAGGTCGCATTTGGCCAGCCGCGCCGCCCGATCCGCTCCATCAACAGGGCTGTGGAGCTGCTCGGCGATGAAGCGCGCCAGTCGGGCTACCCGCCCGCTCTTTTCATCCAGCGTCCCCAGCCGCTGCTGGAATATGACCTGTTTCAGCGTTTCTATCCGCGCCGCCAAGGGTTGCTTGCGATCCTGGTTCCAGAAAAATTCGGCGTCGCTGAAGCGCGGGCGAATGACCCGTTCGTTGCCCGCCCGCACTTGCGCCGGGTCGCGGCTTTCCAGGTTGGTCATGGTGATGAAGTGGGGCAGCAGCCGGCCTTGTCCATCCACTACCGGGAAATAGCGCTGGTTATCCTGCATGGTGCTGATGAGCGCTTCGGCGGGTACGTCCAGGAAGCGCCGTTCAAAATTGCCGGCCAGCGCCACTGGCCATTCCACCAGCGCAGTCACTTCGTCCAGCAGTTCCGGCTTGATGACAGCGACGCCGCCCAGTTCGGCGGCGGTGGCTTCGGCCTGGGCGCGCACCCGGTCGCGGCGCTCGGCGAAGTCGGCGATGACCTGGCCTTCATCCGCCAGTTGTCGGGCGTAATCGGCGGGAGCAGCGATGCGGATGGGTTGCGGATGATGGAAGCGATGACCGTGCGTATCCCGACCGGTCGAGACGCCCATGAGGGTTGCGGGAATCACCTCATCGCCAAACAGCAGCACGGCCCAATGCACCGGGCGGACGAACTGATCATCGCGGTCGCCCCAGCGCATCCGTTTGGGAATCGGTAGCCCGGCCAGCGCCTGGTCGACAATACCGGGAATCAGTCCAGCAGTGGCTGCGCCCGGTTCATGGCTGACATGGACCAGCCAGGCGCCCTTATCGGTTTCCTGTTTTTGCAGGTCAGCGACGGTGACGCCACAGGAACGGGCGAAGCCTTCAGCGGCTTTGGTGGGTTTCCCATCGGGACCGAAGGCGGCGCTCAATGCCGGGCCGCGTCGTTCGAGTTGCCGATCCGGTTGACGCACTGGCAGATGGTGGATCAACACGGCCAGCCGACGCGGGGTGGCGAAACGGTGGAGCGCGCCACTGGCGAGGCCGGCTTTTTCCAGACCTTCGCGGATGCCGTCTTCGAAAGCGTGGGCCAGACTGGATAGAGCCTTGGGCGGCAATTCTTCGGTGCCGATTTCGATCAGCAGGTCACGGGCATCCGTATTAGTCATGAGCGGCCTCCTGAATCATAGCGGCCTGCTGACACATCGGGAAGCCCCGGGCGGCGCGGGCGTCGTAGTAGGCGTGGGCGACTGCCCGCGCCAGGGTGCGTACCCGAAGAATGAAGCGCTGGCGTTCGGTGACGGAGATAGCCTTGCGGGCGTCCAGGAGGTTAAAAGTATGGGAGGCTTTCAGGGTCATTTCGTAGGCGGGCAGCGGCAGCCCCAGTTCAATGAGTTGCTTGCTGGCGGATTCGCAAGCGTCGAAGGCGACGAACAGCGCGGTCGTGTCGGCGTGTTCAAAGTTGTAGGTGGACATTTCGACTTCGTTCTGATGGAACACATCGCCGTAGGTGACGCGGCCCAGGGGTCCGTCGGTCCATACCAGATTAAAGACGCTTTCGACGCCCTGCAGGTACATGGCGATGCGTTCGAGACCGTAGGTGATTTCGCCGGTGACCGGTTTGCAGTCCAGACCGCCGACTTGCTGGAAATAGGTGAACTGGGTGATTTCCATGCCGTTGAGCCACACTTCCCAGCCCAGGCCCCAGGCGCCGAGTGTCGGCGATTCCCAGTTGTCCTCGACGAAGCGGACATCGTGGATCAGTGGATCGAGACCGAGTTCCCTGAGTGAGTCGAGGTAGAGGTCTTGCAAGTCCAGCGGCGAGGGTTTGATGATCACTTGATATTGATAGTAGTGCTGTAGGCGATTGGGATTCTCGCCGTAACGGCCATCGGTGGGGCGGCGGGAGGGTTGCACATAGGCGGCGCTCCACGGTTCTGGGCCGATGGCGCGCAGGAAGGTGGCGGGGTG
>CAZDVY010000261.1:0-2969 GCA_964508935.1 uncultured Candidatus Competibacteraceae bacterium | reverse complement strand
ACTTGGGCGGAATACAAGAAACACATCGAAAAAGACCCGGCGCTGACCCGGCGCTTCCAGGTGGTGCAGGTGGGCGAACCGAGCGAAGAAAAAACCGTACTGATGATGCGCGGCATGGTTTCGACCATGGAGCAGCATCACCGGGTGCAGATTCTCGATGAGGCGCTGGAAGCGGCGGTCAAGTTGTCACATCGCTACATTCCCGCCCGTCAGTTGCCGGACAAGGCGGTGAGCCTGCTGGATACCGCCAGCGCCCGAGTAGCGATCAGCCTGCACGCAACGCCTGCCGAAGTGGAGGATTGCCGCCGCCGCATTGAGGCGTTGAACACGGAACTGGAAATCATCGGTCGGGAAGCCGCCGTCGGCATGGACACGGCGCAACGCCAGGCCGACGCGATGGCAAAATTGCAGACCGAAGAGGCGCGATTAACCGAACTGGACGCCCGCTGGCAGGAAGAAAAGGGTCTGGTCGATCAGATTCTCGAACTGCGCGCCCAGTTGCGCGGCGTCAGCGGCGCTGTGGAAACCGATACGGCGAACGATGCCGCCGACGCCGAACGCCAAACTCGCTTGGCGGCATTGAAAGACCTGCAAGCCCGCTTGCACGAATTGCAGGGCGAGAAACCGCTGATTCTGCCCAGCGTCGATGCCCAGGCGGTGGCCTCGGTCGTGGCCGACTGGACCGGTATCCCGGTCGGGCGCATGGTGAAGAACGAAATCGAAACCGTGCTGAAGCTCGCTGACCTGCTCAATCGCCGTATCATCGGCCAGCGCCACGCTTTGGAGATGATCGCCCGACGGATTCAAACCTCGCGCGCCGCGCTGGACAATCCCAATAAACCGATTGGCGTGTTCATGCTGGCCGGCCCGTCCGGGGTCGGCAAGACGGAGACCGCGCTGGCACTGGCTGAATCGTTGTATGGCGGTGAACAAAATGTCATCACCATCAATATGAGCGAGTTCCAGGAAGCGCATACCGTCTCCACGCTCAAGGGCGCGCCGCCCGGTTATATCGGTTACGGCGAGGGCGGGGTATTAACCGAGGCGGTGCGTCGCCGACCCTACAGCGTGGTATTGCTGGATGAGGTGGAAAAGGCTCACCATGACGTGCATGAAATTTTCTTCCAGGTATTCGACAAGGGCTGGATGGAAGATGGAGAAGGGCGGTTTATCGACTTCAAGAACACCCTGATTTTGCTGACCACCAACGTCGGCACCGACCTGATCGCCAGTATGTGCAAGGACCCGGAGTTGTTGCCCGATCCGGAAGGTCTGGGCAAGGCGTTGCGTGAGCCGTTACTGAAAGTCTTTCCACCGGCGCTGCTGGGCCGGTTGGTGACGATTCCCTACTATCCGCTCAGCGACGACATGATTGGCAATATCGCGCGCTTGCAACTGGGCCGCATCGAGAAGCGGATTCTGGAAAATCACAAAGTTCCGTTTGTTTACGACGACGACGTGGTGAAGCTCATCGTTAGCCGCTGCACCGAACTGGAAAGCGGCGGGCGGATGATTGACGCCATTTTGACTAATACGGTGTTGCCGGCGATCAGCGCGGAATTCCTCAAGCGGATCATGGCCGGCCAGCCGGTGATGCGGGTGCAGGTGCAAGCGCAGGGCGGCGATTTTGCCTACCTGTTCGATTGAATGGATGCAGCGTTCTTCCGGGATGTATGATTTCCTTTTTCATTCCATTAAAGAGAGAGTCTCGATGGTCGAATTCGATGAGGTGCGGCAGTTGATTGGCGAGATCTTGCAACTGGGCGACCGGGCGCAGAAATTCGGCCCGGATACTCCTTTGCTGGGCAGCATCCCGGAATTCGACTCGATGGCGGTGGTGACGCTGCTCAACGCGCTGGAGGAGCGGTTCGATATTCAGGTCGCGGATGACGAAATCAGCGCAGAAACCTTCGAGACGGTGGGTAAGGTGTATGCATTCGTCCGTGACAAGGTCCTGGCGGGAACCTGATCTGAAGTCATGGAGCTGTTTTTTCTGGCCGGCAGCCGGGGTGCGCTGTTCGCGGTTTACCATCCGCCAGCGGCGGGAATGGCGAGTCGCGGTGGGGTGTTGTACGCGCCGCCGTTCGCCGAGGAATTGAACAAGTCCCGGCGCATGATCGCCCAGCAGGCGCGTCGGCTGGCCACCGCCGGTTTTGGTGTACTGATTCCTGACCTGTACGGAACGGGTGACAGCGCAGGCGATTTTAGTAATGCCCGTTGGGAAATCTGGCGGGAAGATTTAGCACGCTGCGCAGTGTGGTTGCGCCAGCGCGGGCATGAGCCGCTGATTCTGTGGGGCTTGCGGCTGGGCGGGTTACTGGCGACGGGACTCATCGGCGAAGTGGCGGCAACGCGGCTATTGCTCTGGCAGCCGGTGTTGTCGGGACAGCGGTTCTTACACCAGTTTCTGCGCCTGCGCCTGACGGCGGATCGGTTGAAAGGCGGCAGTGAAACCCTGGGCCGGTTGCAAGAGGCGCTGGCGGCGGGACAGTCTCTAGATGTCGCCGGCTATGAACTGCATCCGGAACTGGCCGCCGCTCTGGACCAGGTTCGGTTGACGTTGCCGCTGCCCGGTGTCCAGGTCGATTGGTTCGAACTCACCCGCGCTGCCGAGGATTCATTGGTGCCGGTCAGCCGGCGGATCGTGGATGAGTGGCGCAGCGCGGGCGTAGCTGTTCATGCCCGGACAGTGGTAGGAGAGTTTTTCTGGGCCACGCAGGAGATTGCTGAAGCGCCGGCCTTGCTGGATGCGACACAGACCGCCCTGCTGGATAGGGGACCCCCGTGACCGCTATTCATCCTGAGACGGCGCTGGTTTTTACCTGCAAAGGCGCAGAGTTGCCCGGCATTTTGCATCCTGGCACGCCGGGGGCAAGCCGTGGCGTGCTGGTAGTGGTGGGCGGACCGCAATATCGGGTTGGCAGTCATCGCCAGTTTGTGTTGCTGGCCCGCGATCTGGCCGCCGCCGG
>CAZDVY010000260.1:0-2978 GCA_964508935.1 uncultured Candidatus Competibacteraceae bacterium | reverse complement strand
CCCCAGGCGCTGTTGCGCAGCCGGGTGACGACGAACAGCAGGCCGAAGTAGCCGCCCAGCGTAATCAACCAATGCAGCGGTGCGGCGTTCGTGGCCATGGCGACGCCGGCGGTCAAACCGCTGAACAGCAGGGTCAGCGACAACAACATATAAGTGTTGCGCAATACCTTATTAGCGACCGGCGCTTCATCGGCGACCAGCGTCACCGGCGCTTTGACCAGTAGGTCGTTTCTCTGCATCATCGTTGAAGAACCTCCTCAGGATTTGGGAACTGCCCATATTGACCATGCATGAACGCAAAGGGTTCACGACGTCGGTTGCGGTGCCCGGAAAGAATGCAGCGATTCTAGAGATTGCCGGGGCTTTTTCAAAGCCTTCCGCCGTGTTTGAGATCGAGATATTGATTGACCATGGCGGCGGGCAGGCGCTGCGGCGGCGCATCGAGGAGGATGCCGCCCAGATGGCGCAATTCTTCCTGAACCCGGTCACGCTGCAATTGGTAATGGCAAACCGAGGCGTAGAGCTGGGCCTGGGGCAAATCGTGAATGGGTTGGGTCAGTAACTCGTCCAGCACCGATTCGCGTAAGTTGGCGATCAGCACCAGGTGTCGCCGGCTTAACAGAGCAATCACGGAACGGAGATCATCCTGGTCTTCATCACGCAGGTTAGTGAGCAGCACGATCAGCGCCCGCTTGCGTTGCCGGGCCAAGGCTAGATGGGCCATCTCAGCGTAATCCGGCGGCTCCAGAGTCGGTTGCAGGTCATAGACCGTGTTGATCAGCCGGGTCAACGTCCCCGGTCCCGGGCGGGGCGTCAGCCAGCGCTGTTCGCCGCCGAAGCTCTGCACGCCGACCGCATCGCCCTGCCGCAGCGCGACGTAGGCCAGCAGGATCAGGGCGTTCAGGGCGTGGTCGAAATGGCTGAGGTCGTCATCTTGGGTGCGCATCCGCCGGCTGCAATCCAACAGGAACAGCACGGTTTGATGGCGCTCGTCCTGATATTCGCGGGCGATCAGTTTGCGGGTGCGGGCGGTGGCTTTCCAGTCAATCTGCCGCAGGCTGTCGCCAATGCGGTATTCGCGCAACTGGTGGAAACTCTGCCCTTCGCCGCGCCGTCGCCGTTGGTGAATGCCCATTAACGCCTCGCGCTGCTCAGACGCCAGTCGGATGTAGCGGGCGATGGCGGCGAAGTCGGGATACACGCGCACCGTTGCGGGTTCGCCTAAGCGATCATCTCGCTGCCACAGCCCCTGCGGCGATGTCAACCAGATTTGCACCGGCGCGAACGACCACTCGCCGCGCACGACGGGGCGGAGTCGGTAAGTGAGTTCGGCCCAGCCGTTAGCGTCCACGGTGATTCGTTGCGGCAGGTCGGTGCAATCGGCGGCAGTCGTTGGGTAGTGATCGAATACGGTCAGGGTGATAGCCTGGTTCGAGGGATTGTTGAAGCGCAGCCGAATGGGTTGCCATGCACCAAGGGGCAGGGCCGGGGGCATCAAGCGCTCGGCCAATGGCGGCGGGCGAAAATGGAGCGTGAAAGCGTCCCATGCAGCGATAGTGAGCAGCAGACCGCCGATGATAAGCCAGTATCCGGTCAGTTCCGGCCAGAACGCGGGGAGCAGACCGAGCAGGGTCCAGCCGGCCAGCCAGCGCAGCAGGAGTGGGGTGGGGAAAAATCGCATGGTCGACTGTAGCGGGGAAGGGTTGAGTCGTTGTATCCAGTATAATCGTCAATAGAGATGAGCTGCCACGGAGATCTGAAAATGAACACGCCGGTTCGCCGTAATCTGCCCATAGGTATTCAAACCTTCGCCAAGATTCGTGAAGGTGATTATTATTATGTTGATAAAACCACCGTGGCGTTTGATTTGGCGCGGATCGGCGGTTATTACTTTCTCTCTCGCCCACACCGTTTTGGCAAGAGTTTGTTTCTGGATACGCTGAAGGAACTGTTCGAGGGTAATGAGTCGCTGTTTCGCGGTCTGTATATTCATGATCGCTGGGACTGGTCGATTCGCTATCCGGTGCTGCGCATCAGTTTTGGCGGTGGGGTGGTTAAAAACCAGGCGGATTTAAATAATATGATTCATGGGCAACTCTCCAGCCATGAAGAGTGCTTTCAGTTACCGGCCCATTTTGATGATTTTCCGAATCGCTTTCGAGATTTAATTCAGCGCTTACATCTCAAGCTGGGTCAGCGCGTGGTGAAATATCGCAACGAAGGCTGGCCGATTACCCTGATTGGGGTGGAGTTCAGTCGGGAGAGCCGAAATATCGTGGGGTTTGAGATTGAAGCGGCGTGAGGCAGGCTAAGATTTTATACCCTATTCGTTCACTTTCAGCGTGCATTTGCTAGCACAATACGCTAGCATTAGGTAGTGAACAAAAGACATCGCAAAACGCTGCGGGCCATCTTTGCTAAACCAACGTCGTCCTCAATCATTTTTGCAGATATTGAGGCTTTGATCGTCGCTTTGGGTGGAGAGGTTTATGAGCGCGAAGGTTCTCGCGTCAAGATCGTACTCCATGGCGAGCAGTGGCGATGTCACCGGCCTCATCCTGGCAAAGAGGCTAGACGCTATCAAGTTGAAGAAATCCGAGAATTGCTTGAGCGTGTTGGAGTACGACCATGAACACCATGCATTATAAAGGCTATACGGCGCGCATTGAGTTCGACGAGCGCGACAACATTTTTATTGGTCGTGTTCTCGGCGTGCGCAGCATAATCAGTTTTCATGGCGAAACAGTTTCTGAGCTTCGCCAGGAGTTTGAGTTTGCCATTGAAGACTTCTTATGCGATTGCAAGGAACAAGGGGTCAAGCCAGAAAAACCGGCCTCAGGCAAGCTCATGCTGCGAGTTCCACCGGAAGTTCACGGGGCGGCTATCGTCGCGGCTCAGGCCTCTGGGAAGAGTCTGAATCAATGGGCAACGGAAGTGCTGCAAAATGCCGCGCACGCATAAAATTCGCTGCGGGGATG
>CAZDVY010000259.1:0-3019 GCA_964508935.1 uncultured Candidatus Competibacteraceae bacterium | reverse complement strand
GATGTCAATCCGATTCAAAGGCGAAGTCAGCGCGTTGCAAATCTTCGAAGTCGATGGCCGCATCCTGCGGAAGGGAACCCCATGATCGATTTGTCCCAGATTACCGAGCCGGACTGGAACGAAGCACACCGTCGCGCCGTGGTCCTGCGGCCATTAGCCGAACTCGCCTGTTGCCCGCACGATCGGGCGCGAGCGGCGGCGGCAGAGTTGGGGCTATCCGAGCGGCATACGTATCGGCTGATCCAGCGGTTGCGCGCCGCTGACGGCGCGTTGACCGCCCTGCAAGTAGGCCACTCTGGCGGTGGGCGCGGGCGGCGACGTCTGGCCGGGCCACGCGAAGACCTCATGCAATGTTTGGTGGAGGAACTCTACCTTACGCCCCAGAAGCCAGTCGCCGCCGAGGTGGTGCGGGCAATCCGTCAGCAGTCCCGTCAGCAGGGACTCTATCCCCCCTCGGAGAGCGCGATCCGCCGCCGGCTGAACGCGTTGTCGCTGGCCGAACGTGGTCGGCGGGGCGAGGTCCATCCCGAAACTCAGCCGATCGATGGTGTCACCCCGCCGGCTGCTGCCCCTCTGGAGTGGGTCCAGATCGATCATACTCCAGTGGATCTGATCATCGTCGATCCGATCGACCGCCTACCGATCGGTCGACCCTGGCTCACGGTGGCGATCGACGTGTTCAGCCGCTGCATCGCCGGCTTCCATTTGGCGCTCGACGCCCCATCGGCGACTGGGGTCGGTCTGTGTCTGACCCTGGTCACCAGTGACAAAGTACCGTGGCTGCGCCAGCGCGGCATCGAGGCGCACTGGCCCGTAGCGGGCAAACCGCACCGCCTGGGGGTTCGACAATGGCGCTGAGTTCCACTCGACGGCGTTTGAGCGCGGTTGCGCGCAGCATGGGATCGCCATCGAGTGGCGACCACCGGGCCAACCTCATTTTGGAGGCATCGTCGAGCGCGTTATCGGCACGCTCATGCAACTGGTGCATGCGTTGCCCGGTACAACCTTCTCGAATCCCATCGCGCGGGGCGGCTACGACAGCGACCGGACGGCCTGCCTGACGCTCGAGGACCTGGAACGCTGGCTCACCGTGGCCATCACCCAGTACTACCACCGGCGTCCGCACGGCGGGCGGGCCGACGAGACCCCCCTGCATTGTTACGAACAAGGCCTTCGGGCGTTGGCTGCCGCCGACAAAACCGTGCCGGCGCTGCGCGATCCGCACGCTTTCCTGATCGATTTCCTGCCCGTGGTCCGCCGTTCGTTGCAACGCGACGGCATCACCATCGACCACATCACCTACTACAGCCCGGCGTTGCGCGCCTGGATTCAGCGGCGGGAACCCGCCGGTCCGCTACTGATCCGCCGCGATCCGCGCGACTTGTCGCGCATCTTCGTGCTCGACCCGGACCAGAACGCCTATCTGGAAGTCCCATACCGGATGTTGTCTCGTCCGGCGATCCCCCTGTGGGAGCACAAACTGGCGTGCCAGCGTTTGCGCGCGCAGCGTCGTGCGGCCGTCGACGAGGCCAGTCTGTTCGCGGCGATCGAGGAGATGCGGGCGATCGAGCGCGAGGCGGCGACCCTGACCCGCACCGCCCGCCGCAACCGGACCCGGCGAGCGGTCGGTCCCGTAACCGCTCAGGCGCCCGAGGCCCCGTCGGTGGCGCCGACAGGCTCGGCGCCTGGCAGGATCGACGCGAGCCCCGTGCGCCCGTTTGACGACATCGAGTCGTGGTAACCCTCACGCATTGGCGTCCGGAAATCCAGGCACTCGCCGCTTTACCCGGGGCCGAACGCCTGGCGGGCCTCAACAGCGAGCACTGGATTGGGTATACCCGCGCCCACTGGGCGCTGGCGCAGCTCGAAGCGCTGTTGACGCACGAGTTCGGCAAGGTTCGGCCGCGCAATCTGCTGATCGTCGGCCCTACCAATAACGGCAAGACGATGATCGCCGAAAAATTTCATCGGGCGCATCCGCCGCATACCGCCGCGAACGGCGAGCACGAGGTCATTCCCGTCCTCAGGGTTCAGATGCCCGCCGAACCCACGACCCGGCGGTTATACCTCGAACTCTTGATCGCGCTGGGGGTACCGGTCGGATTCCACAGTCGCCCCGATCTCCGCGAGGCCGTCGCCTTGCGACTGATGCGCGCGGTCGGCGTGCGCCTGCTGATCATCGACGAGGCCCACAATCTGCTCGGTGCGACCGCGCGCCAGCAACGCGAACTCCTGAACCTGCTGCGTTTTCTCGGCAACGAACTGCGCATCCCGCTCGTCTGCTTGGGGACCCGCGACGCCTACCTGGCCATCCGCAGCGACGACCAACTCGAGAACCGATTTCATCCGTTGTTGTTGCCGCTGTGGGAAGAGGGCGAGGAATTCGCGCGCCTGCTCGCCAGTTTCGAGACCGTGCTGCCCCTGCGTGAGCCTTCCCACCTTGCGGCCCTGCCGCTACGGGAACTGATCCTCCGCCGATCCGAGGGCACGATTGGGGAAATCGCCCTGCTGCTGACCCGGGCTACCGCGACCGCCTTGCGCCAGGGAGAGGAACGGATCAATAGCACCCTCATCGAGCAGACCGACTACCAGTCACCGACCGTACGCCGCCGCCTGATCGAACGGGAGTTGCGTTGACCGGGGTACCCAACCCCCGCCGTTGGCCGTTGCACCCGAAACCCCGCGCTGACGAGACGCTGGAGCAGTACGTGCGCCGGCTGGCCGAAGGTTACGACATCCATTACGACTCGTTCCGCCTGCACGCGCTCGGTATTCCTCGCCACGACCGACAGGCTCGGTGGTTTCGGCAGCCCGCACCAGACGTGTTACAGCGCCTGTCCGACGGCACCGGCGTTCCGGTCGTGCACCTGGAACAGATGACCTTGGCGCACGTCTGGGTGCGGCTGCTCGACGAGTTGCGCCAGTTCGCGGCGACACCCGAGGGCGAAGCCGAATTAGCTCGCGTGGCCGGGCGGCGCTTGTCGCAAAACTTGTAAGTTTCGCGACACCGCCGCGGACC
>CAZDVY010000258.1:0-3048 GCA_964508935.1 uncultured Candidatus Competibacteraceae bacterium | reverse complement strand
TGAACGGTTACGTTGAATTTAGGAAAACAGCGTGACGACGGCGTTCCGGTTCAATTTGCCGGCGCCGGTAAGCGGCAGTTCGGCCACTGGCCGGATTTGTCCGGGCGTCTTGTAATGGGCCAAGGAGTCCCGGCAAAAGGCCTTGAGTTCCTCTTCCGTGGCCTGCTGGCCGGCGTGAAAAACCACGAGGGCTACTGGTGCTTGTCCCCATTTGGGATCAGGAATGCCGGCGCAAATCGCCCCAGCGACGGCGGGATGTTTCATGAGAGCTTGTTCGATTTCCTCGGGCGAGATGTTTTCTCCGCCCGAGATAAACATGTTGTCGGCCCGTCCTTTGATGAACACCAAGCCGTCCTGATCCTGCACGGCCAGGTCCCCTGTATAAATCCAGCCCTCCTGATCAATGACGTTCGCGGTTCGCGCCGGATCATGGAGATAGCCGTCAAAATTATGTGGGCTGCGCAGACATAGAACGCCGATTTCACCGGGCAGAACTTCGCGCCCGGATGTCTGATCGATAATTTTGGCGTCACAGTGAAACATGGACGTGCCGATGCTCGCCGCATTCGCCAGCAACTCGTCCAGGGAATCGGAGCGGGGGAGATAGGCAAAATTGGAAGGGCCAGCCTCGGTCATCCCGTAAGTCTGACTGATGGGCACACCCTTATCCAGGAAGGTTTGCATCACTGCTTGCGAACACGGCGCGGCGGCGGTGGTGATCGCTTTCAGCTTGGAAAAATCAGTTTCCGCAAATTGGGGGTGAGCAATCAGAAATTGCAGCATGGCTTCCACCGCGCCGAAATTCTCGACGCGCCCCTCATGGATCAACTCCAGCATCAGGCCCGGATTGAATTCGCGCAGCAAAACGCTGGTGAGGCCCGCATGAAACAGCGGTGTAAAGGTGTTCCAGCCGCCGATATGAAAGAACGGGAACGTAATCAAAACGTTGTTGCAGAACCCGGCAAGGCCGGTGGCGAGGATATCGAACGAGTTCCAGACCATCTGCCGATAAGACACGATGCAAATTTTCGGCACGGCGGTTGTCCCGCCGGTATGGACGTACAGGCAACGATCATTCATCGCCAGTGGAATGTTGACCGCTCGGGGATCGGTTTTCAGGATGACGTTTTCAAACCGGTTTTGGTCATCATCCATGTCGATCACCGCTTGTGTCGAGGCGGGCACCGATAAGGTCGAGATCAGTTCAGCAAATGGATGTTCGTGAAACAGGACGCGGGGCTGAAGGCGCACCATCAGGTCATCCAGTTCCGGCTTTTTCAACCGCTGGCTCAACGGGGCTAAAATAATTCCCAGTTTTCCGCAGGCCAGATAAAGATCAATGGATTCAATCCGGTTGCGGCAGATCAACGCGATGACATCGCCTTTGCGCAGGTCCAGCGTGTCGGTCAGATAGGTCGCCACCCGACACGCCCGGTCGTTCATGTCCTGAAAGGTATAGGACTTTTTCGTGAATGAGTCATACAGGGCGATCCGCTGAGGCGTCAGGGCCGCACGGCGTCCTGCCCAATCGCCTACCCAGTTCATGGGCAGATCGTCATAATGTTGCATGCATCCCATAGAAATCTCCTTCACTCAGATGCTAAAAAATCAGGTGGCAACTCAAAGCTGTAGTACTCAATATCTCTTGATTCTTTGAGGATTTTGGTGAAGTCAGGCGAAACAGGCAATACCCATTAATCACCAATCAGGTTAGCATGAACGTCTCTTTTCACAACCTCGGATATCTTTCATCATGTTGACACCCTTACCTACTGAAGCTGGGGTCTCGGCGACCCAGTGGCGCGCCTGGATTGCCGAAGCAGCGTACTATCGGGCTGAACGCCGGGGTTTTCAGGGTGGTTGCCCTATCCAAGACTGGTTGGCGGCAGAACGCGAGGTCGGTCCATCGTCCGCCGGTTTCACCTCTCCCCGATCAGCCCTCGTGTTCCTGGATCGCCGCCCGGCGTTTGACACGGATTGAAATAGCGACCGGGCGATACAGGGCGATTGACAAATCCGATTTGCCGGTAGGGGTACGAGCATGGCATACAATTTGCTGAATATTTGCAGTGATCCACTACTTTGAGAACTGCACCCATGCTGCAAACCATTGCGACCGTCCCAACCAACCACATGATCGAGTTGCTGGATTTGATTGAGAAAGCCAATCAAAATGATGTCGAACCCCGGCTGGCTGATTACCTCCAGTACTGCAGTCGCACCGGCTACGAACCGCCAATCGAGTTGCTTGATCTGGCGCGCGATCATATCGAGCGCAAGCGCACGCTGGTGAAACCTGTGCACCGGCCTCACCGCCGGTGCCAGTGATACAGCGCCGGTTCAGAGGCTGTCTATTACACCAATCCCCCCTCCCTCCTCGCGGGGGAGGGTTGGGGTGGGAGGTTAAAAATCATCGGGTTGGATGAAGTGTGTAATGGAAAGGGTTCAGAGGAGCGCATCGGGTTCAAATTGACCCTGGATGGTCTATTCTGGCGGAATCCGGTTCAGCCTGACCGATGACGAAGGCAGCAAGCGCCAAATACACTTTCGACGAAGAATTCGTCGTTTGGCGCTGGAATGGCTAACAGATTTTTGCTGAGTAGTGCGCCTTTATAAAAATTTCAGATAAACAACTCAATTAATATTCGTTCCTCTTCTGAGAAAAGCGACTTACAGTAACCGTTCATCCCCTCTCTGGAGAACGGTCCATGAAAAAAAGTCGCATTGCTCAAGCCCTGTTCGGCGCGACGCTGATGATCGGCATCGGTTCCGGTGTCGTAGCGCAAACCACCCTGCTGAACGTATCCTACGATCCCACTCGCGAGTTTTATCAGGAATTTAACGCGGCGTTCGTCAAGTATTGGAAAAATCAGACGGGCGAAACCGTGACCCTCCAGCAGTCACATGGCGGCTCAGGCAAGCAGGCGCGGGCGGTAATCGACGGTCTGCAAGCCGATATCGTGACCCTGGCGCTGGCTTACGACATCGACGCTATCGCCGAAAAAGCCAAGCTGATCCCCACCGATTGGCAAAAGCGCCTGCCCAACA
>CAZDVY010000257.1:0-3056 GCA_964508935.1 uncultured Candidatus Competibacteraceae bacterium | reverse complement strand
CTGAACACCGCCGGCAGCGCCACCAGCCAGTCACCCTTGACCCGCGCCTTCTGCGCCAGACCGCCCCAATGGGTTTCGCCGACGCCCCAGCCGTTCAACACCACAGGGTCGCCAGCTCGCCATGCGGCGTGATCGCTGGCTTCGACCGTGCCGGCGAAGTCGACGCCCGGAACCATCGGGAACTTGCGCACGACTGGCGACTGGCCGGTAATCGCCAGCCCATCCTTGTAGTTGATCGTGGAGTAGGCGACGCGCACCGTGACGTCGCCTTCCGGCAACCGGGCATCGTCGATGGCTTGCAGACTGGCCTGGTAGCCGGCTTCGGTCTTGTCGATCAGAATCGCGTTGAACATGGGGGCCTCCGTGGGAAAAACGCTTTCGATTTTGTCATTCTAGGCGGCCAGGTGGTATAAGCAACCCGTTTCCGCCAGACGGATGAACAGACATGCCACAACAACTCAGTTGGGAAATGCTGCAGAAGATGGTGCAGTCGCCATCCATCGAGCAACTGTCCATGCAGCAGTTGAACGAGCTTTTTCATGCCGAGAAAGAGATGATGTCTTTTCTGCCGGATTCGGTTTGTCAAATCGATCCACGCAATGGAGAACTCATTGTCTACAATTCCACGCGAGCGCGACGACCGCATGATGCGGGGCATCCCGATGTTTTATCGGCGGCTGATGAAAAACCCTGCGTAATCTGCCAAGGTAAAACCACCGGCATTGTGGACGTCGCGCCGCTCAGCCAAGGCGCCACTTTCATCAATAAAAATCTATTTCCAATTATCTATCCCCTGCAAAATATTCTCGAAGAATATCGGCAAAAACCGCTTTATCCCGATCCAGCACATACCGGACGAGTGTCCTATGGTTTTCATTTTCTGCAATGGACCTCCTCACAGCACGATCAGGACTGGCACACACTGTCACTGGATGATGGATTGATCGTTCTACAGCGACTGGCGGCATTGGAAAACAAGTTACTCTATGAATCAGAAGGATTAATGCCGCCTTCTGAAATGCCGCCGCCGCGTAAGTTGACCCATGGGTTTGTGTCGATTATCAAAAATCATGGCCGGCTGGCTGGTGGATCGCTGGCGCATGGTCATCAGCAGATCGGCTACAGTAATATTATGCCCAGCCGCTTTTATAATAACTGGTGTTTCACCCAGCGCCATGATGGTGAATGCTTTACCCACTATCTGCTGCGCGAAAATCCGGCAGAATTTCAAGTCCGGGATTATGGGCCTGCGGTGTTGCTCGTGCCGTATTTCATGCGGCGGCCTTACGACATGCTGTTGGTAGTCAAGGATACGAGTCGACAGTATCTGCATGAGTTAACCGAAATCGAAATGCGCGCCGTAACTCAGGGTATTCAGGATGCCATTCGGGCCTTGATGCGCATTATGCCCAAGCTAGGCCGTGAACCGGCGTTCAATATGACGGTCAATAATGGGCCGGGCGCAGGCCTGTATCTGGAATTTCTGGCTCATACCCAGGAAATCGGCGGCTTTGAGCAACTGGGGCTGTGGGTCTGTCAGGAAAGCACGATGAATGCCGCCGCCTATTTGCGCGAAGTACTGGCATGAACCCCGGACAAATTCACGAACTTTTTACCCGCCTGCAAGCTGCCCGTCCGCAACCCACGACTGAACTGCGTTATCTCAGTCCATTTGAATTGCTGGTCGCGGTCATTCTATCGGCGCAATCGACCGATAAGAAGGTTAATGAAGCGACTGAACGGCTGTTTCCCGTAGCTAATACCCCGCAAAAGTTTCTGGAATTGGGCGAGGCGCGGTTAAAGGGCTTCATTAAAACGATTGGCCTGTACAACACCAAGGCAGCCAATATCCTTAAAACCTGCGTCCTGCTATTGGAACGACATGGTGGTGAAGTGCCACATGACCGGGCAGCGCTCGAAGCCTTGCCGGGCGTCGGGCGCAAAACTGCCAATGTGATTCTCAACACCGCGTTCGGCGAACCCACCATTGCCGTGGACACTCATATTTTCCGGGTCGCCAACCGCACCGGACTGGCGCCGGGCCGAACCGTCCGGGAGGTAGAGGATGGGTTGCTGACCGCAACGCCGGAGGAATTCCAGCAAGACGCCCATCACTGGCTCATTTTGCATGGCCGGTATGTTTGCACCGCCCGCAAGCCGCGCTGTGCCGAATGCCCGATCTGCAATCTCTGTGAATATCCTGACAAAAGCGAGGCGCTGTGAATGTTTGGCAATGACCGCGATAGCCTGCGCCGGTATTACTGCACGGTTTGGGACAAGGCGCAGTCCGGACAATCTCTGGAACCGCTGGAGCATCTCATCGCCGGAGTGATCCGCGAGCATCCCGAATATCAGCCGGCGCTGACGAACGCGGAGACCGCTCTGGGCCGCGAATATGCGCCGGAAATGGGTGAGACCAATCCCTTTTTGCACATGGGGATGCACATCGCCATTCAGGAACAACTAGGCGGCCAGCATCCCGCAGGCATTGTTGAAGTCTATCAACAACTCCGCCGGCGCTTGGGCGACCGTCACGCCGCCGAGCATCTGATGATGGAATGTCTGGGCGAAACGCTGTGGGAAGCACAGCGGAGTGGCATGGAGCCGGATGAGCAGGTTTATCTGGAGCGGCTGCGGCAGTTGTGAGAAGGTTTTGATCCTCGCCAACCGGGCTGCCTTAAGATGCAGGGTCGGACCAGAGGCTATGCCTGATCAAAGTTCTGTGGATGCAATCCCCGCCTGGATGGCGAACTGCACTAAACCGGGCAGGTTGTCGATACCGAGCTTGAGCATGATCCGACTACGGTAGGTCTCCACCGTTTTGGCGCTGATGCCGAGCGTCTTGGCGATCTCCCGGGTGCGTTGGCCTTGCGCCAACCAGCGTAACACTTCCACCTCTCGCTCGCTCAAGGCGTGCTTGTTGTGATCAGTGCTGCCCTGCGCTGTTATCGAGCCGTGCTGGGCGACGGCGGGACTCACAAAGCGCTCTCCCCGCAGCGCGGCTTCGATGGCTTCGACCAAAATCATCAATCGCCTCATTCTTCAGCACATAGGCT
>CAZDVY010000256.1:0-3065 GCA_964508935.1 uncultured Candidatus Competibacteraceae bacterium | reverse complement strand
TACCTGTTCCACGATGAAATCAACGTCAACGAGATCCAGTACGGCCACTTCCAGGTGCCCAATGGCGCTGCGTTCAACCTCATCTCTGAGCTGTCAACGCGTGTCTATGGTGAATTCTGGGGCCCATATGACACGAGGTTCGACGTCGAGTCGGCATTCGGCAACACCGTGCAGTGGCTGGGTGCGAGTGTCTGGATTGGAGATACCCCCGCCTCGGACTACAGCATCGCCTCGGGATCGGGTTTCGATTACCGCATACCTAACCCGCCCAACGGCGTGCCGGAGCCTTCGATCCTCGCCCTGCTAGGCATCGGCTTCGCTTGCCTGGGCGCGTTGCGACGCTTCACCTATAACTTCACGCGGGCACGAGTTGCGTTTTTTCGAAGAGTTGGAACCGCAGGGTTAGCAAGGAGTCCAGCGCGGCTTTGTGGGTGGTATGGGTCTGGCGTAAGCAGTCGGTGATCGCGGTTTTGAAGGCGGGGAATGAACCGCTCCGGGAATCTCGGAGGCTGTTTGGTGTGAGTCACGTTGCTATGGCGAACTCGTTCTCGTTCGACATCACCGTCGCCCAACTCGACCCCGCCACGCAGACGGCGCTCCTCGGCGCCCTCGCCGCCGGTACGGCGACGCTGGTGACCAAGAGCGACGCGCCCGGCAGCAGCAGATCGCCGACATCCTCGTTTTCTTCGACGCATCGGTGGCGGCCGGGACGCTCACCGGTTCGGGCAACGGCAACTCCGCCAACGGCCGGCGCAAAGCCCTGCGCAACATGATCAAAGCGGCCGGCGACCTGATCCAGCAGGGGCGGACCGCAGATGCCTGCCGGCAGCTCGCCGATGCCGCCAATCGCGCCGACGGGGCGCCGCAGCCACCCGATTTCGTCGCGGGACCCGCAGCGGCGGAGCTCAAACAGCGCATCGAACGCCTGCGCTCGACGCTCGGGTGCTCGGGTTAGATCGAGCCAACCTGGCATCCACTCAAGTCGGTCGGATTTGAGGAATGGATGAAGATCGTTTCTTGATAAGTCGTCAGCTCGGGCATCCCTCAGGCCCTGGCTCATTCGAAGAGCAGTAATCGTCATACCCGGAAGAAGAATGGTGAAATAAAAAAGCCTGTGACCCGAATTCTTTTTCTGTGAACACTGCTGCTGCGTAGCCGCAGGAGGAGAAGGCCATGTCAGTCAAATTACTTAACGATGAGTTGTCGCGGCGGGCCACCCAATCCGGGCTATCTGGTGCCGTGCGCGATATTCTGATCTTCTTCGGGGGATGGTTTCGAGGCGCGATTGCAGGCCATGACTTGACATTGAGGGACATGGATGGCCGTCGCAGTTCCGGCGAAGCCCTGGAGGATATCGAGCATTTTTTTATGCCTCACAATGCTAACATTCTGGCAATGGACCCGGCGTGCGTGCCCGATGGCAATAGTCTTCACCATGGGGCCATTACGCGAGCGATACAATTTTTACTCGCAAGATTCGATCCACGAGGCAAACTGGTACTGTACGGTTTCAGCGCTGGCGCTTTTAACGCTTTACGGTTCTCCGAAAGAATTGAAAGGCACCGACCCCATTACAACTTTCAGACCAAGACTCTGGGGAATTGGGGATTCAAGCCAGAGTCTGGGCTCATAGCCGAAGTCAGAGTCGATTTGCTCCTTACCGTGGACCCATGCCTTGAATTGTTGCCAGAACACGAGAGTTTCTCCACTCGAGCGCCATCCCTGGTCATGCGACATGTGAACTGGTATCAGACCCGCGACGACACCAAGGGGCGCTCGATGGCAAACGCGCTCAATCACCATGTCGGAGCATCCTCCGCAAACGTGGGTTCGTACTCAGTAACCCACGACAACATGCCTCGAATCGCCAAACCCGGGGTTCGCCAAGAACTGTCCACTACCCTGTTGGGGTAGAACTAACTGACCGTCGAGATCGACGCCACCCACCTGAGTTTTCGCTTTGGGATCGGGCTGATCCGCAAGCGTATTCCTCTGGTTCGGATGGTTCCTCCTCAGCCGTGAAACGCCTCGGGCGAGGCTAGATAGGCGAGTTCCTCGGCGGTGCTGATCCGGCCTAAAATGGCGTTGCGGTGCGGGAAGCGGCCAAATCGCTGGATCAGATCACAGTGATGACGGGCGAAGCGCAGGCTGTCTTCCAGACCGGGTTGCTGGTACAACCGTACCGAGCGTTCCTGGTCGGTCAGCGCCTCACTGTGCATGAACGGCAGATACAGAAATTGACGCTGGATCGGCGGCACGGCCTGATCGAAGCCCCGGGCGATGGCCCGATCGGCCACGATCCGGGCGGCCGCTTCGGTGGCGAAGCTTTCGGGCTGGCCCCGGAACAGGTTCAGTGGGAATTGATCGAGAACGATGACCAGCGCTAACGCCCCCTCGGCGGTGGCGTCCCAGTCCGTTAACTGACCGGCGGCGGCGGCCCGATAGGTGGTCAGGAAGCGCGCCCGCAATTGCTCATCAAAGTCTGGCGTGGCGGCGAACCACAACGGCCGGGTGGTCTCGGCAAACCAGAACGTCAGGATTTCAACGGGGTGGGCGAGGGTGACTGTGGGTGTCATGGCGGTTCCTCCTCAAGTATTCCAGTAACGGTTACAGTGGCCCCTGGCGATACTGTTGCGCCAGCTTACGCGCCCGATCCAGTTCCGCGTCGCTCAATTCCGCCTGGAGGCCGGGCTGCCCATCCAGCGCATCTCGTTCGCCCTGTTCGGCAGTCAGACCGAACGCCAGGCGTAGGCTTTGATCTGGTCTTACTGATTTTGATCGACCTAAATCTCGAAAGTTAGTACGAGTTTAATGGTTTATTAATGCCCTCAGTTCTTCGGCAGATTCTGTGATTTGTATACTGATTAATCGACTCATGGCTGGCCGGTCCGAAGCGGGCGGTAGCCACCCAGCCCTGCACCATCACCCATCACAGTCTCCCCAGAAGAACGGGCGCGTTGGGACATTACCGATTCGGGGACGGCAGCAGACTACGCACTGATCTGTGCTTTCCGCCACGCTGCCGGTGGCCTGCCGACCATCCGCCGGAACGCCCGCGAGAACGC
>CAZDVY010000255.1:0-3087 GCA_964508935.1 uncultured Candidatus Competibacteraceae bacterium | reverse complement strand
ATGGCCGCCGATCATGCAGGCCATGCAAGACCGCCAGAAGCGTATCGCTGATGGCTTGGCGTCCGCGGAGCGCGGCGTTCACGAGCAGGAACTGGCGCAGGCCAAGTCCGCACAGATGCTCAAGGAAGCCAAGCAGCAAGCCGCTGAGATCGTTGCCCAGGCCCACAAGCGCGCCAACGAAATCATCGAACAATCAAAACTGGATGCCCGCGTCGAGGGCGACCGTCAACTCGTGACCGCCAAGGCGGAAATCGAGCAGGAGGTCAATCGCGCCCGCGAGCAACTCCGAAACCAAGTGGTCACTCTCGCCGTCGCCGGCGCCAGCAAGATTCTCAAGCGTGAGGTCGATGAAGCGGCGAATGCCGCCCTGCTGGATGACCTGGTCGCTCAGCTCTAACCACACGGACCACGCCAATGGCTGAAACCACAACCGTTGTCCGACCCGCTGCTGCTGCCCGGCCTTACGCCCGCGCTGCATTCGAGGATGCGCAGGCCGCCAATGCCCTGCCACTCTGGTCCGAATTGTTGCAAGCCTCTGCCGCTATCGCGGCGGATCCCACTATGCAACGACTGCTGGGACCCTGGAATCCCGCACTGCGCGGTGATCAGAAAGCTGGATTGGTGGCCGGATTGTGCCGCGATCTGCGTGACGGCGCCGAAGCGCCAGAAGTGTTCGTCACCTTCCTCAAGATGCTGGCCGAATTCCACCGCCTGCATCAGCTTCCGGGTATCGCCGTCCTGTTCGAGCGGTTGCGCGCGGAGGCTGAAAGTACCCTCCATGCGCAACTCATCAGCGCCGCCGCCGTGACCGACGCTCAGCGCAAGCGCGTCGCCAAGGCGCTCAAGGCGAAGTTCCAGCGTAATGTTGAGCTGGACTGCAAGACGGATGAGTCGCTGATTGCCGGCGCGATGATTCGGGTCGGCGATCTGGTGATCGACGGTTCGGCGCGCGGTCGGCTGGACAAACTCGCCACGGCCTTAAGCCTGTAAGGGGAATACCGTTTTATGCAACTGAAACCATCCGAAATCAGCGATCTGATTCGGCAACGCCTGCAGAGCTATGAGGCGACCGCCGAAGCGCGCACGGAAGGCACCATCGTCAGCCTGGCCGATGGCATCGCCCGGATTTATGGCCTGGACAATGCGATGCAAGGTGAAATGATCGAATTTCCGGCCCCCCGGGAAGGTGATCCAGTCACCTACGGTCTGGCTATGAACCTGGAGCGTGACTCTGTCGGCGCGGTGATTCTGGGCGACTATGAGCACTTGGCCGAAGGTGACAAGGCGCTCTGTACCGGTCGCATTCTGGAAGTGCCGGTCGGCGAAGCCCTATTGGGGCGAGTGGTCAATTCTCTCGGTCAACCGATTGATGGCAAGGGGCCGATCCATGCCACGCAGACCTCGCCTATCGAAGTTATCGCCCCCGGCGTTATTGAGCGCCAGTCGGTGAGCCAACCGGTGCAGACTGGTCTGAAGGCTATCGATGCCATGGTGCCGATTGGCCGTGGTCAGCGCGAATTGATCATCGGCGACCGCCAGACCGGCAAGACTGCCGTGGCGATTGACGCGATCATCAATCAAAAAGGCACCGGCATTAAGTGCATCTACGTCGCGATTGGCCAGAAGAATTCGTCGATTGCCAACGTCGTGCGCAAGCTGGAAGAGCACGGCGCCATGGATCACACCATTGTCGTGGCCGCCAGCGCGTCTGAATCGGCGGCGATGCTGTACACGGCGCCGTATTCCGGCTGCGCCATGGGCGAGTACTTCCGCGACCGGGGCCAGGATGCGTTGATCGTCTATGATGATCTGTCCAAGCAGGCCGTCGCCTACCGCCAAGTGTCCTTGTTGCTGCGCCGTCCGCCAGGCCGCGAAGCTTTCCCCGGCGACGTGTTCTATCTGCACTCTCGCTTGCTGGAACGCGCTTCCCGGATTAACGCCGATGAGGTGGAACGCCTTACCAACGGTGAAGTGAAAGGCCAGACCGGTTCGTTGACGGCGCTGCCGATTATCGAGACCCAGGCCGGCGACGTATCGGCGTTCGTACCGACTAACGTCATTTCCATCACCGACGGCCAAATCTTCCTGGAAACCGACCTGTTCAACGCCGGCATTCGCCCCGCAATTAATCCTGGCCTGTCCGTGTCCCGCGTCGGTGGCGCTGCCCAGACCAAGATCATCAAGAAGCTCGGCGGTGGCATCCGGCTGGCGCTGGCCCAGTACCGCGAATTGGCAGCCTTTGCCCAGTTTGCTTCTGACCTGGACGAGGCGACCCGCAAGCAGCTAGAACGCGGCCAGCGGGCGACCGAGTTGATGAAGCAGAAACAGTACTCGCCAATGTCAGTCGCTGAAATGGGTATTTCACTGTTCTCGGTGGACCGGGGCTACCTGGACGACGTGCCACTCAACAAGATCGGTGACTTCGAAGCAGGCTTGTTGGTGTTCGCACGGTCTAACCACGCCGCCTTGATCGACAAGATCGACGCGACGGGCGACTACAATGATGAGATCGAAAGCGGCATCAAGAAGGTCGTGGAAGATTTCAAGGCCCATTACGTTTAAGCGGGGGCAGCATGGCAGGCGCCAAAGAGATACGCACCAAAATCAAGAGTATCAAAAGTACTCAGAAGATCACCAAGGCCATGGAAATGGTGGCGGCGAGCAAGATGCGCAAGGCGCAGGAACGCATGCGAGCGGCCCGGCCCTATGCGAACAAAATTCGCAACGTCATCTCGCACCTGTCCCATGCCCATACCGAATATCGCAGTCCGGGCTTGGTGGAACGCGAGGTGAAGCGGGTCGGATTGATTGTTATCTCGACGGACCGTGGTTTGTGCGGTGGCCTGAACACCAATCTGTTCAAGACCACCATCAACGCCATGCAGGAATGGCGTAATCGCGGTGTCGAGATGGATGTCTGCACCGTCGGTACCAAGGCTTTCCAGTTCTTCCGCCGGTTGCGGGGCAATATCGTCGCGCATGTCTCTCATTTGGGCGATTCACCCCGCTTTGAGGATGTCCTTGGTCCGGTCAAGGTCATGGCGGATGCGTTCGCTGAAGAGCGGATCGACGCGATCTATCTGGTGT
>CAZDVY010000254.1:0-3145 GCA_964508935.1 uncultured Candidatus Competibacteraceae bacterium | reverse complement strand
CGCCCGGCGGACAGGCGCACATAGCTGCGCGGCATGGTGATGCGGGCGGCGGCGATGGTGCGGACAAATTCAAAAATATCGACCGGATCGCTGTTGGCCAACGGGGTGCCGGGAATAGAGACCAGATTGTTGATCGGCACCGATTCCGGCGGGGGATCAAGATTGGCCAGTGTGGCAATCAGCCCGGCCCGATGCAGGCGCGATTCACCCAGGCCGACGATGCCGCCGCTGCATACTTTAAGGCCGGCCTCGCGCACGCTGCGCAGGGTATCAAGCCGATCCTCATAGGTGTGGGTAGTGACCACCTCCGGGTAAAACTCCGGGGCGGTGTCCAGATTATGGTTGTAGTAATCCAGCCCGGCTTCGCGTAACTGCGCCGCCTGCCCGTCCTTGAGCATTCCCAGGGTCACGCAGGTTTCCAGCCCGAGCGCCTTGACCGCCCGCACCATGTCCAGCACCGGTCCCATGTCCTTATCCTTGGGGCCGCGCCAGGCCGCGCCCATGCAGAAGCGCGTAGCGCCCTTGTCCTTGGCGGCCTGAGCAGCAGCGACCACCTCGTCCAGCGCCAGCAAATTCTGGGTCGCCAGTTCGGTTTGATGGCGTTTGGACTGGGAACAGTAGCCACAATCTTCGGAACAGTTGCCGGTCTTGATCGACAGCAGGCTGGAGCGTTGTACGGCGCTGGGATCAAAATTGGCCCGCAGGACTTCCTGGGCCTGGAACAACAGATCGGCGAAAGGCAGATCAAACAGCGCCAGCACGGCGTCCAGGGTCCAGGCGGGGGCGTGGAAGAGCGGCGGCTGCGCGGGCGAAAGCGGTTGCGAGAGAATGGCTGGGTTGTTCATGGTGTAATTTCCGAAGAAGATTCCAAATGATTCTGACCGGCGCTTAAGATAGCATTCCCGGCCTGAAAAACCATGCCATGTTTCCTCTAAATCTGACTGCCTGACACCGCTATTTTGCACCCACAAACCTCTCTTTCGCCCATAGACCGTCCGCCATTATCCGCTGTTCAGGAATTTCAGGCGGGCCTGTTGGGAGTCGCGCCCTTGCTGATCGGCGTTGTGCCGTTCGGGATGATCTACGGCGCGCTGGCCTTGAGCCAGGGCCTGAGTCCTGCGGCGGCGCTGGCGATGTCCAGCATTTTATTCGCCGGTTCGGCGCAATTCCTGTTTTGCCAATTGTTCGGCGCGGGCGCGCCGGCGCTGGTCACGGTCGCCGAAGTCAGCCTGCTCAATCTGCGTCATGCGCTGTACAGCGCAGCGCTGGCTCCGCACATCGCGCAGCTACCCCGGCGCTGGAAGCTGGCGCTGGCCTATCTGTTGACCGATGAAGCCTACGCCACGATTGCCCGGCGCGAGGCATCCGGTGAAGCGTCCGGCCCGAACCGACACTGGTTTTATCTGGGCGCGGGGTTGGGGTTGTGGAGCAGTTGGCAACTGTCCACGGCGCTGGGCGTACTACTCGGCGCGCGGCTGCCGGCGGACTGGCCGCTGGATTTCGCCCTGCCGTTGACCTTCATCGCCATTGTGGTTCCACTGATCCGCAACCGGACGATGCTGGCGGTGGCGGCGGTTTCCGGGATCGCCGCGCTGTTGCTGGCCGGGTTGCCGTTCAAGCTGGGGTTGCTGGTTGCGGCGCTGGCGGGCATGGCGGTCGGCTGGCGGCTGGCCGGGAGCACCGCGTGAACGTCTGGTGGCTGATCGTGCTGTGCGGGGTGATGACCTTCGCTATTCGCCTGTCGTTCATCGCTGCCGAGGGCAAGGTGACGTTTCCGCCAGGGTTTCGCCGGTTGCTGACCTTCGTGCCGGTAGCAACGCTGACCGCGCTGGTGGTTCCTGATCTGCTGATGCCGCAGGGAACGCTGTGGCTGGCCTGGGATAACGCCCGACTGGCGGCGGGCGTGGCGGCGGTGGTAATTGCCGCGACGACACGCAGCGTGTTATGGACGCTGGTCGGAGGATTTGTTGTGCTCGGATTATGGTCGTAGCGCGACCGGATCATCGGGCGGCGTCACACTCAACGAAGGGACCACCATGGCGACTGACCCCTCTGAAACTCCCGAAACCCGCTTTGTCGGGTTGATGAGCGAGCTGTTCCAGTTGCGTGAAGCCGAGGAACTGGACTTCGGCATTTATCGGGTCATCAAGCGCCATAATCAGCAGGTGCGGGCGTTTCTGGGTGAAGTCGTTGAGGAATGCGGCGAGCCGGTGTTGCGCGGCGGCGAGCTGGCCGGAATTCTGGAGCAGGCCTTTCAGCACATCGAGTACGCGACTCGTGATGAGAAAAAGGTCGAACTCCAGCGCATCGCTGAAGGGTTGGGCATCAAGGCCCATTGTTCCGCTGAAGATCGCGAGCAACGCCTGTCCAGCGCCGAGCAGATTCCGGCCATGCGCCAGCAGGTCCTGGATTATCGCCATCTTCGCGAGCAACTCGAAACCACCTACAACGCCACCGCCGACCGCTCGGAAGTGCTGAACCGGCTTTACGAGTTTTTCTCCCGGCATTATCAGGAGGGCGATTTTATCGTCCAGCGCCGTTATGGCCGGAATGGCGCGCGCTATATCAAGTCGTCGGGCGAGGACACCGAGTTTCACTGGGCGACCGAGGACATGTATTACATCAAATCCGGCGATGTGTTCACTGATTACCCGGTGCGCCTGAGCAACGGCCAGCGGCTGGTGTTCTGCCTGGACCCTGAGACGTTGCAGCAAACCCGCGCTGAGTTAAAACCCACCGACAAGGCCAGCTACAAACTGCGCGCCATTGTCCAGGACTCCCCTCGCCCTCTGGGAGAGGGGCCGGGAGTGAGGGCGCTGGACTCCCCTCGCCCTCCGGTAGAGGGGCCGGGGGTGAGGGCGCTGGACTCCCCTCGCCCTCCGGGAGAGGGGCCGGGGGTGAGGGCGTCCTTTCGCGTCATCCTCGATTACCTCAAAGGCGCCCAGAAAGCCAGAGCGCAGCTTGAGGAGATCGCCAGCCAGGCTGCCACTCTCGCCAGAGCGCAACCGGAAGAAATCGCCCGGCATTTGCGCCGATATGCTGCCCGTAATCAGTCCGACTTTTTCATTCACAAGCGGTTGCAAGAGGCGCTGGACGATGATCTGGATATTTTCGTTAAAACCGACGTGCTGAACGCCGAGCAGTT
>CAZDVY010000253.1:0-3160 GCA_964508935.1 uncultured Candidatus Competibacteraceae bacterium | reverse complement strand
ACAGGAGACCGCCATGCCCGCTGTGATGAAAATAGCTCCGTATGCCGATGATCTATACGCTGAACTGGAAGCTTTGCCAGAAAATCTGACTGGCGAGATTATCAACGGCCAGTTGTATACCCAACCACGCCCAACCAACCCCCACGCCTTAGTCAGTTCAGGGTTGGGCATGGACATCGGTTCGGCCTATCACCGAGGACGTGGCGGGCCGGGCGGCTGGTGGATTCTAGACGAGCCGGAAATCCACTTCATTCGCGATACCGAAGTCCTGGTTCCTGACCTCGCCGGCTGGCGACGGGAACGGATGCCGCGCCTGCCAACAGATCACCGGATCGAAGTGGTTCCGGATTGGGTTTGCGAAATTTTGTCGCCGTCCACCGCCCGTAAGGACCGGATGACCAAGATGCCCGTTTATGCCCGTTATGGCGTGGCCTATCTGTGGTTGGTCGATCCGCTGGCGCAGACCCTGGAAGCCTTCGCCTTGCGCGAAGGACGCTGGACCGTCATTGGACAATTCCAGGAGCAGGAGGTCGTCAGCGTCGAGCCATTTCGGGACATCGCGCTCGAACTGGGCGCGCTGTGGGAAACCACGGCGGATTGACGAAGAGTCACATCCAGGACGCTGCCCGTGTAGTCACTCCGTGTCTTGAACATCAGGCGCGCACGACCTGAATGCGTCGGCCTTAGGGACTGGTCTGTTCCGCGCTGGCGGTGCACTCGGCGATGGGCGGCTGCCCCGACCGACGGTCGAAGATCACCAGCCAACCGGTGTCCAGACTTAGTCTAGTCATATAGCCATCTAACTATGTCAATCCCGCCGCCAGCGGATCGGGATCGCCATTACGCCACACCTTAAGTTCCATCCCCAGCGTGACGGTCCCATACTGCAGACAGAGGTCCATACGCCCGGACCCGATGGCGTATTCACGCTACAGCAGTCGCGACCCTCGGGCTGGCGAAAACAGGCGTGATAGGCCAGAGCATTGAAAGGCGATGAGGGTGTCCCCGACCAAGGCATCGACTTCGTCAAGCATCAGCACCAGGGCGACCGGACCTTCTGTGTTGAAAAAACGCATGAGGGGACTCCGGAGACAGAATCAATGGCGGGCGTAGCGACAAGCTTGAGGATGAATGAGGATGAGTACGTCCTTGCGAGGATCGGAACCCTGTACAGAAAACGGCCGCTGTTTTCACAGCGACCGTTTTCAATCCGTTAGTGGGGTTGACGACATCAATCCCACCGGCCCATCGGTTTACTTGGCCAGCCGCAGCTTCACATACGACCCCGGCGCGTCTTCAATCACCGGCAGCTTGCCGGTTCCCGGCACACGAGCCGGAATCTTCTCGCCCGAGTTCTTGCTCAGCCACTTGTACCAGTCCGGCCACCAAGAACCGTCAGTCTGCTTGGCGTCTTTCAGCCATTCATCCGGATCGGTCACATGCTTGGGATTGGTCCAATAGAAGTACTTGTTGGCGGACGGCGGATTGATCGGACCGGCGATATGGCCGGAACCGCTCAGCACGAACCGAACCGGACCGCTGAACAGCAGGCTGCCCGCGTAATTGGATTTCCATGGGGCGATGTGATCTTCAATCGCCGACAGGAAATAGGTCGGCACCTTGACCTGGCTCAAATCAATCGGCGTACCCAGCAGGGAAATGCCGCCCGGTTGCGCCAACCGGTTGTGCTGGTAGAAATTGCGCAGGTAGAAGCTATGCATCTTCGCCGGCATCCGGGTGGAATCCGAATTCCAGTACAACAGGTCGAAGGGGAACGGTTCTTTGCCCAACAAATAGTTGTTGATGAAGAATGACCACATCAGGTCATTTGCCCGCAACATACTGAAGGTGGTCGCCATCTCGCTGCCGTCAAGGTAGCCCTTGGCCGCCATCCGCTTCTCCAGCGAGGCGATCTGCTCTTCCTCGATGAACACTTCCAGCTCGCCCGGCTGGGAGAAATCCAGCATGGTGGTCAGATGGGTGCCGGACGTAATACGCGGCGTCCCCTTGGAAGCCAGATAAGCATTGGTAATGCCCAGCAGGGTGCCGCCCAGGCAGTAGCCCAGCGCGTTGACTTCACTTTCGCCGGTCGCCTGTTCAATCGCATCGAGCGCCGCCAGCGGGCCATCTTTCAAATAGTCATCGAAGGCCTTCTCCGCCATCTTCTCGTCCGGATTGATCCAGGACATCAGGAAGACCGTAAAGCCCTGATCCACCGCCCACTTGATCAGCGAATTCTTGGGCCGCAAGTCCATGATGTAGAACTTGTTGATCCACGGCGGGAAGATCAGCAGCGGCTTCTTGAACACCTCCGGGGTGCTCGGATCATACTGGAGAAGCTGCATCATCTCGTTCTGATAGACGACCTTGCCGGGGGTGGTGGCGACGTTCTTGCCCAGCTCAAAGGCGTTGAGATCAGTCATCCGGATGTTGAGCTTGCCCTTGCCGCGCTCGAGATCGTCGAGCATGTTCTTCAGGCCGTTGATCAGATTCTCGCCGCCGGATTCGATGGTGAGCCGCACGACTTCGGGATTGGTCATCACGAAGTTGCTGGGCGACATCGCGTCGATGAACTGGCGGGTATAGAACTGGAGCTTCTTCTTGGTCTTGTCGTCGAAGCCTTCGACGCTGGCGACCATGTCCTGAATCCAGCCGGCGGTCAGCAGATAGGATTGTTTGATGTACGAAAACAGGGGGTTATCCTGCCAGTCATCATGCTTGAAGCGCTTGTCGCCCTTCTGTTCGCGGATGACCGACTCCATCGGCTGGCCGAACATGGCCGGCAACGCTTTCTGCCACAGTTCCATATAGTTCTGCCACAGGGCCATCTGCGCCTGCGCCAGCTTGCCGGGATCCGCCATGATCTTCTGGTTCAATTCCATGAAGGACTTGGCCAACGCCATCTTGTCCTGCATGTCAAACGAGCCTTCAGTTTGCTGGCGATTCAGAAATTCCTTGACGATGACCTGGCTCTTTTCGGCGATATGGCTAAAGAGTTGCGCCATCTGCCCTGGATCGGGCATCTTGATTTCTGGCATCTTGAGTTCGGAAGTTTTTTGCTCGGCCATGCATCGTTCCTCATCGTTAATGGTGGTTCGCTGAATCGCTCTAATTCTAGCTTATGGCGCGAACCAAAAAACAAATCGGACAGGCCATCACG
>CAZDVY010000252.1:0-3168 GCA_964508935.1 uncultured Candidatus Competibacteraceae bacterium | reverse complement strand
GAACCGGCCTTCACCGGGTTGATTTCGTTTTTCGCAGTGGGTTTTGCCGTGTTTTTGTACAGTTAACAGGCTACACTCGACTTTCTGGATTTACCCGGATTGCAATTTATGTTGACAATTATAATTAAAATAAACCGAACGAAATCAGTCTGAATTTATAATATAAGCTATTGTTTATAATAACAATTTATCAATAATCTTGAATAATCGGGCATCCGCGCCTGCGGAACAGGGAATGCGGTGTAAGAAATCCTGACAAAAATCACATGATTGTCAGAAAATTTTACAAGGGGTCAGGGTGCAACTCGCGGGAACGGCCTACGTCCTCGGCGCGGCCACCCGCCGCAGCAACTCCTCCAAGACTTCATCGACCTGCGCCCCTTCCATCTCATATTCCGCCGCCAAAGTCAGGCGATGACGCAAGGCCGGTTTGGCAATGCTCTTCACATCATCCGGGGTCACAAAATCGCGGCCCTTCAGCAACGCCTGAGCGCGGGCGGCCCGAATCAGCGCAATGCCGCCGCGTGGTCCCGCGCCAATCGCAAAGCCCGGCGTCTGGCGAGTCGCGGCGACCAGGCGCACCACGTAGTCCAACACCGCATCGTCCAACCGCAACCGGGCGGCGATTTGTTGCAAATTCAACACCGCTTCGGGATCGGCCACCGTCCGTACCCGCGATACATCCAGCTTGTCGCCGACCCGCCCACCCGTCACTGACCGTAGCAATTCCGCTTCCTCAGCGGTGCTGGGATAGTCGATCCGGACTTTCAGCAGAAAGCGATCCAGTTGTGCTTCCGGCAAGGGATAAGTGCCTTCATGCTCAATGGGATTTTGCGTCGCCAGGGTCATGAACGGCGGTGGTAAGGTAAAGGGCTGGCCTTCAATGGTGACTTGGCCTTCCTGCATCACTTCCAGTAATGCCGCCTGCGTCTTGGCCGGAGCGCGGTTGATCTCATCGGCGAGCAGGAAGTTGCAAAACACCGGCCCCCGGCGGATTTCAAACCGTTCCTCACGCAGGTTGTACAACGCATGGCCAGTCACGTCGCTGGGCATCAGGTCAGCGGTGAACTGGATGCGGGCGAACCGGGCGTTGACGCTGGCTGCCAGCGCTCGCACCAGCAGGGTCTTGCCCAGACCCGGTACGCCCTCGATTAACACATGACCGGCGGCGCCCAGTGCGATCAGCGCCTGTTCCACGACCGCCTGTTGACCGATCAGCGCCTGGCTGATTTCAGCACGCAGGGTTTGCAATAAATCCCCGGCCCATTGCAACTCAGCGACGGAGGGCGGGGCGGCAGGGGAAGCGTCGACAGGTTCGTTCATCGGGGATGGTTCAAGCGTTGTAAAGTTTGCAGAGTATGGATCAATTCGCGCTCATTCAGCGGTTGATCGGAGTGTTCCAAAATCGCCGTATCAGGCAACGAGCCGGGCGAGCGGCGTTCCCTCCGGCGCAGGGCGTAATGACGGGCGGCTTGCAGCAGCATCGGCCCGGCGCCGTGTCGCCACAGGAACCGGGAACTGGCTTGCAGATGTTCCACCAATCGGCGCTGTTCGCCGGAACGCGGGATCAACAGCGGCCCCAGGCGCCGGCTATAAAGCCATAACGTTGCCAGCAAGGTAAGCAGCAATCCCAGTAGCGGCATCCAGGCGTGTCGCCAAAGCAGGTGCGCCAGCGATGGCGTGAGCCTTCGGTATTGCAGCCAGAGGACGCCGCCGGGCGGTTGCTGCTGGAACAGCGCCCACAGGAAATCGGCATGATCGTGATCGGCCAGCCGCTGATTGGCGAACAGGTCCATGTCGGTGAGCAGCGTCACCCGACCCCGGCCCCAGCGGATGGTTTGCCAGAGCGCATCGTTCAGCCGCAGACTGGAGCGGAAATTGACCTGCAACGGCGGTAGCGTTTCGCGCAGTTGAACGGAAATCGGATCAACCCTGGATTCAGCGCGTTCAATGAGATCATGGGTCAGCGGTTTTGCGGGTTCGCTACGCACTTGGAGCGGATTAAGCAGGTGGTCGCGGCCCTGACCGGGTTGGTAGGGATGCTGAACACCAATGATTAGATGCCCGCCCTGGCTCACCCAGTGCAGCAGGCGCTGCGCCTCGCCGGCGCTCAGGGCGTAGGTAGGAATCGCCGCCAGCAGCGTGTCCGCTGGATCGAGAGAATCGGGCAGTTCGTCCAGCCGGCGGATGCTGCGTGCGGCGACGCCCAACCGGGTTAGCAAGCGTTCGGCCAGATAGAACGGATTATGCCGGGCGGCTTCGCCATAGCCGATGTACACCTCGGCGCTGCGTTTCACCAGGTTCTGACTGAGCCACCACGCCAGACCGCCGGCGATGAGCAGCGCCAGCAAAATTAGCAGCATCAACCAGACTCGGCGCGGGATCATGCTGGCAGCGCTCCTGTTGAAGCGAAGTGGCGGGACCATTCTTCGCACAGGCTTCGGGCCACCGCCTCATCGGGCGGCTGGCGGCCATAGGCGGTTGTTTGCCAAGCGTGAACCAGGCGGCGGAGAAACTCGATCAATGGCGGATCGGCCAGTTGAACGGCGACCAGGCGCAGACATTCCTCTTCAGTGACGCTGGCGCGCATCGCTAGACCGTACTGCGTCGCCAGTCCGGCCAGACTGCCTTGATAAAGCAGGCGCAAGGCTTCACGCGGCTGGCCGGCGCTCCACAATCGCCAGGCGGTGACGCCGAGATCAGCCTTGGGTGGAATCAGTGTTTCATGGCGGCCCGCAGTGGACGGAGCGCCGGATGGGCGCATCCGGGGTTTGCCGCGCAACGCTCCATAGGGTCGGCGTCGCCACAGCCACCAAACGGCGACGCCGATAAACAGGCCCAGCGCGAACCACAGGGCGATTTCGACCGTCGCGGCGAACCAGCGGGCCAGTCGATTCTCGCCGCGCCCGGATTCGGCAGGCGCATCGGGGAGATCCTCCCGCCACTGCCATTGTTCCTGTTGCTCGCAGATTTGCAGGTCCGGTTCCTTCAGCGTTTCAGCTAATGCCTGCTGCACTGGACTGGCCGCCTTCTCCAGCGCCTCGACTCGCCAGCGATGGAGTTCGCAAGGGGGGACGGAAAGGCGTGGATCGGCCAGGCCAGCGTCAGGAATCATCCATAATCCCGACCCGATCAGCAGCAGCGCTCCGAGCGCCGCCGTCCGCGCCA
>CAZDVY010000251.1:0-3171 GCA_964508935.1 uncultured Candidatus Competibacteraceae bacterium | reverse complement strand
GTCTCGGTAAAATCCACCGACTGAATCGCCGTCGTTCGCTGATCGTTATCGCTATCATTGCAACCCGCCAGCCCCAGCGCGGACAAACACGCCACCGTCAGCAGCTTCGCTTTCATTGTCAAAGACTCCCCATGGCAGAAAATTTTATTCAAGAGGCTATATTCGTTCACCAGGGTTGCTGAAAAATGACGGTTCAGTGAATGTCAGGTTGCATCATCCATCGTGAAGCCCATCGACCGATGAGGACGGAACAACAATGAAAATCGTGATTGCTCCCAATGCGCTCAAAGGTTGTCTGACCGCTGCCGAAGCGGCGGAAGCGCTGGCGCGCGGCGTCGCGCGGGTCAGCCCGGACATCGACATCGTACAAGTCCCGGTTGCTGATGGCGGCGATGGCCTGGCCGATGTGCTGGTTAATGCTTTACAGGGTATGGAACGAACAGCGCTGGTCAGCGGCCCGCTCGGTGATCCGGTGTTCGCAACGTTCTGCCATGTTCCCGTGCGCCGGCTGGCGGCCATCGAAATGGCGACGGCCAGCGGCCTGGCCCTATTGGCGAAAGAGCGCCTCAATCCGCTGCTGACCACCACGCTCGGCACGGGCGAACTGATCAAGGCTGCGCTGGATTTAGACATTGCCCATCTCATCATCGGCATCGGCGGCAGCGCGACGAATGACGGCGGCGTTGGCATGGCCACGGCTTTGGGGGCGCGCTTCCTGGATGGAAACGGTCAGCCGGTCGAACCGGTCGGCGGCGCGCTGGGGATGATCGAGCACATCGACCTGAGCGGTCTCGATGCCCGGCTGGCGGCGGTGCGGATCGAAGTGATCTGCGATGTGGATAATCCGCTGCTTGGCGAACGCGGCGCGGCGCACGTTTACGGTCCCCAAAAGGGCGCAACGCCTGATCAGGTGCGAAGGCTGGACGCGGGTCTGGCGAACCTGGCGGCGGTGGTCGACCGTGATCTCGGACTGAATGTGCGCGACCTGCCCGGCGCAGGCGCGGCGGGCGGGTTGGGCGCTGGATTAAAAGCCTTTCTCAAGGCGGAACTGCGGCGCGGTGTGGATTTGGTGCTGGACCTGGTCGGGCTGAATGAGCAATTACGCGGCGCAGACCTGGTGCTCACCGCCGAGGGGCAAATCGATTTTCAAACGGCTTTCAGCAAAGCGCCAGCGGGTGTTGCGGAACGCGCTCGCGCCGGCAACGTCCCCTGCATCGCCATTGCCGGCAGCGTCGGCAGGGGCCTGGACGCGCTGCACGAGCTGGGTATCAACGCCGTATTCAGTCTGTGTCCAGGACCGGTCAGCTTGGAGCAGGCGATGGCGTCCGGCGGCGATTATCTCGCTGCTGCCGCCGAACAGGCAGTGCGCGCCTTTTTGGCGGGCCGTCGTTAAACCCACCGGCGGGGAGTGTCTTCCCGCCATCACCCCGTAGATTAAAGAGGACATCACTCATGTGGCTGTTGCTCCTGCTGGTGCTTTCCATTGCGTTCATCGTCCTCGCGACGACCAAACTGCAATTGCATCCCTTCCTCGCGCTGCTGATCACGGCCTTTGGCTTTGGCATCCTGTCTGGCATGCCGTTGCCGGATGTCGTGAAATCCGTTAATGATGGCTTCGGCGGTACTATCGGCTATATCGGCATCGTGATCTTGGCCGGTTCGATCATCGGCACGTTCCTGGAAAAATCCGGCGGAGCTTACCGACTGGCAACCAGCACCTTGCGATTGACCGGTGAAAAGAACGTCCCGCTGGCCATGGGCTGTGTCGGCTACGTCGTCTCGATTCCGGTGTTCTGCGACTCCGGTTTTGTGCTGTTGTCGTCGCTGATGAAAGCACTGGCCCGCAAGGCTGGTATTACTTTAGCCGCCAGCGCCATCGCTTTGAGCCTGGGACTGTATGCGACCCATACGATGGTGCCGCCCACGCCGGGGCCGGTTGCGGCGGCGGGCATCATTGGCGCTGATTTGGGGTTGACCATTATGTGGGGTCTGCTGGTCAGTCTGTTTGCGATGGTCACCGGCTGGCTATTCGCCACCCAAGTCGCCGCCCGGGTCCATATCGACCCCGACGGCCATGAGGCTAAAACGCCGCCGTCGCTGGACGACAGCCCGTCGGCTTTCAAGTCGCTGCTGCCCATCATGCTGCCTATTTTATTGATCGTCTTGCGCTCTATCGCCGAACTGCCGGAAAAACCGTTGGGTGCGGGACCGGTCATTGAATTGCTGGGCTTTCTGGGTCAACCCGTGGTTGCATTGTTGATCGGCGTAGCTCTGGCGACCCTGCTGCCGAAGAAACTGGATCGGGCGATGCTGTCCAGCGGCGGCTGGGTCGGCGAAGCCATTTTGGCCGCAGCCACCATCATTATCATCACCGGTGCGGGCGGCGCGTTCGGCAAGGTGCTGCAAAACTCCGGCATCGCCAAGATCATCGGCGAGAATCTGACCGGGAGTCCGCTGGGCATTCTGCTGCCGTTTGTGATCGCCGCTGGCATTAAAACCGCGCAGGGGTCCTCGACGGTCGCCATCATCACCACCGCCAGTCTGGTCGCGCCGCTGTTGGCTTCGCTGGGTCTGGATAGCGACACCGCCAAGGCCCTGGTTGTCGTTGTGATTGGCGCGGGAGCGATGGTAGTCTCGCACGCCAACGACAGTTATTTCTGGGTGGTCACCCAATTCTCCAACATGGATGTAAAGACTGGATACCGACTGCAAACCTTGGGCACTCTGGTGCAAGGCATAGCGGCAGCGGCTACGGTCTACGTGATCAGCCTGATCGTACTTTGAACGCGGCCCGGCGGTAGGGTCGCGCCAACACCCCTATCGACCGGGCATATTTTTGATGCACATCCAATGAATTGGACTCGATGCCGTAACTTTCTGATGCGGGTTCAATCTTTTGCTTGCAAGCTGCGATGCTGGTCAGCCGCCGGCGGTCAACCGCCACCCGATAAATCCCGCACTGATGGCCAAAGTGGCCAAGGTCACCGGCGCCCCCACCCGGACGTGAACGCGCCAGTCGAGGCGCAGACCGCGCCGCAGCGCCGCATCCGCCACGATCAGATTGGCGATGCTGCCCACCAGCAGCAGATTGCCGGCCAGGGTGCTGGCCAAGGCCAAAATCAATCCGGCCTGGGGATGGGTCGCCGCCGGCAACAGCAACATCACCGCCGG
>CAZDVY010000250.1:0-3188 GCA_964508935.1 uncultured Candidatus Competibacteraceae bacterium | reverse complement strand
TTCCTGTTTGAGCTTTACCGGCAAATCACCAGTCCACTTGAACCCGGCAAGACAATGCGCCGGAAGCGGGCTAAAACCTGAATCATCCACAGCATCAACAGCACGGCCACAACGCCGACCGGCGACCATAGCGGTATAGGTTTCAAGATACGCTTCAACCACAAACGCTTGGTCTTCAGCATGATGTAACGCTCTGCCGGGAGCTGGCGCTGGAGCAGAGGGGTGGACGCACCGGCGGGTCGGTGATGAACTGGGCCAAACCGCGCCAATGCCAAGCCAGCCGCCGATAGGCACAGCGCTCTTCCCAGCACCCAGTGTAATCAGGATGAGCGCACAGGATTTCGATATGCCGCACCACAGCATCGGCCAAGGCTACCGAGCGTTGGCTCAGATATCTACGAATGAGCTGGCCTAGTCGAATTTCAAGATCCTGAGGTGTCAGCGACCGGGCAATCAAAGTTTCTAACGCTACTGAAAGATTCAAATCGGCAGATCGGCTGCCGGACAGGTCGCTACTCGTCGGCTGGTTACGCGATCCGTCGCCGGATTCGGGCCGGTTGGACGGGAGTGGGTGGATGGGCAAGTTCATAATAGTCTCTTGGCGTGGTTCGGCGGGATGGTTTCGACGCTGTCATTTTCATGCAAGCGCTGCACACAGGCGCGCAGGCACAAGTGACGAACCTGGCACTTGGCGGTACGGTTCAGGCAGCGAAAGTCGGCTACCTGGACTGCGCCGCACCTCAGCAACTGGTAGAGCTTGCGGGCATCGATCTCCAACCCGATCCAGGATTCTTCATCAACAGAATCAGGTTGTTGAACCTCGACGAAGCTGGCGGCGGGCAGTCGCATTCTGGTCCTGGTTTCTTTTCCGATCCGGGCGAGGGCGTTCATGATGTCACTGTACTCAGTCCACGATTGAATGCGGCCAGACTGGCGCGGGGCAGTAGCACCAGCGGTTTGGTATTACGTTCACAGAAGCGTTTGATTCGATGTACGGCATCGTGGCTAACGCAATCCAGCGGGCAAAGCACCGCATCAGCCTGCTGCACTACAAGAACTTTTTACGCGGTGCTAGCGGTTGCGGTGGCGCGTCGCCGAGGCCCAGACCGATAGAAGGTGGAGAGTAGTGCAGTTCACACATATCAATAATCTCATATAATTAAAATACTTATTATCTAAATAATAATTATTATTATTTGTAAGTCAACTAAAATATTGTTGGATTTGTCCTCAGCAGATTGCCACGGCCTGTGAGCTGGTTCGGCGCGCAGGAAGTATGGTGTTCCGTCCTTGATCGAGCGCCTGCTGGAGGTGATGCACCATCCCTGTGACGAGCAACCGGAACATGAAGCCATGACTGATCCGGAGTCGCTATATCGCTGGCGTACTTGGCAGCGTTCGTAAGGCCTGCTTGGGGGCTGGTCGGCCTTTCTCCCGTTCAAGAAAAAGCCCGGTCAGAACCGGGCTTCGCGAGTGGGGAAAAATCCGCCGGCTTTTAGCCAAACGGCTTCGGCGGTGGGGTCTTGTCGGTCGACGACGGCAGGACCGGCAGCGGGAACGTCGGCTGATCGCCGGTCAGAGCTTTAAGGAAGGCCACGATCTTGGCGTTTTCCTCAGGGGTAAGCTTCTTGCCCAGTTGCAAGCGGCCCATGATATCCACCGCATCGGTCAGAGTCTGCGCCGCGCCGTCGTGGAAATAGGGATAGGTTAGCTCCACATTGCGCAGGGTCGGCACCTTGAACTTGAAGCGGTCGGCATCCTTGCCGGTCACGCCGCTCATGCCCTCGGCTTTGCTGTCGGTCTTGTAGGGTTGGACGATGCCCATCTTCTGGAAGGAGTTGCCGCCGACAGCGGGGCCATTGTGGCAGGCGACGCAGCCGCTGGTCTTGAATAGATTGTAGCCCGCAAGTTCATTTGCGGTCAGCGCGTCCTTATCGCCGAGCAGCCACCGATCAAAGCGCGAGTTGGGCGTCACCAGAGTTTTCTCGAACTCGGCGATGGCCTGGGTGACCTCATCAATGGTGATCTTGTCGTGGCCAAACACCTGCTTGAGCTCGGTGACGTACTGGGGAATCGAGGCCAGCACGTCAAACAGGCTCTCAGGCGGGAACATCACTCAGCGCAATCCCCAGCGCATCGGCGACGCCTTGACCATACGCCGGATCGGCGGCGTGGCAGTGGCGGATGTGGCGCAATTGAATCTCGCGTGGTGCTTCGCCGATGGAGCGCGCCGTATTCCCGAACAAGGCCTGCTGCTGCGCGGGCGTCATCAGCCGGAACAGCGCGCCGGGCTGCGAGAAATAGTCGGCGTCATCCTCCCGGTAATTCCAATGATCGGCGGCCCCGGACAGCGTAAGCGGTGGCTCGCGGAAATCGGGTTGCTCCCGCCATTCGCCGTAACTGTTCGGCTCATAGCCCAGCGTGCCACCATGGTTGCCGTCAACGCGCATCGCACCGTCGCGGTGGTAGCTGTGCACCGGGCAACGCGGGGCGTTCACCGGAATCAGGTGGTGGTTCACCCCGAGCCGGTAACGTTGAGCATCGCCGTAGGAGAATAGTCGCCCCTGCAACATCTTGTCCGGCGAGAAACCGATACCCGGCACGATGCTGGCGGGGTTGAAGGCCGACTGCTCCACTTCGGCGAAGAAGTTTTCCGGGTTGCGGTTGAGTTCCATCACCCCGACTTCGATCAGCGGATAGTCTTTGTGCGGCCAAATCTTGGTAAGGTCGAAGGGATGATAGGGCACTTTCGCCGCATCGGCTTCCGGCATGATCTGCACCTTGAGCGTCCATCTCGGGAAGTCGCCCTTTTCGATGCTGTCGTACAGGTCGCGCTGATGGCTCTCGCGGTCCTTGCCGATCAGCGCTTCCGCTTCGGCGTCGGTCAGGTTCTTGATGCCCTGATGCGACTTGAAGTGGAACTTGACCCAGTAGCGCTCGTTGTTGGCGTTGATGAAGCTGAAGGTGTGGCTGCCGAAGCCGTGCATGTGGCGGTAGGTCGCCGGAATGCCCCGGTCGCTCATCACCACTGTGACCTGATGCAACGCTTCCGGCAGCGAGGTCCAGAAATCCCAGTTGTTTTTCGCGCTGCGCAGATTGGTGCGCGGGTCGCGTTTGACCGCATGGTTCAAATCCGGGAATTTCAGCGGGTCGCGCATAAAAAACACTGGTGTGTTGTTGCCGACCAT
>CAZDVY010000249.1:0-3208 GCA_964508935.1 uncultured Candidatus Competibacteraceae bacterium | reverse complement strand
TTGGTCGCCTTGTCCACCACATATTCCGGGGTGGTGATCTTGCCGCAATCGTGCAGCCAGCCGGCGATATGCAGTTCCTCCCATTCCGCCGCGCTCAGGTTAAAGTCCCGGAACGGACCCTCGTGACTGGCGCAGGCGGCCTGGGCCAGGGCTTGGGTGAGTTCCGGCACCCGGGCGCAGTGGCCGCCGGTGTAGGGACTCTTGGCGTCGATAGCGTCGGCCAGCAACTGGATGAAGGCTTCAAACAGGTTTTTCTGCGCTTGCAGCAACCGCTGATTTTCAATGGACACCGCCGAAGTGCCGGACAACGCGGCAATAAACGCCAGTAGTTCGGGCGATGCGCCTTCAGCCGTATCGAGCGACTCAGTCTCCAGCAACATCAGCAATCCAACCAGTTCCTCCTGACGATTGCGCAATGGGACGGTGATCAACTGTCCAGGCTGTTCCGTCAGCGCACTCATCAGCGGGGCCAGATAATCGGCGAGGGGCGTATTCGCTGTTAGCCGGTGTCTCCGGGGCGTGGTCGCCTGCGCCGCCTGGATCAGCGGGTGGGGCGTCGGGTCGGTCAAAGACAGCGCTCCCAACTCGTTGGCTGGGACCAGCGCTGCCCCATCGCTCAATCGGGCCGCTGCCGGTTGTAAGGTATGTTCATCATCGCTAACCAGCAGCAGCAGGCCGGCTTCGGCCTGGGTCAACGCCAGGGTTTCGGTCAGCACCCGGTCCAGCAAGCACGCAAAATTCTGTTCAGCCGCCAGCGCCGTGCTGATATCCAGAAAGCGGCGGATAGTGGATTTCATCAACCCCATGGCCTGGGCCAACTGGTTGACCTCGGTGATGATGGAGCGGGCTTCGACCGAGTCCTGGAATTGAAAATGACGGATGCGCTCGGCCTCTCCGACCAGGCTTTGCAAGTGGTGAGCGATGTAGTGCGCCAGCAGCCAGGCGATGGGTAACGCCAGCAACACCAGGCCGACCGTCATCAGGATCGATCGATTGCGGATGCGCGCTGCATCCGCCAACAACTCGTGCTCAGCGACAGCCAGCGCCAGATACAGGGGGTTACCGTCTTGCAGAGTCAAGGTTTTCACCTGACCACGCCAGGTCTGGTTGCCGCTGTCCAAAACAAAACCGTCCGGGCGCAACCAGGCCGCGCGCTGGTCGGGATGGCGCAAACGGCTCTCCAAATCAGTGAGTATCGGTTCATTCAGTTCAGACAGGGTCGCCTGGCGCAATCTGTCGCCAGGTCCCTGAAGAAGCAGCCGCTCCGGTTCGGGATAGGCCACGACTTGATAACGGTCGTCGAACAGCGCCAACTGGGCGCTAGGGAGAAAGCGACTGGCCGCCAAGACGGCGGAAATCTCGCGTAACGTCAGGTCGGCGCCGACCACCGCCGCCCCGGTCGCCGTGCGCCGGGCCAGGGTTGCGCCCACTTCACGGGTGGTGAAGAACAGGTAGGGTTCGGTATAGATACGGTGCGTCTGATCGCTCGCCTTTTGATACCAGGGCCGGTGACGGGGATCAAACACGTAGTCGGGCCGGAGTTCGCGACGCAGCAAGTTCAATTGCGCGTCGTAGAACAGGAAGATTCCGGTCGCTGCGCCGGCCTCGTCGCGTTCCATGCTCTGCACCAGGTAGCGGGCCGATTCCGGGATATTGAAGGTTTGACGGAGCGGTGAGTCCATGGGGAGGGGACGCAGCAGAAAAAAATCGCCGTCGTCATGACCGATAAACAGGGCGGACAGATGCGCCGATTGCACCAGGGCTTCGCGCAGGTAAGGCAGGCTGCGCAGTCGTTCTTCCAGTGAAGTCGCCAGCGCCAACTGTTGCCAGGCCAGCAGATCAACGGTAATGGCGACGGGTGTGAACAGATTATTGAGTTGCTGGCGGGTGCGGTCGGCGATCCGCTCGAAGCGCTCGTCAGCGGTCTGCAACATCAGGCGGGTGGTCCCGACATGATTGTTCCAAATTACCGCCCCGCCCAAGACCAGGATCAGCGTAATAAATAGCGTCGCGATATGAATGTGCAGCGGGAATTGACGAGGAATGCCGGCCAGGGTGCGTGAACTCATCGGCCACTCCACAGTGAACGTTATCCGTTTCAGCGATTTTCAGCCAAATCCTGAATCATCAAGAGTTCGCTGGCCTTTCCGCCAGCCAAGCCAACAGCAACGTATAGGCAATCGCGACCAGGGTCGGCCCCAAAAAGACCCCGATCAGACCGTAGGCGAGCAAGCCGCCGATCACCCCGAGGAACACCAGCGTCAGTGGCATCTTCATGCCGTGCGTGATCAACATCGGGCGAATAATATTATCGACGCCCCCGACCACGACCAGCCCCCAAATCGCCAGAAACGTGGCCCAGCCCGACTCGCCGGCTCCCCAGTACAGCCAACCTGCTGCTGCCAGCAGCGGCAGAAAAGCGCCAAATTGCGCCAGGGCTAACAGGAAACACCCCAGAGTGAACAGTATCGCCAAGGGGACGCCAGCGATCAGCAGGCCGATCAGCGCCAAACCCGCCTGAATCAATGCGGTTAATCCTACCCCAAGCGCTACGGCGCGGATGGCTTGCCGCGCTTGATCACGCGCCTGGAGCGCCTGCTCACCGCCAATCCGGTCGGCGAGGCGTCGGGTCAGTTCATCCAACGCTTCACCATTCAGGTACAGCACCAGGGTAAACAGCACGACCAGCAGAAACTGGAGAAGCAATCCCCCAACGGCGCCGATCTGACTGAACAACCAGCGTCCACTTTCCTGCACCGCAGGACCGAGCCGCGCCCGTAATCCGGCGTCATTGCGGGCGACGTCCCGCCAGGTCTGCGCCAGCCGCACGCCGACTACGGGCAGCTCGCCTACCCAGGCGGGCGGTTCGTCGGGAATGGTCTCGACCGCCGCTTTAGCCTCATAAAACAGTGATTCACCGTGTGCAGTGAGGGTAAAGACACCGGCTAACAAAGGGCCAATGACGAAGCCTACCAGCGTCACGGTGAGCACCACGGCGCAGGCCGCCCGGTTCCAACGGAAACGATGTTGTAACCAGGCCAGTCCCGGCCAAACCGTGATCACGATAAACGTGCTCCACAACAAGCTGGGCAGGAAGGGCCGCAGGATGTAGAGCACCGCCAACAACAGAGAACCGATGATCAGTAACCGCAACGCCGTCCGCACGGGTTCGGAAATGACTGGGAGGGAATTGGCGGCGTTCATCGGG
>CAZDVY010000248.1:0-3247 GCA_964508935.1 uncultured Candidatus Competibacteraceae bacterium | reverse complement strand
TTTCAATATCGCGTTGCAGGCGGTAATGCTGCAAGCCATCGTCGCTGACGATCACGTTGCAGTCATAGCGGGCGAACAGCGCCTTGGCCGCTGCGGCCCGATCCGGCCCCACCACAATCGGACAATGACAGCGTTGCGCCAGCAATACCGGCTCATCGCCGACTTCGCCCGGGTCGCTGTCGGCGGTGACGTGGCGCGGCCATTCGCTGGAGTGCCCGCCATACCCCCGGCTGACCACGCCGGGCTTGTAGCCGGCTTCGCGCAGCAACTCCACCAAACGGGCGGTTAGCGGTGTCTTGCCGGTGCCGCCAACGCTGATATTGCCAACGATGATGACGGGCGCATCGACTGCGGTGCTTTTAAAAAAACCGATACGGTACAGCCAGCGCCGCACCCGGACGGCTGCGCCAAACAGCAGACTCAACGGCCAGAGCAACACTGCTGTCAGATTGAGGGAATAGCCATTGCGATCCAGCCAGGTCATGTTTAGGGATCCATCGTTGCCGGGGGCGCGTTGACCGTGGCGATGGTCAGTTGCTGCAAACCCAGTTGGCCGGCCACTTCCAGCACAGTCACCACCGCCTGATGCGGAGTCCGGCCATCGGCGCGCAGGATGAGCGGCAAGGCCCGACCGCCTGCGAGTATTGTCAAGTGCGTCTTGAGCGTCGCCGCGTCTGTTGCATTGAGGGTTTGGTCGTTGACCGTGTAACGGCCCTCGGCGTCGATGCTCACCTCCAGCGCTGCGGCATTACCGGGCGTCGGCAGTCCCGACGCTTCCGGCAGGCGGAGTTCCAGGGCTGATTCCCGCCGCAGACTGGTGGCGATCATGAAAAAGATCAGCAGTACCAGCACGACGTCGATCATCGGCACCAGATTCAGTTCCGGGTCTTCACGGCGGCGGGGGCGCAGTTTCATGATAGATGCCCCTTTTTCATCGGTGTTTCCACGATGGTTTCAGCCTCCAGCAAATCAATCAATTCCAGTGTTTCCTGTTCCATGTCCACCACCAGTTCATCGATCCGGCGCTGGAAGTAACGATAGAACAACAGGCTGGGGATCGCTACGGTCAATCCGGCGGCGGTAGTCACCAGCGCCTCGGCGATGCCAGTCGACAGCAGACTGAAATTGCTGTTGCCCTGGGTGGCAACGACCTCAAACACCTTGATCATGCCGGTCACGGTGCCGAGCAGACCCAGCAAGGGGCTGATCGCGGCGATGGTGCCCAGCGCATTGAGAAACCGCTCCAGTTCATGCACTACGTGGCGGCCTACATCTTCGACCCGTTCGCGGAGAATATCCCGACTGCGATAGCGGTTTGCCAACCCTGCCGCCACGATCCGGCCTAATGGGGAACCTAGCGGCAGTACGTCCATATCGGTCAGATGAACCGCGCCGAGTTCGACCCAGCGACGCAGAATCGTTACCAACTGTTCCGGCAATACCCGCGCCCGGCGCAAGGCCAGCAACCGTTCGACGATGAGGGTCACCGCCGCCAGCGAACAGGCCAGAATCGGGACCATCAGCCAGCCGCCAGCCTTGATCAGATCGAGCACTCCGCCTCCTTATCCTGCTGCTGCAAACTGGCGTATAAAAAAACACCTTGAGGGTTCGCCAGGGTTTTTTTCTTCCCCCGCAACCCGTATGCCGGGAATCATGATGGATTACTGCGGGTATTCTACTGAAAATCGCCTCATGACCCGAAATTCTCTCCCTGTTCAGCGTTGAAGTCACCGATTCAAGATGAAAAACCAAAATCCCCGGGTTGCCGCAGCCACCCTGGTCAGTTGGATCGGCCAGACCGACCTTAACGCAGCGGCGGGTAAACCGGAGGCCAGGATCGGGCCGATTGCTCAAGCGGTCGCGTTCAAGCCATTCACCCGGCGGGTCTTGCTCAGTAATTTTGGGAAACGGAGTTTTTATGCAGCGGCTTCTTGGATTTCAGTTTCTTATCGAAGAAGAAACAGGAACGCCGCACTTTGGATGATCGCCGGCAGTCTTTGCAGCATTATTCAATAATGGCGTCAAAAAAGGCGCTTGCGCCAGTAGCGCCTGCATGGCGTTGCGGGCGGCAGCAGGATGCTCACTTTCTCTGGTTGACAGCACAATGGCAGCAACTGGCGCATTGCCGCCCAGCAGCAAGGCCTTCGCTTGCAGTAGCTTGGCGATTGCGGGGTTGGCGACAAATTGCCCATCGACCCAATACCAATGCCAGGTCAGCCGACGCTCGCGTTGTGGCCCACGTAAGCGGATTTCCTGGATTTCAACAGTGCGCTCATCAACCTGGATGACCATAGACCGACTTTCCAGGAAATGCCAAACTTTGCCATCGTACACCGCGTTGGGCCAGCCAATCAGTTCAGCGCCTTCGCCCTGACGCCAGTAATAAGCCACATAGAAGTCGACGCTGCGATTATCTATTTGTTGTTGAGTATGAAGTTCAGCTTGCGCGCCCAGGAACACGGGACGCCAGTCTTGCGGCTGATGGGCCGTTTTGGGCGACAACCCAGTGGGTCCGCACAGCGACCCCATGGGGGAATCCAGCACACTTTTTTTCAATAGCGCCGCATAAACCGGCGGTATGGCAATCAATGCTATCGCCATGATCAATACCGCACTGCTTTTTGTCCGTCCGGAAGGTCGGTCGCTGGATTGAATGGGCGAGACCGCCTGATCATCTCTAGGATCGATGAACCGTGCGCCGCAGGCCATTTGTAACGCGACGCATAGCAGAAAAATCAACCAGCCATACATTCGATGATCGGCCAACAGATCCCATGCGCCGCCCGACCAGTAGGTGATCAGGATGACGCTGGTGGTGCGTAGATTGTTGGCCAGGATCGCAACGGGAATCGCCGCCAGCACATAAACCCAGCGTTTGCCGTTCCTGGAAAAGACCAGATTGGCGAAAACCAGCGATATCACCAGATTACCAATGACGAAATCCAGAGCGGAACAGTCTTCAATGATGCCGACGCGCCCCGCTTCGGAGATGACGATGTTGCCGTCTGTCGTCACGTCCAGACCGGCCACGGTCAAGCCAAAGGCGGTCAAATGGGTCGTCAGCCGCATCAGATAGGGGGTCAGCGAATCCCCGAACGGCACGAGCAGCCACAGAAATAGCAGTGGGAACAACAGCGTCTGGTAGACGCGCCAGCCCAGAAAGCTGAACAGCAGCGCTTGAAGCATCCCCAACACGGCCACCTGGGCGCCGAGCGCGAGCTGGATGACGTCGGACACCAGCCAGAGC
>CAZDVY010000247.1:0-3247 GCA_964508935.1 uncultured Candidatus Competibacteraceae bacterium | reverse complement strand
CGCAAAGCGCCGCGAATTTCGCCCTGACCGTGAAACTCGCCATAGTCCGGGGTGGGCAACCGCCAGCTCAGTTGCAGTTGCAGCGGATAATTGCCGACCGGGTTGAGCTGACCGTTGAGCTGCGCATCGCCCAGCGGCGAACGGGCCTCAAAGGTTTCGATGCGCAGACCATCCGCGTCAGCGCGGGCGCGCAAATTGATGGCGTCGATGACGATGGGTTCGGCCCCGGCGGGCTGAATGCGCAGATTGCGGCCTTGCACATCGCCAAGCTGGATCGCCAGCGGCAGTTGAATGTCGGGCAGAGTGAACGGTTCGGATGCCGGGGGACTGTCCTCGCCGGGCGGCAGTTGCAATTCCAGACCCTCGACCTGCAAGCGGGTGATATTGAGATTGCGGTCGAGCAGGGCGCGGGGTTGCCAATTGAATTCACCTTGAGCGAGAACCACTTGCAGCGGGCCGTCTACGTAGCGGAATTGTTCGATGCGCAGCGGGCCGAGTAACTGGCCTTCCGCCCGCGCATAGCTCAACTGGCCGGGCAACAGCCGTTGCGCCAGCGCCAGCAGCCCATTCAAACCGGTTTCGGTGGCGATGGCGACGCCGAAGATGGCCAGCGCCAACAGGACGAGGAACAGTGGCAGCGACAGCAGCCAGAGCGCCAAACGTCCCAGGCGCAAGCGTCTGGGTTTGCCAGGTGGTTCCGGCGGCGGGGCGGACGCTTCAGCCAGCGCCTGCTCAGACGCCGCGCCTTGCGACGGTGCCGGGGTTGTGTCCAGGCCGGTCATAAATCAGGTCCAATGCTGAACGAGAAACGGAAGGTATCACCGGGCGGGCGATCCAGGCCGGACGCAAAATCGACGCGCACCGGCCCGACCGGCGAGCGCCAGCGCACGCCCAGTCCCGCGCCGGTTTTCAATTCCGGTGATGCGCCGTCAAAGGCGTCGCCGCTATCGACGAAAGCGGCAACGCTCCAGTCGCCATAGACCCGGCGTTCATATTCCAGGCTGCCGACCAGCAGATTCTTGCCCCCGATGACTACACCCTCGGCGTCGGTGGGGCCGATGGTATTGAAGGCGTAACCGCGCACGTTGGCGTCGCCGCCGGCAAAGAAACGCAAGGATGTCGGCAGCTCGGCAAACTCATCGTCCATCAGGGTCGTACCGAAATCACCCCGGACGATGAAACGGTGATCGTCATTCAGCGCGTACACTCCTTTCACATTCACCGTGCCCTGCAAAAAGTTGATGTCCGACAGCAGCGCCGTCGTTGCGCCGCGCAGGCCAAAGCCGAACAGCAACCCGCGTCGGGTGTTCAGCCGGTTATCGGCGCTGATCCAGGTCCAGTTCAGACCGGGCATCAGCAGCAGCGAACGACCCTCCGGCTCGCTACCGGTTTGGAACTGTTCGTACTGGAAATTCAGATTGTAATTTTTCAGCCATTTGCCGTCCTGCATCTGCCAGCCGCCGCCCAGCGTCCAGGTTTCATAGTCCTGCTGCTTGTAGTTCTGCTGCACATAGCCGGCGTTGACCGTGTACTCGTCGGTGACCGGATTTTTTCCGGGAATCCGATACTTAATTCCGGCCAGCGACTTGATCTGCGAGAACTGGATTTCGGCGTCGTAGCGGTGACCCATGCGATTCACCCAGCGCCGCTCGACTTTGAAGCGGCCACGCGCGCCAGTGTCGGTGCCATAGCCCAGACCGGCGCTGTAACGGTGTTTGCGGTTCGGCTCCAGCTCCACCTCGACCGGCGCAGTCCGCGTCGCGCTATCGGGCGGGGCGGTCACCCCAACCCGGCTGAAATAGGCGCTGTTGTTCAGGTCGCTCTGTAATTGCAGCAAATCCTCGGCGTCGTAGGGATCGCCGGGCTTGAAGCGTGGATAACGTTTGAGGAATTTGGGCGACAGGATGTTCTGCTGAAACGAGACGTCGCCGAAGCGGTAGCGCACGCCGGTGTCGTAATGCAGGTGAATGGTCGCGGCGTAGGCTTGCAGATCGATGCGAATCACCCGCTCGGTGAACTGGGCGTCGAAATAGCCGCGCTCGGTCGCCAGCGATTCCAGCCGGGTCTTGAGCTGTTCGTATTGCGGCTGATTGAGGGTCTGGCCGGGAGCCAGCGGCAAGTTCTCCAGCAGTTTCTGAAAAACCGGGTCCTGCGCGCCCTCGCCGAGAACGCGCACATCGACCTCGACCAGCGGCAGGGGCCGGCCCGGTTGCACGCGGTAACGCGCCTCCCAGCCGTTCGCCGTCTGCTCCAGCGAAGATTCTATGGTCGGTTCGTAATAACCGAACGGCTCCAATGCCTGGCGGATTTCCCGCTCGGCGTTGGCGTGCAGCCAGCGCAAACGGATTTCATCCGGCGCGGCTTGCCCGGCGAAGCGGTTGATCTCCAGCAGCGCCAGGGCGTTATCGCGCAAGGGATCGTCCAGCCCCTCGACGGTGACGGTCAATTTGCCGTGCGGATTATCGTTATCAGGCGTTTCCGGGGCTGTGTCCTGAGCGAGCAACGATCCGCTGACCAGCAGCAGGCTGCACAACAGCAACCAAGTCGAGAAGAGACGCCAGCGGGCTGTAAAGAAGGTGAGTGTTGAAATCACGAGACAGTTATTCGAATTCTGCGGATGGGGCAAGGCAGTCGGAAAATCAGGAACCGGCGTCAGCCGCTTCGTTGCGTTTATAATCATTTATCACAATTGGCGGGGTCGGGAAACGGCAACGCCGCGATTTTTTCAGACAGGAACGCCACAGACCATGCTGAATCTCGACGACCCTACCCTTGAATCCTTTGTCGGCAACACGCCGCAGGCGCGGTTGCAACGGTTGCCGGGGCGCACCGCCAACCGGCTTTTCGGCAAGCTGGAGGGCAACAATCCCGCCGGTTCGGTCAAGGATCGGCCCGCCTTGAGCATGATCCAGCAGGCCGAAGCGCGGGGTCTGATCCGGCCTGGCGACACGTTGATTGAAGCGACCAGCGGCAATACTGGCATCGCTCTGGCGATGATCGCCGCGATCAAGGGTTATCGAATGGCGCTGATTATGCCGGAAAACCAGAGCGAGGAACGGCGGGCGGCGATGCGGGCTTATGGGGCGGAACTGATTCTGGTCAGCAAGGAAGACAGTATGGAAGGCGCCCGCGACCTGGCGGCGCAGATGGAGCGGGAGGGTCGGGGCCGGGTTCTCGACCAGTTCGCCAATCCCGACAATCCGCTGGCGCATTATCAGACCACCGGCCCGGAAATCTGGCGGGATAC
>CAZDVY010000246.1:0-3289 GCA_964508935.1 uncultured Candidatus Competibacteraceae bacterium | reverse complement strand
CGGCGTTTCCTGATCAGGAGATTGGCTTGATCGGCGGCGGTTACCACGAACCGCAACCGTTAACCATCGCCACTTACGATTCCGCCGCCCGGCATATCGAGCGACTGGGTGACCGCTTCGGCCTGCTGATCTTCGATGAAGTCCATCATCTGCCCTCGGAGTTTTATCGCAGCATCGCCGAATTTTCCCTGGCGCCGTATCGATTGGGGTTAACCGCCACTCCGGAGCGCAGCGATGGGCGCGATGCGGATTTACTGGAATTGGTCGGCCCGCTGGTTTATCGCCGCGCTCCCGAACAACTGGCCGGCGACGTGCTGGCGGAATTCCAGGTGCGCGTGATGCATGTCGATCTGTCCCCGGCTGAACGGGAGGCGTACCGGCAGGCCCTGGAGGAACGCAACGCCTTTTTACAGGCGAATCGACTGGCGCTGAGTACGCTGGAAGGCTGGAACCGGTTTGTCATGCTGTCGGCGCGCAGCGTGGAAGGGCGGCGGGCCATGCGCGCCCACCGCGACGCCCGGCGCATTGCGCACGCCACACCGGCCAAATTACGGGCGCTGGGCCTGATCCTGGCGAACCATCCGGGAGCCAGAACGGTGATTTTCACCGAGGACAATGCGACCGCCTATGAAGTCTCACAGCGCTTTCTGATTCCTTGCCTGACGCATCAGACGGCGATCAAGGAACGGCAGGACATTCTCGACCGCTTCAAGGCCGGAACTTACGCTGCTATCGCGACCAGCAACGTGCTGAATGAAGGGGTGGACGTGCCGGACGCCTCGATCGGGGTGATTCTGTCCGGCAGCGCCTCGGCGCGGGAGTTCGTGCAACGGCTAGGACGGATTCTACGGCGCGGTGACGGTAAAAAGGCAGTGCTCTATGAGGTGATCGCCCGGGAAACCCGCGAAGAACGAGTTGCTGATCGACGGCGGGAGAATATTGCCCAGGGAAGATCCGGAAATACGGATGAACCGATTGCAGGGAAAACTGCTCAACAAGGGCTTTGGAATGACGGCCAGAATTGAACTGTTTGTCCCAAATTGCAGCTACCCGTGTGTGTTCAGATCGCCTCCGAGACAAGGCACCACCCTGCGCCAAGGCCGTCAGCGATTTCAACTACCCGTGCGGTAATGCGCATGAAAATCCAGGTCAACTCCGTATAATCACCTCTTTCGCTAACCCGGAAACAGTACGAACGGCATGGAATTTATTCGCGGTCAACACAATCTCCGTCCCCGGCATCATGGTTGCGTTGCCACCATCGGCAATTTCGACGGGATGCATCTCGGTCATCAGGCGATTCTCGCGCAACTGGCCGAACCAGCCCGCCAGTTGCGTCTACCCCGACTGATCATTACTTTTGAGCCGCAGCCGCAGGAATTCTTCGCCGGCCCAACGGCTCCACCGGCCCGGTTAATGCGCCTGCGCGAGAAACTGCTCGCGCTGAATGGACTGGGCATCGAGCGCGTGTTGTGCCTGGAATTCGATCACCGGCTGGCGGCGTTGCTGGCAGAACGCTTCATCGAGGATTTGCTGGTTCGCCAACTGGGTCTGCGCTATCTGGTTATTGGCGATGATTTCCGTTTCGGCCATCGCCGCGCCGGAGATTTCAATATGTTGGTCAAAGCCGGCCAGCAACACGGGTTCGAGGTGGTCGATAATCACAGTTACATGGTCGATGGCGAGCGCGTCAGCAGCACCCGAGTGCGTCAGACGTTAAGCTGGGGCGATCTGGAGCTGGCGGCGCAGTTGCTGGGTCGGCCTTATGATATGTGCGGGCGGGTGGCGCACGGCGACCAGCGTGGCCGCACCATCGGCTTTCCAACCGCCAACATTCACCTGCATCGCCGCGCGACGCCGGTGTACGGCGTCTATGCCGTTTTGATGAGTGGTCCCGGTCTGAAACCCTGGCCCGGCGTAGCGAACGTCGGTCGCCGCCCGACCGTCGATGGCGTTCGCGAGCAACTGGAAGTCCATCTGCTGGATTTCCAGGGTGATCTCTACGGCAAGCACGTCAAGGTTGATTTTCTGCGCTATCTGCGCCCAGAGCGGCGCTTCGAGTCGTTGGATGCTTTACGTCAGCAAATCCAGAAGGACGAGCAGGAAGCCCGGGCCTGGTTGACCGCGCGAGGGATGCTCCCTCCCTCATCGTCCGTTCCTCTCCATCCCGGCGAGAGCGGCGCAAACCCCTCATTCCCCGCTTGTCTCTCGCCAGAGCAGCAGGGCGCTTAAGCACCGGTTTCCAGAGGTTTCTCACCGTGGCCGATTACAAAGACACCCTTAACTTGCCCCAGACCGCTTTCCCGATGAAAGCCGATCTCGCCAAGCGTGAGCCGGAACTGTTGCGCTACTGGCGAGAACTGGATTTGTATCACCGTCAGCGTACCGAATTCGCCGGTCGACCCAAATTTGTCTTGCATGACGGCCCACCCTATGCCAATGGCGTTATCCACATCGGCCACGCCGTTAACAAGATCATCAAGGACATGATCGTCAAAGCGAAAACCCTGAGCGGTTTCGATGCACCTTATGTACCGGGCTGGGATTGCCATGGATTACCGATTGAACAGGTCGTCGAGAAGAAACTGGGTAAGGTTGGCGTCAAGGTGGACGCCCGCCAGTTCCGCAACGCTTGCCGGCATTTCGCGGCGGAGCAGGTCGCCAGTCAGAGCGCCGACTTCCAGCGACTGGGGGTGTTAGGCGACTGGGCGAACCCCTATCTGACCATGGATTTCCGCGCCGAGGCGGACATCGTGCGCGCGCTGGCGCGGATCATCGCCAACGATCATCTCTATCGAGGCTCCAAACCGGTGTATTGGTGCATCGACTGCGGCTCGTCGCTGGCCGAGGCGGAAGTTGAGTACGAAGACCGTGATTCGCCGGCGATTGACGTGCGCTTTCCCGTCGCCGATCCTGAAGCGCTGCTGGCCCGCCTGCATCATGTTGAGGGCCACGAAGGCCAGGGGTCGCTGTCTGTCGTGATCTGGACCACCACACCCTGGACCCTGCCCGCCAATCGGGCGGTGGCGCTCAATTCAGGACTGGAATATCTGGTCGTTCAGGTGGAAACCGATCGAGGTCATGAACGGCTGGTGGTCGCCGAGGCGCTGTTAAAAGATTCATTGGCCCGCTGGCAGGTGGAGAATTATCTGGTGCTGGCCCATGGCCTGGGCAGCGATCTGGAAGGGCTGGCGCTGCGTCATCCCTTCTATGACCGGGAAATCCCGGTGATCCTGGGCGATCATGTCACCACCGAAGCCGGCACCGGCGCAGTGCATACCGCCCCCGC
>CAZDVY010000245.1:0-3290 GCA_964508935.1 uncultured Candidatus Competibacteraceae bacterium | reverse complement strand
AAAAATTATGTAGATTTATTATCCCGGCGCATCGAATGAAAGCCACGGACTACCCTGGTTGGGGATGTAAAAAATCCCGACAAATTTGGTCAGACTCTGTAAAGGGCGTGGCGGAACCAGCAAGCTGTTAGACCTGGAAAGCAGAGATACGAAAAATCGCTATGCAGTGCAGGGACACCTCGTGAATCCAGCGCAACCGGCTCAATGAGATTTCCCGTGGTGACCACAATATGTAACGGTAACCCTGAGCGATTTCAGAAAAAACCCATTGCCCCGTCATGGCGCCCTCCAGTAGTGGCGCTTCTCCCGACGATACCGCTCCGGTTCCAGCGATTGTCCCGGTTCCAGTCGGAAGGTCAACGCGCCTTCATAAGATGAATCCAGCAGGGTCGCGCCGGTTGCCTGATAACGCGCTACTGTATCCGCCCGTGGATAGCCGTGGCGGTTGTGATAGCCGGTTGCGAACAGAATGTAGCGCGGTTGCACAGCGTCCAAAAAGGCCGATGTGGAGAGATTGCGTCGGCCTTGATGCGGGGCAACTAACACTTCGGCAGCCAATCCAGCACCGTAGGTCCTGGCCAAGGTCATTTCCGCACCGGCCTCAATATCGCCGGGCAACAAGACCCGCCCCGCTGTTCCCTCAACTTTTAGCACACAGGAGGCCTCATCGCCGCTGAAGCCGGTCGGCGGTGGATGGAGGATTTGAAACCGGACGCCATCCCATTCCCAAGTTTGACCGACCTGGCAGATTTCAGCGCTATCAATCGGCGTCTGATCCGGTGTGGACGTTAGAATGCGCCCGATTGGAAGCAACTCCCGTAGTGACCGCACGCCGCCCGTATGTTGACTGTCGGCATGGCTGACAATCAACAGATCGACCTGTTCCGCGCCCTGGTAGCGGAGAAATGGTGCGAGCGCGGCGCGACCCGTATCCAGCGTGGTTCCGAGACGCCGGCCGGTGTCGTAAACCAGCGTATGGTCACGGGTGCGCACCACCGCCGCCAGCCCTTCCCCAGCATCCAGCAGGGTAAACCAGAAGCCGCCGAACGCCGGCGCGGCAGCGGGTGGCCACAGCAGCGGCAGGCATAGGAGCATTCCCAGCCAGCGACTCGGCAGACCGCGTGGAGCCAGTAGCAAGACTATGCCTGGCAACGCAAAAATCAGAGTCCACAACGGCGGCGCAGGCCGATACAGCACCATACCGGGCCATTGGTCCAGCCAGCGCAAAATATGCCACAGTCCCTCCATAGTCAGCGCCGCCAAATCCAGCGTCCACGCTTGCAGTGGGGCGCTCAACGGCGTCAACAGCGCCGCCAACAGGCTCAGCGGCAACACCGTACAACCCACCCAGGGAATAGCGATCAGGTTAGCCAGCGGCGACCATAGCGGGAATTGCTGGAAAAACAGCAGGGTCGGTGGCAACAGCGCCAGGGTAATCTTCAATTGCAGGCAAATGGCCTGATCCCATCGGCGGCCTGCAATCCCGCGCTCACTGACGCTGTAGAGAATCGCCGCGACTGCACCGAAGGACAGCCAGAACCCGATTTGCAAGGGCGCGCCGGGATCGACCGCCAGCACGCCCAGCAGCGCCAGCGCCAGAATGCGACTCGGTGCGGCGGGACGCAGCATGATCAGCGCCAGCATCGCCACTGCCGCCATCAAAAACGAGCGTTGCGCCGGCACCGACAGCCCGGAGAGCAGGGTATAAGCGCCAGCCCCTATCAAGGCCGCCAGCGCTGCTGCACCAGGGGTTGGCCAGCGCAGCGCCAATGCCGGAATGCGACTCCAGAAACCCCAGGCCAGCACAAACACCAAGCCGGCGACTAACCCAATATGCGAACCGGAAATCGACATCAGATGAGTGACGCCGGTACGATTGAACACTTCCCATTGCCAGGGCGTGATGCCGCCTTCTTCGCCGACGGCCAGCGCGATCAGAATGCCGGCGTAGGGATTGCCAGGCAACTGTTCAGCGAAGTGCTCGGTGATGCGTTGCCGATAGCGATCCAGTGGATAACGCTCGGCTTCCGCTAATCGTTGTGGCGGGGGATGGGAACGAATTGAGCCAGTCGCGACGATGCCCTGGGCGTATAGCCAGCGCTCGTAGTCGAAACCGCCGGGGTTGCGCAGTCCCCACGGCTTTTTCAAACGGACGGTGAACATCCAGCGGTCACCGACTCGCAATGTGGGCCGTGCTTCCTCCGGTGAATTTTCTTCGTCAGCGTCGGACTGCGGATCATCCCACCATGACAGCCGCAGCCGGCGTCCGGCCAGCGGCGTCGCCAACGACGCAGTATCCTGGGTGGGTGCGACTTCGAGGACAAAACGAATGTTGCGGCCTTCGTAATCCGGAATCGCCGCAATCCAGCCTTCCAGGGTCACTTCAGCGCCTTCCAGAGTTGCTGGCAACCCATCCGGTGGTGGAGCCAGCAACAACGCCCAAAAAAACCCGGTCGCGCCCCAGGCAGGCAGCCGCAACCGGGGGATGAACGCCAGGATGAGCAATATGCCCGGCAACGCCAGCGTCCAGCGCCGGGCTGGCAGTTCCGGCAACGCCTGCAAAGCCAGAATTCCGAGCAGAAAGGCGATGGCTCCCAGACGCATGGATGATCGCCGCCGGCGGGACTGTTGTTAAGTTTTTAATCGGTGTCGGTGGGCGGCGCTGGAACCATCAGCCGCTGTTCTTCATGCACCAGGGCAGCTCGTTGAATCGCGTTATCAGCCGTTGCGACGAAAAAACCACGGACAGGTCCGGTCGCCGGAACATTTGCCCGAAACTCCCGTAACCCTCCGCAGTAAAACTCGTTGCAAATATTGGCGCGCATCTCGCGGGGCAAGCTGCATCCATCCTCCCGATGATAGACGCAGGAGCCTTCACAGGTCTCAGCGCTAATATGGCGCATATAACTGGCCAGCACCTTGCGAGGACTCTGTTTCGAGTGAGCGGTCATATAGCGTTGCAGGGTTTCCACACCCAGATAGGCGTGAGTGTAGGCGCCGCCCCGGCAGCACGATCCTTGGCAACAGGCGCAGGCGCTGCCTGAGGCAGCCTGAAGCCGGGCATCCTGAACGGCAACTGATTCCATGACCGGTTCCTGATCAACAACTGCCGGTGGAGCGGGCAACGCCGCTGCCCGATCGATCAGCGACTTGAGATGATCGCGGAACTCACGCCGGCGTTGCGCTGGCAATCGGGTGATCCGGTGTATCGCGGCAGGGATCACGGCTAACAGAAAAGATTCCGGCTGGCGGACGCCAAAGCGATTTACAACCTGATCACGGAGCTGTTG
>CAZDVY010000244.1:0-3293 GCA_964508935.1 uncultured Candidatus Competibacteraceae bacterium | reverse complement strand
AGAGGGCGAGGGGAGCAAGACGTCGGTGGCGGTGTCAATCGGGCCGGAGTTTGGGCCGGTGACCGCCTGGCAGGTGGAAAACGCCCTGTTCTATGCGGCCAAACGCGGTTTTGACAACCTGGTATTTGCCGGCTTCTCCTTCGATGCCGCCGCTCAGGCCACGATTCAGGACGATCCGAACCCGCGAGTCCGTTGCCATCTGGCCCATATCCGCCCCGATGTGAACATGGGCGGGCTACTCAAGGACACGCCGAATGCGCAGTTATTCTCGGTGTTTGGCAGCCCGCGTGTGGCCTTGAACAAGGCTGAAGACGGGATGTTCACCGTGACGCTGGAAGGCGTCGATATCTACAACCCGGTCGAGAACACCATTCTGGCTACCCAAGTGGATAAGGTCGCCGCGTGGTTCGTCGATGCGGACTATGACGGGCGGCTGTTCTGCATCACCCAAGCGTTCTTCCCGGACAAGACCGCGTGGGAGAAGCTGGCGAAAGCGTTGAAATCCGTGGTCGATGAATCGGCCTTCGCCGCGCTGTCCGGCACGGAGTCCTTGCCGTTTGCCGCAGGCCAACACCAGCGCGTCGCGGTCAAAGTCATCGACCCACGGGGCAATGAAGTGATGCGCGTGTTGCGGCTGAAGGGGGAGGGGACTTATGGCGCGTAATCCGCCCCCCCACCCCGGCCCTCCCCTGCAAGCGGGGAGGGAGTCTGATCGGAAAAAAGCCGCCAACCCGGCGCAATCAGAGATTCCGATCCAGCCCGTTTCCCGGCCCATCCTGTGCAGCCCCTATCGGGAACCGAACCGGCATTGGGTGTACGACACGCAAACCGGCGATGCCCGCGAAGAAGCCGGACGCCGCCCCGCGTCCTACTGGTATCGCACCCAGCGCACCGGTTCCGCCCAACGCTCGTTGCTGGCCGAAGAAGAACGCGACGACCTGCCGCTGGTGAACCTGCTGCGCGAGGATGTGCGCCGCTGGCGGGAATCGAACTACCGCAACGCCACGCCAATCACGCGCCAGTTATTGACGCACTGGGCGCGTTCCGACCGCCCGCGCCGACTGTTTTTCTGCCAGCTTGAAGCCGTCGAGACGGTCATCTATCTCAATGAAATTCTCGCTTCGGGACACAAAACCGGATTTACGCCCCGGCTGTCGCTGCCGGACTACCACGCATTGATCGCCGGTCATCGACCCTCCTTCGTTACCGAGAGCGCGCCCAAGGTTTTTCCGACGCTGCGTGATAAAACTCCCCCACCAGGGGTGAGGGAGGGCGGGGCTGTTAAGTTCTGTGGAAGCTGTCACTTTCCGAGGGTCGAACCACCCCGCCCCGACGGGGCACCCCTCCTTAGCCAAGGAGGGGAACACTCTGATCTTGATGCTATTTCCCCTCCTTTTCAAGGAGGGGTGGCGCGAAGCGCCGGGGTGGTTGGATCAGCAGACCGCCCTATTTTCGTAGAGCTTAACAGCCCTGCCTTGGTAGGGGAGGGCGGGGGAGAGGCGGCTTTGCTGCGCTACGGTTGCAAGATGGCGACCGGCAGCGGCAAAACGGTCGTCATGGCGATGCTGATCGCCTGGGCGTTCTGCAATCGGGGTCGCGTACCGGGCGACGAGCGCTTTCCCAACGCCGCGCTGGCGGTCTGTCCGAACCTGACCATCTACGAGCGTCTGCAAGTCTTGCGCACCGATCTGGACGACAATTATTACCGCCAGTTCGACATCGTGCCGTCCCAACTGATGCCCGAACTGCTCAAGGGCCGGGTGTTGATCAGCAACTGGCACAAATTCGCCCCCGAAAGTCCGCATACCGAAAGCGGCAAAAGTTACCGGGTGGTCAACAAGGGCGAAGAAAGCCCGGATGCCTTCGCCCGGCGCGTGCTGGGTGGGTTGTATGAGCGGGCGCCCATCATGGTCCTCAACGACGAGGCGCACCACGCCTATCGGCCCAAGCCGGTCGAGGAAACCAGCACCCTGACCGCTGAGGAACAGGCGGAACGCGAGGAAGCGACCGTCTGGGTCACGGGTCTGGATCGGCTGAATGCCGCCTGTGGCGTGAAATTCGTCGTGGATTTGTCGGCCACGCCGTTCTATCTGGGCGGCAGCGGCTACATCGAAGGTTCGCCGTTCCCGTGGCTGGTCTCCGACTTCGGACTGGTCGATGCGATTGAATCGGGCATCGTCAAAATTCCTCGCCTGCCGGTCTCGGACACCACCGGCAAACCGGAACCCAAATTCTTCCGCCTGTGGCAAGCCATCGTCAGCCAGCTACAACCGGGGGAAAAACTGCCCGGCGGCAAACCCAAGCCCGAAGTGGTCTGGCGCGAGGCCCAGGATGCATTGATGACGCTGGCCAGCCAATGGCAGGAGCGCGCCCGCTATTTGCAGGACGCCCAGCCCGGCCAGGAACAAGCGCCGCCGGTCATGATCATTGTCGCTGACAATACCGCCATCGCTGAACTGTTCTACCGGAACATTTCCGGCGAGCAGACCGTGGACATCATCGAAGAAAATGATGACGACGCGGAAGGCGCTGACGACGAGGAGGGCGCGGCCAGGAAGAAAAAGAAGCCGAAAACCCGGACGGTCTATGGCGCGGGTCAGATTTTCCCGGAATGGTTCTCCAACCGGGAGGGCTTTCGTCCCACCCTGCGCATCGACTCCAAACTGCTGGCCGAGGCCGAGTCGGACGACGCCAAAACGTCCCGCAAGGAAGCGGCGGAAGCGTTGCGCCAGGTCATTGATACCGTCGGCAAGATCGGCCAGCCGGGCGAGCAGGTGCGTTGCGTAGTCTCGGTGCAGATGCTGACCGAGGGCTGGGATGCCAACAATGTCACGCAGATTCTCGGTCTGCGCGCCTTCCTCAGTCAGTTGCTCTGCGAACAAGTAGTCGGTCGCGGTTTGCGCCGGATGGACTACACCGTTGATCCGGAAACTGGCCTGCTCACCGAGGAATATGTGGATATCTACGGGGTTCCGTTCTCGGTGATTCCATTCCGGGGCCGCCAGACTCAGGCCGCCGCGCCCGAAGATCGGCCGAAGAACCATGTCTATGCCGACCAGGCGCGGCAGCACTACGCAATTCGCTTTCCCATCGTCGAGGGCTATGCGCTGGCCTTGCGCAACAACATCGTCACTGCGAACGTTGGGGCGATAGAACCGTTATCGCTCGCGCCGGAAGCGACGCCCACCGCCGTGTTCGTCAAACCCCAGGTCGGCTATCAGGTGGGCAATCCCTCGGTGGCTGGCGGTTTCGCCACCGCTACGCAGGATCGAGAGGCGTACTACGCCAGTACC
>CAZDVY010000243.1:0-3313 GCA_964508935.1 uncultured Candidatus Competibacteraceae bacterium | reverse complement strand
GGAATCCTGGTTGCCGATGATCGCGATAGCGCTCGGCCAGGCGCTGATGTCCTTTAACGTCGCCTCGCTGCCGGTCGCGCTGAGCGGCATGGTGAACAGCTTCAACGTGCCGCCGACCACGGTCGCCACCGGGATCGTGATGTACTCGCTCGCCGTGGCGGGTCTCGTCATGCTCGGCGCGAAGCTGACTCAACGGTTTGGCGCGGTATACGTCTTCCGCGCCGTAGTGGCGCTGTTCGGCGGAGCACAAGTGTTGATGACCTTCAGTCCGACCGCCACCCATATGCTGGCCGCCCAGCTCCTGGCCGGTATCGCGGGCGCGGCGCTGGTCCCCTCGCTAGTCGCGCTGATCGCGAATCAGTACCACGGCCAGCAGCAGGCCACCGCGCTCGGCGCCCTCGGTTCGGCGCGGGCGGGCGCCGGTGTGCTGGCCTTTCTGATCGGCGGCATGCTGGGCACCTTTATCGGCTGGCGGCCCTCGTTCGGGATCCTGATTGTGCTTTCCGCGGTGGTCCTCCTCCTGAGTTTCAAGCTCAAGCCGACGCGGGGTCGGCCCGAGGTGCAGATCGACCTGTTTGGCGTGTTGCTGACCGCGGCGGGGATCACGCTCATCAGCTTCGGCTTTAACAACCTGAACCGGTGGGGTCTCGGTTTTGCGCGGCCCGCCGCGCCGTTCGACCTGTTCGGGATGTCGCCCGCGCCGTTCATGATCGTCATCGGCATCGTGTTCCTCCAGGGCTTTGTGTTCTGGACGCGCCGCCGCACCGCGGACGGGAAGACGCCGTTGCTCGCGCTGGAGGTAGTCAAATCCGCGTCCGAGCGCGCCGCGGTCTACGCGATGTTCGTCGTGGTCGCGCTGGAGGGCGCGCTCAACTTCTCGGTGCCGCTGTACATCCAGATCATCCAGGGCCGTACCCCGATCGAAACGGCGATCGCCATGCTGCCGTTCAACCTCACCGTGTTCTTCACGGCGATGCTGATCATCAAGCTCTATAACAAGCTGACGCCGCAGGAGATTGGACGCTGGGGCTTCGCCCTCTGCACGATCGCACTCCTGTGGCTCGCCTGGGTGGTGCGCAACGACTGGAGCGCGCCGGTCGTCATGATCGGACTGATCGTGTTCGGCATCGGCCAGGGGTCGCTGGTGACGTTGTTGTTCAACGTGCTGGTCACCGCCTCGCCCAAGGAGTTGGCGAGCGACGTCGGCTCGCTGCGCGGAACGACCAACAACCTCGCCGCCGCCGTCGGCACCGCCGTCTCGGGCGCGCTGCTCGTCGGCCTGTTAAGCGCCTTCATCATCGGGTCGCTGGGCCAGCACCCGGAACTGAAAGCGGAACTCCAGTCCCAGATCGACCTGGACAACAACATCACCTTCGTGAGCAACGACCGACTGAAGACGGCCCTGGAGCGCACCAACCTTCCGCCGGAGCAGGTCCAGGAAGCGGTGCGCATCAACGAGGAGGCGCGGCTGCGGGCGCTCAAGATCGGCCTGCTGATCATGGCGGCGCTCTCGCTGCTGGCGATCTTCCCGGCCAGTCGGCTGCCCACCTACAAGCCGGGCGAGCTCCCGACGAGTCCGCCGCCGAAGCCCAGGCTCTCGCTGGTGGGGCTGGACGAGCGCCTGACGAACCTGGAACTCCAGATCGGCGGCAAACCGGGCGGGATCCCGGCGAATTCGCCGCTGAAGCGTGAGGGCGATACGCTGGAGGAGGAAACATGACATCCACGAGCAAGCCACGCCTTCTCATCCTGTCGCTCGGCGGGACCATTACCATGGTGCCGAGCGACTCGGGGGGGATCACGCCCAAGCTGGGCGCCGCCGAGCTGGTGGCGTCGGTGCCCGCGCTCGCCGAAGTCGGCGACATCGACGCGCGGTCGCTGTTTCGCCTGCCCAGCCCCTCGCTCACTCCGGCCAACCTGGTCGAAGTTGCGCGTGTGATCGAGGAAGGCTTCGCAGCCGGCTTCGACGGCGCGGTGGTGATCCAGGGCACCGACACCATTGAGGAGTCGGCTTTTCTCCTCGACCTCCTGGTCGATTCCGACAAGCCGGTGGTGGTGACGGGCGCGATGCGCGGCGCCGACGCGCCGGGGGCGGATGGACCCGCCAATCTCCTGTCGGCGGCCATCGTCGCCGCCTCTCCGGAGTCGCGCGGTCTCGGGACGCTCGCGGTCCTCAACTACGACATTCACGCGGCGCGTTTCGTCCAGAAGTCGCACACCGCGCTGCCTTCGGCGTTCCTCTCGCCGCTGGTGGGATCGATTGGCACGCTGATCGAACGGCAGCCACGCTTCTATGCGCGAGTGAAGCGAAACCCCAACCTGTCGGCGGCGGAGGGTCCGCCCACGCTGGTGGCGCTGGTGAAGGTCGCGATGGGCGACGATGGGCGCCTGCTCGGTTCGCTGCCCGGCCTGGGCTACGCGGGCGTGGTGATCGAGGGGATGGGCGCCGGCCATGTGCTCGCGGACGTCGCTCCCTTGGTCGGCGACCTTGCTGCGAAGATTCCGGTGGTGCTCGCGAGCCGCGCGATGACGGGTCCGGTGTTCACCCATACCTATGGGTATCCCGGCGCCGAGATCGATCTGATCCAGCGCGGTGTCATTCCCGCGGGTTACCTCTCCGGCCTCAAGGCGCGGCTGCTGCTCGGACTCGTCATGCGCGGCGGCCAGCGCAACAACGTCGCCGAGGCGTTCGCGCCCTATCAGTAAGATACCCGTTCACTCCCCTCGCCCGCTCGCGGCAGAGGGGTTGGGGGTGAGGGCAGTGGATTCAACGACTGACCCCCTCACCCTAACCCTCTCCCCCTTGGCAGGGGGAGAGGGGACTGAACGCTTAGCGTCTTTTTTGGAACAGGATTCAACGAAGAGGATGTGAAATGAGTGACCTTATTTGTTTGGCGTTCAAGGAATTGGATACTGCCGATCACTTTCTGAACGAACTCAGGGCGTTGCAGAAGGAGTACGTTCTCGAACTTGAGGACGCCTGTGTAGTGGTCCGTGACAGCGACGGTAAAATCCATCTCAAACAGAGCGTCAATCTGGTGGCGATCGGGGCCAGTCAAGGAGCCTCGCTCGGTATGATGATGGGAGCGCTCGTCGGCCTGTTGTTCATGAATCCGCTGGCCGGCTTGCTGGCGGGCGGGCTGGTCGGCGCCGGGTCCGGCGCCCTGCAGGGGAAGCTGGCCGATTACGGGATCAACGATGACTTCATCAAATCGCTCAGCAGCACCATCGAACCGAATAGTTCAGCGATCTTTCTTCTCGTCCGCAAAGCCGTCGAGGATAAGGTGATGCCACGGTTGTCCCATTACCAGGC
>CAZDVY010000242.1:0-3321 GCA_964508935.1 uncultured Candidatus Competibacteraceae bacterium | reverse complement strand
TCGACTGGATTGACTGCCATGACGCCGAGCAGTCGATTCTGAGCTACCTGCGCAAAAAGGATGACGACTTCCTGGTAGTCGTCGTCAATTTCACCCCGGTGCCGCGCCATGGCTACCGAATTGGCGTACCCCGGGCCGGTCGTTATACAGAAATCTTCAATTCCGACTCACACTATTACGCTGGCAGCGGCGTCGGCAACGGCGGAGTGGATATGATCGCCGAGGAGCGCGCCTGGATGGATCGGCCCTACTCGATCACCATCACCGTGCCGCCACTGGGCGGGCTGGTGCTGCGTCCGCTGGACCCCGCACCAAAGCCGGTGGCGGTGACTGAAGCCAAGGTGGTGGAAGAAGTTGAAGAAGAAACAGTCGCTCCGCTGAAGACAGCTATCGGTCGGCGGGTCGCAGCCGAAGAGGAACTGGCACAGCCAGAGTAGACGCCGCCCCACCCTCCCCTACCAAGGGGAGGGATTTTAGATGTACCCACCGGCGATCAACTCGGCCACAATCAACCTCTGAATCATCCGCTCTTTCTGTCCAGAGGGCTGATCGAGATTCAGACGGGCCAGATACCGTTGGGCCGCTTCCGGCGTTGGCCCGGTGGTCATGGCCCGAACGATGGTCTTCATCAAATCGCTCTTGGTCGCCAACCGCGCTTTGAGGCCCTTGAGCACCCGCCCTAAAACAATTTCCTCCTCGGTAAAGTCGGTTCCCAACGGAAAATCCGGCAATAGTCCCGACTTCCGGTATTTGGCGAGTCGCGCCTGAATTTTGCCCGGTGTGTTGTAGCAATAGCGCTGCGGGATTTCATAATCGAGCGGAACCTTGCCGACGCGCTTGGCCTTCTCCAGCAATTCCGGCTGGTAACGCGAATCCGTGACGTTCAACAAGGCGGTGACCACCTCCCGATCCGACCGTCCACGCAAATCGGCGATCCCGTATTCGGTGATCACGATATCGCGCAAGTGGCGGGGAATGGTGATGTGACCGTAGTTCCAGACGATATTGGAACTCACGCTCAAGCCGCTCTCACGAGTGCTGCGCAACATCAGGATGGACCGGGCGCCCGGCAACTCATGCGCCATGGCGACAAAGTTGTACTGTCCTCCTACCCCGCTGATCACCTGGCCGTTTTCCAGAGCGTCGGACACCGCCGCGCCCAGCAACGTCACCATGATGGTGGTATTAATGAAACGGGCATCCCGCCGTTGCAGAATCGCCAATTCCTGGTGAGGGCCGAACAGGTGATTGACCCGTTGCACCGTGGTCATGCCAATCCGCTGGCTCTCTGCCTCAGGCAGGTTGCGCAACGTCTCATAAAAACTTTGCGGCCCCATGAAAAACCCGCCATGCATGACAATGCCGCCCTTGAGACGTTCGCCGAGTCCTTTTTTGATCAGGGCTGCCCAACTGTCCGGGCGATCCAGTTCCGCCGGAACTCGTGTCTCCCCGCCGATGATCAGTTCACCGTCTGCATAACGAACCTGATCGTTGAAGATGCCGAATTGGCAGAGAAAATCGACCGCTGGGCCAGTCAAGCGGGCAGGGATGACGCCTCGCTCCAACAACACCTGCAAAGTTCGCTCATCGACGCTTTCGCTGATCGCGCCTTCGTTGAGCAGGCGTTGCAAGGGAATGCTGTCATAGACCTGGCGTTTGAGGATGCCGTCCTGATACAGGTACAGAAAGCCATTGACGAACATCTCGCTGGAGCCATACAGCCCCTGCGCAAATGGCTCGGTTCCGCCAATACGTTCGATCAGATCGGTGTAGCGATCCAGAATTCGCGTCTCGGATAGCAATTCCTGGTAAACCGTGTTCTGCTGATGGCGCATCCGACAGAAATGGACGATGGCGTCGCCCAGACACCCAATGCCGATCTGCAAGGTGCCGCCATCGCGAATCAGCGCGCTGGCCTGTAAACCGAGCAGGTAATCGGCGTCGTCCACCGGCATATTGGGCGCCCCGAACAGCCGGAAATCGTAGCGGGGATGATCAATGACCAGATCGAAATCGCCGGGCCGCACCATGGCGTCGTGATACATGAACGGCATTTCACGGTTGACCTCAGCGACTGTGACCATCGCCCGGCCCTGGCGGCGGGCCTCCGCAACCATCGGCAGCAAATCCAGAGTGACATCGGGATTGCTGCCCAGGCTGAAACGCAGTTCCCCACCGACCTCACGTTGGGCCACCTGCTGGGCCAGCACATTGATGCCGCTTTCCATTAAATCCCGTGCAGCGTGAGTGTAATTGGTGCTGATGTAGTTTTGCTGCTGCATCGGCACGTTCATAAAGCCGCCCGGCTTGAAGAAGAATTCCGCTACTTCAACATTCGGCGGGATGCGTCCGGTGCGCAGATCGACCGCATATTCCAGATCGGGGTAATTACCGAACACCCGTTCGACGAATGGCCCCAGAAAGCGTTTTTCCAGATCGCTGGAACCCTTGGGAATTTCTACAGTGATGGCGGTCACGATCCTGAGTTGCAGTTGTGGATCGGCTTTGGCCCGCCGGTAGAGCGTATTCACCAGGGGATTAGGCTTGCCGATCCCGAGGGGAATGCCGAGTATGATACGTGGACCCACCCTGGCGATGATGTCTTCCACACAGCTTTCGGCATCCTCAAAATACACGGGGCTTTGCTGCAGCATGATCCGATCTCTCCCGGCCGGTTGATCACGACTATGGCCGGATTATAGCAGGAATCGCGGACCTGGCCCGTGGCAGCCCAGGTCAGAACGGATTACACTAATGAACGTTTTGCTAACCCCACTTTGCGCGACGGTCACCGCCCCAGGAGACGTATTCATGTCCGACAACAGCATTCTGGAAGCCAATAAAGCCCTGGTCCGGCGCAATTTCGAAGTCATCTGGACGCAATGCAATCTGGAGGTCGCGGATGAAATCATCGACCCTCATTACGTCGGACATATCGCGGCTCTGCCGGATACTGTGCACGGCGTCGAAACGTTCAAGCAGGTGGTCATGCTCTATCACCTTTCCGCTCCCGATATCCGCTTTGAAATTCAGGATCAACTCGCGGAAGGCGACAAGGTCGCCACGCGCTGGATCGCTCACGGAACGCATCAGGGCGAATTCATGGGCATCGCGCCCAGCGGCCAGCGCATGTCGGTCACCGGCATGAGCTTTCACCGCATCGAGCAAGGCCGCATTCAGGAATCCTGGGATGACTGGGACGCCCTAAGCATGTTGCGGAACATGAGCGAAGACATTTTCCAGTCGCTGTCCATGCGGATCTGAGCGAATTTTCATCCATCGGCCACGCGGATATTGGCTGGAACAACGGATTCCGGCGTT
>CAZDVY010000241.1:0-3321 GCA_964508935.1 uncultured Candidatus Competibacteraceae bacterium | reverse complement strand
CCCTGTTCATCGCCGAGCGCCACCCAGGTGCTGGCGGCGTCGAGATCGTCTTTTTCGACCATCGGCGTTCCACTCAGGGCGGCGACGAATTCCGGCTGGCCGATGCGATAACGTCGCCCGTCGATCCAGCCTTCAACGCCGCTGCCCGGCGTATTGTGCAATTCCGTCGCCATCGGAACGCCTAAACCTGCCGCTTCGACCAGCGCCCGCCCGACTGGGTGTTCCGAGCCGCGCTCCAGCGCCGCCGCCCAGGCTAAACACGATTGCGGCTCCAGCCCGGTCATCGGCTCGACCGCCGTCACCTGGGGCCGGCCATAGGTCAGGGTGCCGGTCTTGTCGAAGATGACATGGGTGGCTTGAGCCAGGGTTTCCAGCGCATGACCCCGGGTGGTCAACAGACCGATGCGCGTCAGGGTTCCAGTGGCGGCGACCATCGCCGTCGGCGTCGCCAGCGACAGGGCGCAGGGACAGGTTACCACCAGCACCGACAGGGTGATGCGGAACGCGGTGTCAAAATCGCTGAGCGACCACCAGGCGGAGAAAACCACTGCCGCTACGATCAGCAGGGCGGCGACGAATCCGCCGGCAATCCGGTCCGCCAGCAGGGCCAGGCGCGGCTTTTCCCCTTGGGCGCGATCCAGCAGGCGGACGATAGCGGACAGAGTGGTGTCAACGCCGACTTTTTCAATGCGCATCACCAGCGGGCTGTCCACATTGACCGAGCCACCAATCAGCGCCTCGCCGACGCCTTTCGGCAACGGCAGGCTTTCCCCGGTCAGCAGCGATTCATCAACGCCGCTTGCGCCTTCCTCGACCCGGCCATCGGCGGGAATGGTCTCGCCGGGTCGCACCAATACCCGCTCCCCTGGGGCCAGTTCGGCGATGGGCACGATCTCTTCCGCGCCCTGTTCATCCAGTCGGGTGGCGGTGGCCGGCAGCATCCGCACCAGCGCCTCGGAAATCTGCCCGGCCCGGTGCCGGGCGTTCATTTCCAGAAAGCGCCCGGTGAGCAGGAAGAAGGCGAACATGGTCACCGAATCGTAATAGACCTCGCCGCTGCCGATCCAGGTGTGCCAGACGCTGGCGACGAAGGCGGCGAGAATCGCCAGCGAAACCGGCGTATCCATGCCCAGTTGCCGGTTGCGCAAATCACGCCAGGCAGCGATATAAAACGGTTGCGCGGAATAGACCACCACCGGCACAGTTAAAATCAGGCAAATCCAGCGCAAAAATTCCCAAATCCATGGTTCCATACCCTGGTATTCGCCGACGTATAACCCGACCGCCAGCATCATCACCTGCATGGAGAAGAGACCGGCAACCGCCAGGCGACGCAATGCAACCGCCCGTTCGCGCTTTTGCAAGGCTTCCTGACGGCTGGGATCGAAGGGATGAGCAATGTAGCCAATCGCGGCAATGGCGGCGAGAATTTCGCTCAACTTGATTTGCTGCTCGTCCCAGCGCACCCGGGCGCGGTGCGTGGAGTAGTTGACGCGGAATTCCAGCACGCCGGGCAGGGCGTTGACATGTCGTTCGCTGAGCCAGACGCAGGCGGCGCAGACGATGCCTTCCAGAATCAGTGCGGCTTCGCGGACATGCGCGCTTTCCGCCCGGACGAAACTCTTTTGCAAATCCGGGCGGTCGTACAGTTCCAGCCCGCGTAATTGCTGGGGAATCAGGTCTTCGGTGCGGCGCGAAAGTGCGGTGCGATGGTGGTAAAAATCGGTCAGACCGGCGGCGACAATCGCTTCGGCGACAGCCTCGCAACCGTGACAGCACATCGGCTGACGCTCGCCGTCGATCACCGCTGCGTAGGGAACGCCGGGCGGAACGGGCAGGCCACAGTGGAAGCAGGCTGTTTCAGTCGTGGATGAGCTATTATTCACGCCGGTTCGCCCGTAAAATGAACGCCTCCGTTGATCTTTAACGTGAGGATTTCCATACTTTCCAGGCCATCGTTATCAACGACTTTGACCGCAATGCAATGCGCTCCGGCTTTGAATTTATAAACCTGTTTCCCTTCTTTATCTCTCAGTATTTCTGGTTTGAAGACGCCTTGTTCCTGATCATAGCTCCAGTCCCAGGCGTAAAATTCAATGCCGACTTCAGATTCACTCCGGGCGGTAAACGCAATTTCCCGTGTCGGCTTGCTATCGACTCCCAAATCTTTTAATTCGATACTTAACTTGGGTTTCTTGGCTATCGGAACGATGTCTTCAACTTTAACCAGATCAATAAGGATATTTTCTTCATTTTTCAGCCGGGCGATTTCCTGAATGGCCCCTTTGCCAAAACTGAAAGCGATAATCACGCCCACCGATTGGTGATTTTTTTGGTTTTTTTCAAAACGGGCTTTATCGTAACGCTTGCAGGCGGACAGGAAGTTATCGACAGCATTCCGCCCAATCGCGTCGGAGCGCTTGACCTGAATCGGTTGGCCGTCATGGGTTTTGCCATCAATACCGGAGTCGCCGATTTGTTTGGCATTGGCGGCGCCGCCGAACTGTTCAATAATCCATGCCTCAAACGCAAAGGCGTTTTGATAGCGCAGCGTGTCGTAATCGTATTTGTGCAGTTGAACGATGAACGGCTGGGAGAATAGATCGCTTTGCCCTTGCAGGCGCAATTCCGACACCTTGATGGCGGCGACCGACTGATCAACGCCAATCCAGCGCCGCTTGAGTTTTTCCGCAACCACGACGGTCGTTCCGCCGCCCACAAAGGGGTCTAAAACACAGTCGCCTTCATTGGACGCGCATTGAATAATTCTTTCCAATAAGGCTTCAGGTTTTTGGGTAGGGTAGCCAATGCGCTGGTTTGAATGTGCTTGGACACTTAAAATGTCAGTCCAGATATTTCCAAGCAGGTTGCCTTTTTGTTCTTTTAAATATCTTTTTAAACGTGGGCGCTTCGTTACATCAAAAGAACCATCTTTTTTAGAAGGATAATGAATTCTATTTTCATGATGTAGTTTTTGCATGGTTTCTTTTTCATATCTCCACCCTTTAGGTGGATATGGGAACCCCATCCATTCATACATCATGTTTGGGCGTGGATTAGGGCTTGCCATGTTATCGAGGGCATATAATCCTCTACCATCTTTATCATCATGCGTGTAAAAGCTTTGCCTGTATGCTTCAGAGTGTTTGCTATAAATCGGATGATAGGAAAATTTATCTGATTTACTGTAATACCATATAGTGTTAGTTAGGACAGCAATTTTATTTTTTGCGTCATTATGTGAATTATGTCGTTGCCATATAATTTCACCACGAAAATTTTCTTCCCCAAAAATCTTTTCAAGAATATAAACCCGGATAT
>CAZDVY010000240.1:0-3338 GCA_964508935.1 uncultured Candidatus Competibacteraceae bacterium | reverse complement strand
CGATTTTGCAGGAAATCCGTCAATTCACGGCGGAAGGCAGCGACGAATTCTTCGGCTTCCACGACCCCCGCAGTGCGCACGGTTTCCTCCCAGCGATCCAGAACGGCGACGAGCAGCCGACCCTCACCGCAAGAATGGGCAACCATGCGCGCTTCCGAGCCATCTTCGTCAATGGTGACGCCGATTGGCAGATCGCCAGTAGCGACAAACTGTAACCACTCCAGCAATTCCGGAAATGGATCGTAGATTTCCGAGAGAACAATTTCAGCGGTGGATTCGCCCAGGGTCAGCAGTAATTGAAATTGATCAAAGCGCACCATCAACCGATCCATGTTCATCTCACGATTAGGCGTGGTGGCACCGGCCCAATACTCCAGCGGACGATACAACCGCCTGCGCTCCTCGACGCCTGCCAGCCCTGCGCAGCGGCTGGAGAGCACAGAGACCATATAGAGCTGAAAAGGATGGATTGGCGCGTCTCCTCCGCTATCGAGTTGGCACCAGTCAAGGAGGTCGCCGTGCGATGTCCACCGAAAAGCTTCATGTTCGATGATGCGGATCGGTTGACCGGGGCCGTCCTCAACCGCCGTGACATAGTCGAACTCGCGCAGGACCGTCTGGGTAGCTTCAGGGGTGAAATAGAGGCGGGTCCAGCACGTTACTGGTTCTTTGTCGACCATTTTCAGACCACCCAGTCCTGCTTCGTCCAGCCAGGTTTGCAGGGCGCGACGCCGCCCCTTGGCGTCTGAGGGCAGTTGGGGCCTGACCTCGTCCCGAGCGGATACGTCGGCCGGTTGCCTCAGCAGTCTCGCGAACGTTTCGAGGCTCTCTCTCAATCGGGCATTGCGGCATAGCGAGAAGGGGAGGATGAAGCCGCTGTAGTCCTGGACATAGTGGCGGTCAGCGTTGAGTTCGCCGAAATCGAAGATTCCCTGGGGTACCTTTCCGGTGACCCAGCGTCCCTGGTAGCTGGTCGTTTTACCTGATCGGACCAGCAGCAGGCAGGGGGTCAGGCCATCAAATCGACCGCGCAGAACGCCGCTTTCGATCCGGCGTGTGCCAGGCGGAGGGGCGGAGGTGTCGGGGTTGGTGAGTTCACCCACCAATGCCTCGGCATCCGTCAGCCATGCCTTTGCTTGCCGGCGCCAGGCATCCAGAGTGGGATTATCAACAGCGACCTCGTCGAGGCGATCCGTGCCGAGGACATCGAGCAGATTACTGGCAAGCTGTGTTACGTCCCCCCCTACCCGCAGGTACTGGTCCTGAAGCATCTGTGGCGCGATGCACAGGAAACGGGCCTCCTGATCATGCCACCCCGAGCGGCATCTTTCCCCTCGAAGGCAAAGCCAGGCATCGACCGCCCAATTCAGTGCTTCTTGCATGTCATTAAACAGGAACCCGAGGTGCCTCCGCCCCCCACCAAAGGCGCTTCGCACTTTATCAAGATTGTTGCTGGCGAACTGCTTTGCCTGCTCGGCCCACCGGTCATCGCTGTCTTCGTTCATGGTCTGGCATTTCCTCCTCGGTTGGCGTCGCGGAACCCAGCAGGCCCTCGTATTCGGCCCATAACGTTTTGATGCGAGCCAGCCGTTCCGGGTCTTCAGCCACATCGTCGTTGACCAGCGCGTCCAGCGCCGCGATTAGTCGTCGTTTGCGAACCAGAACCAAAGGATCGCGCCAAGCGAACCAGCCAGCACCAATCTCTGGAAAAGCGGCATAGCCAAGCGCCTCGAAACGCTGGCGTCCCAGAGCCAGCGTCAGGTTGTCGTGGACTGCGCTCAAGCGTTCCGGGTCGAAGTCGCCGCCGTCATGGCGCCAGCCACAGAGTCGGCAAGGCTCCTCGCCATCTTCCCGTATCCCCGGCAGCCCGCAGCAGGGACAGACCTGGCGACTATCCCTGGCTTCTGGATGACAAGCGAACCACAGCCAACGTCCATGCCAAGGTTGGGATACGAAAATGGCCGCATCGACGGGAGCGGGAATGCGCTGAACGAACGGGTGAAATAGAGTGGCTTCCAGAATGCCCTGTCGGCCCCTATCGATGACCAGTTTTGCGCCTTGGCGCTGGACGATACGGCCTTGACCGCCTTCGGGTAACACGACAACCCAGTCGCCAACGTCGAGATCAATCTCCGGCACAATCAACGCTTCGAGTGCGGCCAGCGCCTGCTCGAACTGGTCAAGTATCGCGGAAATCTCCGCTTCCCACCCTGTCAGTTGCTTTGGCATGGCCAGGCTGAATGCTTCTTGGCGACGCCGGCAGTCGTTGAGCGTATCGGCGATGAACGGTGGCGCCCTGCCGGGTAATTCAAGGATTTGGCGCCCGGAAGCATCACTCCACCTTACGCAGTCGTTCACAGGTGCGAAGGTGATCCACCAGGCCTTCGCGGCGGCGTCCAGTGTCTCGAGCAACGCCCTGCTAACATTCGCCACGCCGAGCAGGTCGACGTTCTCAATGAACCGCCGGGTCTCGCAAAGGCGGTCGTGGGTCCGTACCAGCCAGTAGTATCCCGGTGCGGAAATCGGTGGTGCCTGCGGGCGCTCGATATGTTCGATGCGGGTATATCGAAGACAATACCTCACCAACAGGCTTTCGATAGTGGCCGTCGGCACAACGATCCACACCCTGAGTCCCCGCCGAGTGAGAGTTCGGCCTATCGCCCGATCAGGCAGGCGCACCCACTCGCCGGGACGCAGATTCACGTAGCGCTCGGCAACGATATCCTCGACCGCAAGCTGTAGCTCGTACAGAGCTTTCTTGTATTGGTTCTGCCTGTCGATGCCCGCATAGAGCTGCTTGCGTTGCTCGTCGGAGAGCGGCGTAGATAAACCCACTGGAAAAGGCTCGACACGAATCGCCTGTTCGGCTGCCGCAAGTTCGGCCAGAGCAACCGCTATCGGCTCGGGTATCTCGGGCCGCGACCAAACCTGCAAACGTTGCTCAACAACATCCTTTTTCAGGTAACGCTCCAAGGGTAGCGGTTGGACCGGTTCGCCGCGCAGCCACAGCCATGCTTCGGCCAAGCGCGCGTTGGCCTGGTCACCCGACCATAAACCGCGATCAGTTTCGTACCATAGTTTTCTCCCGGCGGCATTGATGTGACCATCGGCTTTCTCCAAGCGGGCCTGCAATTCCTCCGGCAAGACGCATACCGGCCTTGGCTCAGTGGGCTGGTTTTCCCGGCGGTCGCCGGGCGGATGAGTCCTTTGCATGGCTGATTCCTGGATCATGGATACCTAGCGCCGCCCATCGCCGCCCGCCCGGCGCAGGATCGCATCGAGTAACCCGGTCGGCAGCAGTCGCCGCAACACCGTAAACAGGTAAGCCGGCGCGGTCA
>CAZDVY010000239.1:0-3411 GCA_964508935.1 uncultured Candidatus Competibacteraceae bacterium | reverse complement strand
TGCCCTGGGCGTCCATCACCACGAAATCCCGCCGGTCGCCCAGACACAGCAGATAGCCCTGTTCGAGGAGCGCGGCGGCAAACGCCCGCCCGTTGTCGGCGTGCCGCCAGGCTGTAGCGATGACCGGGTCGCGGTATTTGACGTACTGCCCCTGGCGGCGCTGTTCGTTATTTTCGACCCGCTGCGGGCAATAGATTTTGCCGTGGTTTTTTTCGTATTCCTCGGCCCAACGGGACAGGCGCATTTTGCTGTAGTCCAGCTTGGCCATTTTCCCGGTGTCCGGGTGAACCCGATTGACGATGATATGCAGGTGGGGGTGGGGTTCGTCGTTGTGGGCCACCATCACCGCCTGATAGCCTTCCAAGCCCAAGGCTTTAAGACTGGACTGCCCGGCGTTAATCATGGCCTCGCGGGTTAATTCCTGTTCGGGATGCCAGGCCAGGGAGTAATGAAAAACCGGATTTTCCTGTTTCCTACCGCCCGGTTTGATTCCGGCCTGTTTTTTGATCTGCTCGGCCCGCAGGGCGATCCAGGCCATTTCCTTAAAAGCCTGCTCGGCATTTTGGGTATGTAGATTTTCAACATGCGTGAACGCGACGCGCTCGCCAGTGAATGCGCCTTTGTCATGCAGATAATAAAGACCCGCGCCTTTGAAGCTGCGGCCTTCTTTAGCGATATGTGGAACCACGTTCGAGGTACTCGGAAAAGACCTTGCCCAGAACGGTTTCAACGTCATGGCACAAGGCTTGAAAATAATCGGGGGGCGTCTGGCCCGTGCTGTTCAGCGCGTGCGCAATTTGATTGAAGTTCACGCCAATCCGGCGCAATTGTTCCACGGTTTCCATGTCGGGGGGCGTGGTTTGGTGAACAGTAATTTTAGCTTTAAGCACAGATAAACGGGCATAATCGCTAATATCCAGCACGGCCCGCTGTGCATTCTGCGCAAGGTGCGCGTATTCGGTGTCGTTGAGTCGAAAAGAAACGACATGAGAGCGTTTTTGCTCGGTCTGCTTTTTCGGACGGGGCATGACAGACCCTCGAAAGTAGCCGTTAACAAGCGGCAGGGAACCTGCCGCCGGGGGGATGCAACGGGGGGCGAAGCCCCCCTTGCGAAGAGGGTTTTCGTTTACGAAAACACATCTTGCTACCCTAGACCCTGCCCACCATTATACCCCGCCCAGAACCGGATGCACAGACCGGCCCGCCCCGCCGCGCCAGACCATCCACAACCTGCCCTGGCCCGTGGCCGCCCTGCCCGTTCCCGCTGCCGGTTACTCCGCTTGTGCTATCCGCCGCCAGATAACCGGCACCGCTCCCTCAAGCGCGGTCACGATAAAAAAGCCGCTACCGGAAAGACTCCGGTAGCGGCGGATGAATCAGGCTGTGTCTTTGGGCGGCAAGAGGAGGATTTCGCCGTTGGTCGGTAAGGCGTGCAGCTTGATTTTATAGCCGCCTTTACTGTTTTGCCACGCCGCGCCAATCCGGTGGTAATGGTTGTTTTCGCCGCTTTGGGTGACGGTGTAGGCCACCAGCTCGGGGCGTTTTCCGGTTTCTTGGGTCATAGTTTTTTCTCCTTTTGGTTTTTACGTTAAACGATTCCCTTTCCGGGAATGCGGCGAAGAAAAGCCGGGGCAAAAACCCGTTTGACCAGGGGCCACACGGGAGCGAAGCGAATGGAGCGGGCCGCCCCTGGTCAAACGGGTTGTACCGGCTCATCGTCCGCATGACTTCCGGGAAGGGAATCGCGCGTAAAAATCAACTGCGAATAAAACCGGCCCATGAAACCGGGAAAGCTCCTCGGAAGGGGTCGCCCGCTGGACCGAAACGGCGAAAACAATCCGGCGCGGTCGCCGGATTGAAAGGCGGGGCAATAGGAAAAGAAGGGCGAGGGCTATTTCCACGCATCGATGAGAACGGCGGCCCGCTGCGCCAGTCGGAAAAACGCCGTCAAGCCCGGTTTCGGGTCTTCCCAGTACCCTTCGGCCAGTTCAATCTCGCATTTCAACGAATCCTTGACCAGGACCGCCATACGCGGGGTCGGCGATGCAGGAATCTCATGGCCGAAGTCGGCCACGCGCCACCAGATGGCCCCGCGCGGGAATTCATGATGAAGGACCAGACCCATCCAGAGTTTCAGTTCCAGAATCGAGAATTTCCGGGGGGTCGGGGGGCGCGTTCTGGCCCGCACGGCGTCGGCGGCCTGCTGCATCAGGCCATCCATACAGCGGGGTTCAAACAGCGTGAAGGTGGGGAAGTCTCTCCAGGAATGCGCGAACAAATGGACGCTCTTAGCGCCGTTCACACCGGGAATGAAACCCGGTATCACCACGTCGGTGCCATGCAGCGGGTAGGTCAGCGCGTGCAGGTCGATGCCCTGCAAAACCGTGCTTTCTTCGCTCCAATAGGCCATGAATTGAGGGCAGTAATGGTGGGTGATCGTCCCGCAATCCGGCCCGGACGAAAGGACGGTCCATCTCGGCATGGATTGCATCATCGCTTCGTATTCGGCGCTGTCCGGGGGTGGGGCGGTCATCCGCTCGAAATTATTGACAAATTTCTGGCCCATGGGTTTTCTCCTTTGCGTGTTGCGGTTCAGCGATTCCCTGCCGGGAATGCGGCGATGAAAAAGCCGGGGCCTAAACCGTTTTGACCAGGGGCTACACGGGAGCCCCGCGATAGCGGGGCGAATGGAGCGGGCCGCCCCTTGTCAAAACGGTTGTCCCGGCTCATCGTCCGCATGAATTCCCGGCAGGAATCGCTGAACGCAAACCGGATAAGAGGAACACAGGAACCAGAAAGCGGTAAAAATTCGACGGGGCCGCCCCTCCCCCGGACAGCGCCGAAAATCATCAAACCGCCTCCGGCTAAAGAGTAAACGGGACGGTAGGAAAAGAAGGCGCGGTTACATTCGCGCGGCAATCCATTCGTCAAGGGCGGTGGCGGCGCGGCTCATCAGGCGTTCAAAGTCCGTCTGGGGCGGGGCCGGGTCTGTCCATTGGAAGCCGAAGATATGCAGGGAGTCTTCGGCGTCGCTCCCTTCGCTGGTCCAGCACGGGCCGTCAATCGCGGCCAGGTCTTCCCCGCCGCTCGTCCAGTGTGCGGTAAAGCGCGGCGCGGCGGTGTGGATCACGCGGCCCCGTCCGGCGTCGCCTTCCTCAATCGTCCAGTCGGTTTTTTTCATGCGGTAAGGTTTCCCTGTGGCGGTTAGAAAAAAGAGAGCTGGGCCGGTTTGCCGGAACGCGGCCGGTCCGGGACGGGCGGGCCGCTCGCCGGGGACTCCTCCACGGCGGCGGGCGCGGGTCCGATGGCGGGGGCGCGCTCCGGTTCCGGCTCCGGCGCGGGGGCCGGGGGGTGGCCTTCGTCCTGCGGCTCCGGGTCGGGTTCCGGGTCCGGTTGGGGTTGCAGGCTCAA
>CAZDVY010000238.1:0-3425 GCA_964508935.1 uncultured Candidatus Competibacteraceae bacterium | reverse complement strand
ACGGTGAACACGAAGTCCAGCGCCGGCGCTTCCGGGGTGGCGAACTCGTCCCAGCTCTTGCTGCGCAGCCCGACAACCGGCAGGTCGTGCAACTCCAGCAAGCGCACCGCATAGGGATTGACCCGACCGGTGGGATGGCTACCGGCGCTGAAGGCGCGGAAGCGGCCCTGACCGTGGTGATTCATCAGCGCTTCGGCGAGGATGCTGCGGGCCGAGTTGCCGGTGCAGAGAAACAGTACGTTGTAAATCGAGTCTTGAGGCATGGCGGCGGGTTTCCGAGTGCAGTTTTCCAAAGGAGTGAGGGAGATTGTGGGTTCAACCGCCGGCAGGTTGCAGCAATGCTCGGTCAGGTACGCCATCAGTTCGACGATCACCCCGCAGCGGGCCTGATAGATCAGTTGCCGTCCTTCGCGGCGACAATCGAGCAAGCCAGTCTGTTGCAGGGTTTTCAAATGGAACGACAGCGTTGCGAGCGGCAGGCTGAAAGGCTCGCCGATCTGACCCGCCGGTTGCGGGCCGGTTTGCGCCAGATGGCGGAAGATTTCCAGTCGCGTGTCCTGGGCCAGAGCGCTGAGTACGTTGATAGCGGTTGACTTATCCATATTTCCAATATTGTCGAAATAATTGAATGAATGCAAGCTCACAGTGGTTTCCGCTGGAGGTTGTCGGCTGAAGTCAGCCCACACGCCAGAGTGGCTTGCCATGCAGCAGGCAGCCGGATGAGATCGCCGGGTTCGTCGATGTCGTGCAGTTGCGCTGCGACGCAGACCGGCCAACCGAGTTGGTCCAGCCGGGCCAGAGTTGCGACGGCGACCGTAGGGGTGCTCCAGACGATGTTCGCAAACAGACGGGGATCGGTGCGCGTCAGTCCCAGCAGGGCGTAACCGCCATCGGCGGTGGGATGGATGACCGCGCCCACCCGGAGCAGCGCGGCGGCGGCGGCGCGCAAGCAAGCGGGCGTCAGTGCGGGGCAGTCGGTTCCGATCAAGAGAACGGCGTCGCCAGCCGCGATGCTCCGTTGCGCCGCCCGGGCCAGTCGCGCGCCGAGGTCGCCCGTCCCTTGATCGCTGACTTCTACGCCTGGCGGCGCGCTGATGTCGCGCCATTCAGGAGCTTTCGGCGCAGGCGTCATGCACAATTCAACCGGCCCCAGCGCGGCGGCCATCGCATTGGCCAGCGTGTGCTCCAGCATCCGGCGGGCGAGCCAGGCCGCGCCCTTAGCGCCCAGCGCCGGTATGAGCCGGGTCTTGGCCAGTCCCGGTCTGGGGGCCTTGGCGAAAATGATGGTGCGGATCCGGGGCATCGGCTGATCTCCAATACATTGTGGTCAATTTTCTATACTGCCGCCGAAAGGATCCAGGACTACACTGAATAAATGACTCCTTCACCGGTGGATCGCCATGTACTCATCCACAGCCAACATCCGCGCGCTGATGGCGGATTTCCATATCGCCGGGATGATGTTGCGCTACAGCACCTTCATCCCGCGCCTGTACAACTGGTGCCAAACACTTGGTTTCGAGTCGGGCAAGATGATGCCTTCCCGCGCCTTCTGTTCGGATGAAAACCAGGGCTATCCCATTATCCTCATCACCAAGCATTTTGGGGTGTTCCCCTTTAATCACGGCCAGGTTGGCGGCATCGTCGCCACCGATCGCCATGCACCGCATGCCGAGCACGGGCGGGACATGGTGATTATTCACGCCAGTCACGTCGGTTATGATCCGGCGAGTGGCGTGTTTGGCGTCTATCGCCGGATCCAGAGCGAAGATCGGCATCTGACCGCCAGTTGCGGCAAAATCGAAGCCGTACTGCGCTGGTATCAGGAAGAATATGCTTTTGCCCGGGATAATATTCTCCTGGAACGCCATGGGGATGCGTATCTCGTCACGATCGACAACCAATTGCTCAGGGAAAATCGCGATGAGGGGCTGTTTCTGAATCTGGATCGACTGGCAAAGCCGACCGCTGATCGCCAGTTCCAGCCAGTGCATTGCCGCAGTACGGCCAAGAGTCTGGCGGTTTCTCCCGAACTGTGCAGTTTAATGGAACGCACCGGCTGGGCGGATGGCCAGTGTGAACCAATTGGCAACCGGCTGTTGCCTGAGTATTTTCGCTTCAAACGGGACATTCAGGGGGACCTGGAGGGCCGCAGTCACCTGGAACAAAATCTGTTTGATCCAATGGCGTGGATTGTCACCGCACCCCATCCGCTGCTGACCGCCGCCCAAGTCAATACGCAGGTGGAGTTTGACCGCACTTTCCGCACCATCGTGCGGGAACACGGCTATCAGGGTAAACGGGTTTTGTATATTTCCGGCTTGCATATTGATATTTCTCCCCAGCCTGGACAGCGCTTCCCGCTGACCAAGTTTGTCCCGTGGGCGGCTTTCGTCCAGCAACCGGATGGCCGCCATGAAACCCTGGAGCAGGTGGCGCTGGCAGCGCGACTGCGCGAGCAGTCCAGTGAGAATCCCGATCAGATCAATTTGGAGGATGTCATCCATCAGATGGAGCAAACTCAGGAAGTCCACGTCCATGCCCCTTGAGTTGCAGCGATGGACGACATCTTATCCAGACTTACCTGAGAGGCCGTATAACGCTTGGAAATATCACAAGCTTTGTTTTTTGATCGGGACATGGCGGTGAGTAGATTCGGATTAGGATTGGCGTTGCTGCTGGTTGCCGGCGTCGTCCCGGCGGCGGAGGAAACACGGATGGGCAGGGTGGTGAGCGTTCAGGATGGCGATACCTTGACCGTGCTGGTCGCTGGGCGACAGGTTAAGGTGCGGCTGGCGGGGATTGATGCGCCGGAACGCGATCAGCCGTTCGGCGGGCAATCCCGGCAAAGCCTGTCCCGGATGGCGTTGAACCGGACAGCGAGTGTGGCGGTGCAAAAGATCGACGATTATGGCCGAACGATTGGCACAGTGACGGTGGCCGGGTTGAATGTCGAGGTGGAACAGGTGCGGCGCGGGCTGGCGTGGGTGTATCGCCAGTACAGCCATGACCCGCAGTTGTTGGCGTTGGAAGCGGAGGCGAAAGCCGCCCGGCGCGGGTTATGGGCCGGGGTGAGTCCGGGACCGCCGTGGGATTGGCGGCACAGCGTCCGGTCCTCGAAGACGCTGGAACAGTCAGCGCCGGGTGTTTTTGCAGGACGCTGCGGGGCAAAACGCACCTGCCAGGAAATGGCGTCCTGCGAAGAGGCGCGGTTTTATCTGACGGAATGCAGGTTGAACCGGCTGGATCGGGATAAAGATGGCACGCCGTGTGAGGCGTTGTGTCCATGAGCGGTCAGGTTGGAATGGACTATAATTCACCAGTCCATCGAACGTGATAAGTGTGGCTTTTGTGGGGATTTTGCGTCCCTTCGGTCAGGAGTTCACTATGAGTGCAAAGAAAATTTTGATGCTCGTCGGCGACTA
>CAZDVY010000237.1:0-3433 GCA_964508935.1 uncultured Candidatus Competibacteraceae bacterium | reverse complement strand
GGATTTTCTACCAGCGCTAAACCTTTTGAAGGTCGCTACACTGGGTTACCACTATCAAAAAAATCACCATACAACCGCTTAAAAGATAAAACCCTTCCGCCGTCCTGGCGGGGCCGCCCTTGCGTGCTCGCACTTCCGTGTGCGAGCACGCAAAACGCCATCCATGGCTTGGCGGCTTCGGCTCTTGCATTCAAAAACCGCTTGGGTTTTTGCCAAGGGCGCTCTGGTGGTTATCCACTAGAGCGCCCTTGGCGCGTGTCGGGGTTAGACTCAATCATCACTCTCCCGTATAACAGACTCCTCAAGCAGGTCGCCGTAATAGTTATAAACATAGCTTATTACGAAATTTAATAAGGACATTTTTTCTGTAAACGGCAAATCTGCAAAATTTTTTGCAGGGATAAATCGAGCCTTTGACTGATAATCTTCTGGAGAAATTCCAGCAAAAGGCCAGCCGACATTTCCAAGACAATCTTCTAAATCAACCATATTTTCATTTAAGTGATACATACACTCATAAGCTTTTCTAAGTTGTTGTTTTTCCGTCTCTGTTAATTTTATTTCCATGTTCTTATTTACCTTTATGTTTTTTTAGTTAAGGGAGTTGGGGAAGATTGCTCTTCCCCGTTTTGGTTATTATGCCTTGATGCGTTTCTCCATGATGGCGCTAAAAGCTTTGAGATAAATTGCCAAAGTGGCAAACGGTAAGCTATCGCCTAGCCTCTGGGCTTCGGCATAAATGCCTAGCTCGGTTTGCTCAAAGGTCTCAGCACTGAAGTTATCCAGCGGCCAACCGTGTTCCCTCAGTAAGTGATTTAAGTCGGTGCTATAGTGGTTTAAATCGCCTATGTCACTTTCTACTTGCTGGAAGAAATAGCCTTTGGATTCTTCAATGAGTGTTTCGTTTTTCATGATTTGTTTCTCCTTATTGATTAAGCAATAATTCTTCCGGCTTGATGGGCTTCATCGAAATACTCCAAGATGCTTTTTTCGGCTTTAAAGTGAAGGTCTCGTTCGACCGGTAAGCCTAATCGACCTCTTACACTGGCTATTTCTGACAAGCAGACATAACCCAACTCAGGAAAGCCTAACCCCAAGTCACACAACCCAAAGGCGATATCGAGGTCTTCCGGATCAAGCTCCGAGAGTAACCAAGTGGCTCCTGCATCCGGGGTAAACAGTTTCACCACTGGCCAATGGTTACCGATGTGATCTTTCTTGGTTTGCAGTCCATTTTTGACCATCTGGATTTGCTCTTCTTTGGTAATTAAACGTTTCATATTGCCTCCATGTTTTTTTCGTTATTAAAGGTGAATGAGTCATTCATTCACCTTCTGCCTGTCTGGCGAAGACCGGGGAGGCAAACGCAAGTCCGAAAGCCGGGGAGGGGAATCACCCGACTTGCACAAGCGAAGCGCGGAAAGTTGGGGATACCCTGGTTGAAGAGACTTGCGTGCGCTAGGGGCGGGAGTCCCTTAGCCGGTGGGGAGTGGTGGGGGGAAAAAGGGGCGTTACGGGGAAATCTCCCCGTAGAAGGGGGTAGCGGAAAACAGCTTGCTGGTTGGAGCGAGGGGGAAGGCTTTCCCCTCCTAAATGTCGTTCGTTTTAAATGCTTAACTAGGGTAAATCCCATAAATGGGGACATAATTAAAAAGAAATCACCTGTCACTCTCCTTGCACGAGAGTGTCCACGCAAGCTCACCTTCTACCCTGACTGGTGCTTTCTCTCTCTGGCTGGTTTTGCTCCAAACGGGGGCCTTCAAGAAAAACCCCCTACCCGGAAGTTTTTCTCTGGTAGGGGGGAAAGCGGCCTTTAAAAGAGCCGCTTTTGGCTGCTAACAGCTTACGGTTGAAGTCCAAAGAGGTAGTTTGTGGCTTGGCTGGCCTTGCTTGCGGCGGTAAAGAGCGCCCGCTTATCGCGCTTCATGACCTCCAGCCAGCTACCCAGGTAGGCCGCATGGGTGGGTCGGGGTTCTAGGGAGATCCCCAAGTCGGAACAAAGAAACGCTGCGCCCAGTTCTGCTACCAACTCCTCCATAGCGTAGGCCACATTGCCAAAGCGATTGAGTAGGTCGCGATTTAAGCGGGTTTGGTGGCCGGTCCAGTGAGTCAGTTCATGAAGTAGGGTAGAGTAATAACCTTCGGTGGCGCTGCTGGTGGAGCTATCCTTAAAGAGCGCCCGGCTGGGCATATAGATGGTGTCGCTAACGGGGTTGTAGCAGGCGATTGTTCCACTCTCGATGAGTTTAGCCTCGGTTGCCCTGATTAATGTCTCCACTCGCTCTAGGATTTGGGTTTTATCTATTTGAGGAGAACCCGAATCGCTATAGCCTTCTACCTGGTCAGCATTAAATACCGAACTAGAAGTCGCGATAAAGGAACGCCTTGAAGTTGATCCGGTTTCATCAGGTTCCTCTACTGACTTTGCCAAGTCCTTAAAAAACACGATGATTGAGGCATGTTCCCCTTTCTTGACTTGTGCGCCGTAGGTTTGCCACTGTCGATAAGTGCCCCAAGTGCCCGTGGTGTAGTCGTTGGCCGCCTGGGCTACCCAAAGAGCAAGAGTATTAACTCCATGATAAGGTTTTTTCGTGAGCACATTGACTGGGCGGGATTGATGAGCGCCTCTGTGCCAAGGCATTTCAAATTCGGGGGCGCCGGCTTCAATGGCAGCGATGATGCGGTTAGTAATTTGCTGATAAACATCTTGGTTTGTTTTATAAGTTGTCATACATATCTCCTTTTCTAATGACTGGGCCGCCCCATGCGACCCTTTGCAGGCTAAGTAAGGCAGGCGGGAAAAGGTCTCTCTGCACCCCGTTAGGGGCCGTAACGAAGTGAAGGATGGTTTGCGAGCTGTTTTTTGTTTTCGCGAGGAATGTGCGTAGCGCAGGGGAAAAAACTGTAAAGGAATACCGTTGCAGACGGGGCCGACGCCTGCTAGAAAAGCCGATAAAAAAGGGTGCCAGGGGCGGCAATGAAAAAGAAAGGAGATACTCGAAACAACTAAAACAAACTCGTAAGATGTCAGCCAATGACCGCATGATCGCTTTAAAACTCGGCCGCTCCCTTATGGCTTGGCATAAAAGCGCTTTCCCGCTTCAAGTGATCACGAAATTGACTAAATAGAGTTAATACCGTTGACTACCGTAGCCCAGTAACGACTTGCAAAGACTTGTGGCTTTCGGCACTCTGGCAAACCCCTAGAAACTAGGGCGCAACTAAAATGAGGGGAACCTGCCGCTACGGCAGAAATTAAGGACTTGGCAGTCACTTTGAGTAGAGGAATCCTAAAGGAAACTCCTTATTCCTTTTGGCGTTCTCGCGGGCCTCTTTTCCAGGTATTTTTGCTGACCCTGGACGTAGAAGGCTAAAACAATCGCGATTTTGTTTCTCCTTCTGATAAAACTTTTCCTAGAGTGAAGTGGTGGCC
>CAZDVY010000236.1:0-3433 GCA_964508935.1 uncultured Candidatus Competibacteraceae bacterium | reverse complement strand
GGTGCTGCAACCGGGCAAGGACAATCCCTTTCTCCAGGCGTTTCTGCCGTTCCAGCGGCGGATTCAGCATTACGGCATGCTCAACTCACTCGGCCAGACGCTGCTTAAACTGACGACACCCGGCCTGCCGGATTTCTACCAGGGGACGGAACTCTGGGATTTAAGTCTGGTGGACCCGGATAATCGGCGACCGGTGGATTTTGAACGGCGTTGCGCGTTGCTCAAGGATCTGCAAGCTCGCGCCAGCGCCGGGATTTTGCAACTGATTACCGAGTTGCTCGCCGCGCCAGAGGATGGCCGGATCAAACTGTTTCTGATTTATCGCGCCTTGCAGGCGCGGGGGGCGGAACGCGAACTGTTCCAGCACGGCGCTTATCAGAGATTGACGGTGATCGGCAGTCTCAAGGGGCATGTGGTCGCGTTTGCACGAGAACTGGGCGAACGACGGGCGCTGGTGATCGTACCGCGTTTTCCGAGCAGCCTGGTCAAGGATGGCGAATATCCGCTAGGTGAGGCGGTCTGGCATGAAACCCGGTTGCTGCCGCCGCCGGGTTCGCGCCTGCGCTGGCGCGATGCGCTGACCGGGAAGATCGTGCAGGGTGAAGAAGCCTTGTGGTTGCGGGAGGTGTTTCAGCATTTCCCGGTGGCGCTGTTGATCAACGAACCCGGTTAACAGCTATTTATTGGGCGGTTCAACCAAACCGTGTGCGCGGCGGCGGGCGCGTTGCCGCAGCCGCGCCAGATACATCACTGGCCCGGACAGGCCATACAGCAGGAATCCCGAAAACAGCACCTTGGGCGGATCAATGGAAATGACCACCAGCGTGAGCACCACCAGCATTGCGGAAATCAAGGGCACCTGGCCCCGTAGGTTGATTTGTTTGAAGCTGAAATACAGGATGTTGCTGAACATCAGCGCGCCGGCGCTGACGGTGATGATCAGGGCCGGCCAGAGCATCTGCTCGCCGGTCAGGCCCAGATCGGTGCAGAACCAGACCATGCCGACCACGATGGCCGCTGCGGAGGGACTGGGCAGGCCGAGGAAGTAGCGCTTGTCAGTATGACCAATCTGTACATTGAAACGGGCCAGCCGCAGCGCCGCCATGACGGTGTAAAAGAACGCCGCCAGCCAGCCGAGTTTGGACAGGACTGGTCCCATGCCGGCCATTGAGCCAAGCGCCCATTCGTACATGATCAACGCCGGGGCCAGGCCGAAGGACACCAAATCCGCCATGCTGTCGTATTGAGCGCCAAATTCGCTTTCTGTGTGGGTCATCCGGGCGACCCGGCCATCCAATCCATCCAGCACCATAGCGATGAAGACTGCTACCGCAGCGGCCTCGAAGCGGCCGCGCAGGGCGGCGATGATGGCGTAGAAACCGCAGAACAGCGCAGCGGTGGTGAACAGGTTCGGCAACAGGTAGACGCCGCGCGAACGGCGGGTTTCAGGAGAGAGTTCACTGCTCATGGTTGCCTTGGAAAATTCGGGAATGGGCGACATCAGGGAGCCGGAACATCAAGATCCCGGCAAATTTTTCGCGCCAGATGATCATTCACTTGGCGATGACGTGGAACTGTTGACGATTTACCTTTAGCGCGATTAATAAAGACAGAATGATTACCGCCTTCGCGGAGTAAAACACAGCCTTGTTGTTGAAGATAGCTGACCAGATCGGAGCGTTTCATGCCGCTAGCGATAAAAAGGATTCACGAATGACCTCCTGTCCTTGAATAGCTTCTTCAGCCAGCATACGGTTCGCTTCTAGCGTGAGTTCAACCGCTTCGAGCAGATTCGCGCGTGCTTCTTCAAGAGTAGCGCCCTGCGTGTTAGCGCCAGGCAACTCTTCGACAAAACCGATATAACCTTCAGGAATTTTCTGGAAAATGGCGGTTAATTGCACGGCTCACTCCGGGGCGCTGAAGGGCAGGATGTGAATCAAGCGCACACCCTGCGGGTTACAGCCTCAGTTCTTGCTGGTATCCACCAGTCGATTGGCCTTGATCCACGGCATCATGCCGCGCAGCTTGTCGCCGACCTGTTCAATCGGATGTTCGCGACTGATGCGGCGATTCGCCTTGAGTACCGGCGCGCCCGCCTGGTTTTCCAGGATGAATTCACGGGCGAACTGGCCCGTTTGAATCTCCTTGAGAATCCGGCGCATTTCAACCTTGGTGTCCTCGGTAATGATGCGCGGGCCACGGGTGAAATCGCCATATTCCGCCGTGTTGGAAATCGAGTAGCGCATGTTGGCGATGCCGCCTTCATAGATCAAATCCACGATCAGCTTGACTTCGTGCAGGCACTCGAAATAGGCCATTTCCGGCGCGTAACCGGCTTCCACCAGCGTTTCAAACCCGGCTTGAATCAGCGCGGTCAACCCGCCGCACAACACCACCTGCTCACCGAACAAATCGGTCTCGCATTCCTCGCGGAAGGTGGTTTCAATGACGCCGGCGCGGCCACCGCCATTCGCCGAGGCATAGGACAACGCAATATCCCGCGCCTGGCCGGAAGCATCCTGCGCGACCGCGATCAATGAAGGAACGCCGCCGCCTTGCGTGTAAGTAGAACGCACCAGATGCCCCGGCCCTTTGGGCGCGATCATGATCACGTCGAGATCAGCACGGGGCACGACGCCGCCAAAATGGATGTTGAAACCGTGGGCGAAGGCCAGCGCCGCGCCTTGCTTGAGCTTCGTTTCGATCTGCCGGTAAATGGCGCTCTGATGTTCGTCGGGGGCCAGGATCATTACCACATCCGCCATCGCAGCGGCGTCTTCAACCGGCTTGACGGTCAGACCGGCGGTTTCCGCCTTGGCCGCCGAGGCGGAACCCGGACGCAGGCCGACGATCACTTTGACGCCGGAATCGCGCAGGTTGAGGGCGTGGGCATGGCCCTGGGAGCCATAGCCGATGATAGCGACAGTCTTGCCCTTGATCAGGGACAGGTCGGCGTCTTTGTCGTAATAAACTTTCATGGGGTCATTATTCCTTGGAACGGGGTTCAACCATCAAAAACAAACCGTCCCTGACAGGCAGCCAGGAACGGTCAAGGAGTGACTGGGGATCAGACGTGCAGCGCCTTCTGACCCAGGGCAATGCCGGTGGCTCCGGAACGCACCACTTCCAGAATGGCGTCTTTCTCGACAGCGCGCAAAAAACTGTCCAGTTTCCCGCCAGGGCCGGTCAACTCAATGGTATAGGTCGATTCGGTGACATCGAGAATATGTCCGCCGAAGATTTCCGACAGCCGCATCATCTCGGCCCGCTGTTCGCCAATCGCCTTGGTCTTGATCAACATCAACTCGCGCTCGATGGAATCGGTCTCGCTCAGATCGATCAGCTTGACCACATCGATCAGCTTGTTGAGCTGCTTGACGATCTGCTCGATGATCTGCTCGTTGCCGGAGGTGACCAGGGTCAGCCGCGACAG
>CAZDVY010000235.1:0-3451 GCA_964508935.1 uncultured Candidatus Competibacteraceae bacterium | reverse complement strand
CTTCGCTTTCGGCCTTTTTGGCGAACTGGTAGGTGTAGTGGTCGATGCCGGTGGTCTCGCGGATGAACAGCGCATCGAATTCGGCCAGTCGCCCGTAATCCTTCTTTTCGATCAACTCAACATTCACTCCCCCTTCCCGCCCGGCCTTGATAAAGCGTTGCAGGGCCTTGAGATTCGAGGGCGGCATTTCTTCCTTGGGATTGTGCAGAATCGCCAGATCGTAGCGGTAGTTGCTGCGCGCCCGGGGTTGCCGCCAGCGCCGGCTCAGATAGGTCGCCAGGGCGCTGAGAAACATCTCGTCCTGTTCTGCCGACAGCGAATGCAAGTGCAGGGCCTTGAGCGTGGCGATGCGCCATTTGCCTTGCAGGCGGAATTCCACCCGCAGCAACGGCGAGCGGAAGGCGTCGAACAGTTGCCGGGCCAGTTCCTGCAATTCCTTGACGGCGCATTGGCCAAAGAAGACGTCCAGTTCAAACGCCGTCGCGTTGAAGCCGGGACGGGGTTTGCCCAGCACCTGCTGGACGTGGTCGTCCAAATCCTCAATATCGAGACTGTAGATCGACTTGCGGCTGAGGTCGTTGAGGGTGCGCACACTGGGAATGACCCGATGGCGGCGGGCTTCGGCCAGCAGTGAGCAGTAATAGCCGACGCTCAGGTAACGGTAGCTGCGGCACAGATTTAGCACGCGCAGACTGCGACCAGCAGAGGAGTACTCGGGCTTGGCCAGGTAATCCTTGGCGGCGACCACGGGCAGTTTGGGGAAATGGGTTTTCCAGTCGGTGGGGTTTTCCACCAGAATGATGTGATCAGCCATCGAGGTGAAGCGGCGCTCCTGACGCCAGAAAATGAAAGTTAAGACAGTGATGGCGCCGCCGGCTCCAGCCGGCGGTTGGATCGGTAGAGAATGAGCACGGCTTTTTGTGCGGCCTTGCCGTAGCGGGCCATACGCTGAAATTCGCGGTGCGGGATCGGCATGTTGACCGAATCGGCGACCGTCTCGCCTTCTTCGGCATCGACCAGCGGATCGTGGACATAGATGTAATGGTCGTCGAAACCGGTGACGACCACCCAGTGCGGGAAGCGTTCGCCGTAGATGCGGTAGGAGCTGATCAGCACTAGGGGAATGCCGCCTGATTCGAACTTCTGCCGCAATTCATCGACGCCCAGACTGCCACAGCGCAGTACGACCGGCAACTGGCGCAGTTCCTCGATCCAGTCCTCCTGCACCAGCCGCATGACTTCCTTTTTCTCCGGGCTGCGCACCGAGTCGACCAGGAACGTCCCGTCTTCGTTGACGTGGATTTCCAGATCAAAACCGCGTCGATAAGCGGATAGCGCCAGTCCGTAGGGACCGCAGCCGCCATGACCGGAGGTCATGAAAATAGTGGTGGCCTCGCGCCAGAGCCGCAGCTCCAGCGTGCGATTCAATTCGAGCGTCGGGTCCAGCGCCTTCATCGCCATCATCAGCGCCGCCGGCCCACAGGTGAAATCAAGGGTTTGCTGATAGTAAGGGACTTTGACCAGTTCAAGGCCGAGCTGGGGGGCGAGGCGCTTTTCAAAACGCAGCGCGGCCATGTGGTCTTCGTAATAGTCCAGCACTTCCTTGAACGGGCGATAACCGTGGCGATGGAACAGTTTGAGTGAGGCGGGGTTATCTCGCCGCACTTCCAGCCGCATCGACACGCAGTCGCGCTCCAGCGCCGCGGCTTCCGCCGCGTCCAGCAGGCGGTCGCCGAGCTTATGGCGGGCAAAGTCGGGATGAACCGCAATGGAGTACAGTCGGGCCATGGATGTGCCGCGTGAGAACAGCAACAGCACATAGCCGCGAATCCGCCCTGCCTCTTCTTCAAGCAGCGTGATGGCGTTACCTCGGGTCAACAGGTGGCGAAAGCTGCGGCGGGAAAGTCGATCCGTGTTGAAACAGTGATTTTCAATGACCAGCAGGGCCGGCAAATCATCCAGAGTAGCGTGGCGCAGCATAGCGGTTTGGAGCGATTCTACCGGCGGCAGCCGTAGGCGACGAAACAGGGGAGATAGGCGAAACGGCTTGGCGACAAGGGCCGGGGACAAGCGCGGGGTATCAATCAACGAATATTGTTATTATCGCTCGTATCAACCGCTATCGCCAGTGAAAATCATCATGTCAACCCCGTCATCCTTATTGTTGGAACGCATTCGCCAATTGATCGCCACCCCCTCGGTGAGCAGTGTGTCGCCGCAATTTGACCAGAGTAATCGGCTCGTCATCGACTTGTTAGCGAACTGGTTGGAAGACGTCGGTTTTGCCGTGCGGATTGAGCCATTACCAGGTTATCCGGGCAAGGCGAACCTGATCGCCACGCTGGGCAGTGGGCCGGGTGGGTTAGTGCTGGCCGGCCATACCGATACCGTGCCGTTCGATGCCGGTCGCTGGCGGTTCGATCCATTTGGCGGCGTGGTGGCCGACGAGCGAATTTATGGGCTGGGTTCCGCTGATATGAAGTCGTTTCTGGCGCTGGCGATAGAAGCGGCGCGGGGATTTTCCGCCGCCGATCTGCGCCAGCCGCTGGTGATTCTGGCGACCGCCGATGAGGAAAGCAGTATGTGCGGCGCCCGAGCGCTGGCGGCGGCAGGCGAACCGCTGGGGCGTCATGCGGTGATCGGTGAGCCGACCGGGCTGAAACCGGTGCGGATGCACAAGGGCATTCTGATGGAGGCAATTCGTTTACAGGGCCGCTCCGGCCATTCCAGTAATCCGGCGTTAGGCGTGAACGCACTGGAAGGCATGTATGAAGTGATCGGTGAGTTGCTGCGCTGGCGGGCGGAATTACAGGCCCGTTATCGCAATCCCTTGTTTGAAGTGGATGTGCCGACCCTGAATCTGGGACACATTCACGGCGGCGATAATCCCAACCGGATTTGTGCCGATTGCGAACTGCATATCGACATTCGGCCCTTGCCAGGGATGACGCTGGAGGGTTTGCGCGAGGAATTGCAGAGTCGTTTGCAACGCCGGTTGGCCGACAGTGAATTGCAATTGAGCTTCCTGCCGCTGTTTCCCGGCATTGAAGCGATGGAGACGCCGGCGTCCGCCGCCATTGTCCGGGCGACGGAAGCATTGACCGGCGCACCAGCGGGCGTGGTCGGCTTCGGCACCGAGGGGCCGTATCTGAACGCATTGGGTATGGAAACGGTGATTCTCGGTCCTGGCAGCGTGGACTGTGCGCATCAGCCGGATGAATTTCTGCCGCTGGCGGCGATTCAGCCGACGCTGGATATTCTGCAAGGGCTGATCCGGCGCTTGTGCACGTCATCGGCATGAGCAATCTGTCCCTGATCCTCGGCGCGCTCGGCCCGATTTTCGCGCTGATTCTGCTGGGTCTGGGTTTGCGGCGGTTCGGCTTCCCCGGCGATGGCTTCTGGCCCGCCGCCGAGCGTTTCACCTATTTCATCCTGTTTCCCGCCTTGCTGG
>CAZDVY010000234.1:0-3462 GCA_964508935.1 uncultured Candidatus Competibacteraceae bacterium | reverse complement strand
ACGATGTCGAAACCGGAGCCGATCCGGGCCAGCACGTTCAACACCGCCAGATTACTGTTGGCCTTGACCGCGTAGCAGATCAGATGAGGATGATCGCCGAAAGCGCGGTCGAAGGCGCGCCAGTGTCGCTCAATCGTTGCGCGGGAGTAGACGTAGCAGGGCGTGCCGACCGAGGCGGCGATGTCTGCGACCGGCGCGTCTTCGGCGTATAACCGGCCATTGCGATACGCGAAATGATCCATATTCAGGGCTTCTGCGGGGTGGAGGCAACCGGTGGCGCTTTCGCCTCAGGCAGATACAAGGGTCCTTTCTGGCCGCAACTGGACAGAAAAACCACTAGCCACAGTCCGATCAGCGCCATTCCCGGACGAAAGGTGAGCATAAAGACTCCTCAAATCGAGAACACGGCAACAGGGTTGCCAGTATAGCGCGCATTCATCAGCCGGTCGCGCCTTGACAAGCCGGTATGCTTGACAGCTAATGCCCGATCATTCCCATTCAGCCCGGCGAGAACTGTACTGATGACTGACCTGCCCTTGACCACTGTTGAAATTGTACCGACCGGCTCAGTCCGCTCCAGCGTAATCTGGATGCACGGCCTAGGCGCTGACGCCCATGATTTTGAACCCATCGTTCCGGAGCTGCGCCTGCCGGAAGCGCTAGGCGTCCGTTTCGTCTTCCCCAACGCCCCGATCCGTCCCGTCACTATTAATAACGGGATGCGAATGCGGGCCTGGTATGACGTGCTGAGCCTCGACCTGCCGCGCCAGGAAGACCCGGAGGGCGTCTACGCTTCCGAACGGGCGATTTACGCACTGCTGGAACGGGAGAAACAGCGCGGCGTATCCGCCGAGCGCATTGTCCTGGCCGGTTTTTCCCAAGGCGGCGCCATGGCGCTGCATACCGGACTGCGCCACCCGGAGCGGCTGGCCGGCATTCTGGCGCTGTCCTGCTACATCCCCCTGACCAGCCGATTACGCAGCGAGCGCCGACCAGCCAATCAGACAACGCCGATTTTTATGGCCCACGGCGATTACGACGCTGTTATCCCGATACGCTATGGCCAACAAAGCGCTGAGGCGCTGGAGGGACTGGGTTACCCAGTAGAATGGAGCGACTACGGCATGGGCCATGAAGTTTGCTGGCAGGAAATTCGTGACATTGCTGAATGGCTGCAACGGGTACTGGCCGCGCCCGCCGCCTGACGATCAGGCAAATGCCCCGGAAAGCAAAAGGCCCGGCTGTTGACCGGGCCTCGCTGAATTTGGTGCCGAAGAGAGGACTTGAACCTCCACTGGGTTTCCCCAACTAAGACCTGAACCTAGCGCGTCTACCAATTCCGCCACTTCGGCTTCTTTCCATCGAGCCGCCCTGCGGCGGCGACGGAAGCGCAATATACGGATTGACCTACGCACTGTCAACCGATTCCCTTCTTCTTTCTGCAATCTTTCCATAGCTATCTGAAATGACTAATAAAAAACGCAGTTCCTGGCATCAGGTCGATCCTTTCGCTGCCCGGGAGCAGGAAAAATACGGCGGCCAGACCATTCCCAGCCGCGAACTCATCCTCCAGACCCTGGAAGAACGCGGAATGCCGCTGACTCAGGACGAGCTCCGCGCGGAATGGCGGCTGGAGAGCGATTGGGAGGTCGAGGCCTTGTCCCGCCGCCTGCGCGCCATGGAGCGGGACGGGCAACTGATCCGCAACCGTCGTGAGGGTTACGGTCCGGTCACCAAGATGAACCTGATCACCGGCCGGGTCATCGGTCATGCCGAGGGCCATGGTTTCCTCATTCCCGACGAGGGCGGCGACAACCTGTTCCTGTCGCCCCGGCAGATGCGCAAACTGCTGCATGGCGACCGTGCCGTAGCGCGGGTGATCGGCGTTGATTACCGGGGCCGCCGCGAAGGCGCAGTAGTCGAAGTGCTGGAGCGCAACACCGAAACCGTGGTGGGTCGGTTCAGCGAGGAGCGCGGCGTCTGCTTCGTCATTCCCGACAACAAGCGCATTAATCAGGACATCATCGTTCCGGCAGACAGTCGCGGCGCGGCGCAGGCCGGCCAGATTGTCATTGCGGAATTGATCGAGCAACCCAGCGCCCAGAATCGACCCCTGGGACGGGTCAAGGAAGTCCTTGGCGAGCACATGGCGCCGGGAATGGAAATCCGCATTGCCATTGCCAGCCACGGCATTCCGGTCGATTGGCCGGAGGCGGCGCTGGAGGAAGCCTGTCGTTATGGGGAGTCCATACCGGCTTCGGCCAGCCAGGGCCGCTGGGACTTGCGGGCCACGCCGCTGGTCACCATCGACGGCATTACTGCCCGCGACTTCGATGATGCGGTGTATTGCGAGCGGCGCGGCAACAACTGGCGGCTGCTGGTCGCCATCGCCGACGTATCCAGCTATGTGCGGCCCGGCATGGCGCTGGATCGGGAGGCGCGCAAGCGCGGCAATTCGGTGTATTTCCCGGATCGGGCGATTCCCATGCTGCCGGAAGCGCTGTCCAACGGCCTGTGCTCGCTCAATCCCGACGTGGACCGGCTGTGTATGGTTTGCGAAATGACCATCAGCGCTGACGGTCGCATTATCCGCTCGCGCTTCGCCGAGGCGGTGATGCGCTCCCACGCCCGGCTGACTTATGACACAGTGGCGGCCATTGTCGCTGACCGCAATCCCCAGCTCCGCGCCGAATATGCCGGGTTGACGCCGCACCTGGATGCGTTGCATGAGTTATATCAAGCGATGCGCGTCAGTCGGGAGCAGCGCGGGGCGATGGATTTCGACACGCAGGAAACGGTGATCGAGTATGGGGCGGATCGAAAAATCGAGCGCATTCTGCCCACCGAGCGCAACGACGCGCATCGACTGATCGAGGAGTGCATGATCGCCGCAAACGTAGCAGCGGCGCGCTTTCTCCAGCGCCATAAAATGCCGGGCTTGTACCGGATTCACGAAGGCCCATCCATCGAACGTTTGAAAAAACTGCGGGCATTTCTCGGCGAACTGGGTCTGGGGCTGGGCGGCGGCGACAAACCGACGCCGAAGGACTACACCCGCTTGCTGGAACAAGTCCGCGACCGGCCCGACGCCCATCTGATTCAAACAGTGATGCTACGCTCGCTGGCTCAGGCGGTCTATAACCCCGGCAACGTGGGTCATTTCGGGCTGGCGCTGGAGGCTTACGCGCATTTCACCTCGCCGATTCGCCGTTATCCCGATTTGCAGGTGCATCGCGCCATCCGCCATGTGTTGCACGGCGGCAAGGCGGCGGATTTCCCCCATGACCACGCGGAACTGGTCGGCTTGGGCGAGCATTGCTCAATGACCGAGCGGCGTGCCGATGAGGCGGTCCGCGATGCGGTGGAATGGCTGAAATGCGAATACATGCTGGACAAACTGGGGCAGGTCTTCGATGGCATTATTACCGGAGTCACCGGGTTTGGCCTGTTTGTGGAATTGCG
>CAZDVY010000233.1:0-3494 GCA_964508935.1 uncultured Candidatus Competibacteraceae bacterium | reverse complement strand
TGTCTGGTTGATTTCCAGCCGTGCAAAGTGCTCGCCGCCGGCAGGTGAGGTTTGCTTGCGGATCAACTGGATGCGCCCGAACAAATGGCCCTGTTGCTCCGCAAAACGCGCTAATCCTACGGCCTTCTCGAAGTTGTCAGCCAGACTGGGATCGTGGGGTTCCAGAATGTCGACGGCGAAATCAGCGCCGGTTTGGCGAACCATCATCAGATCCGGGAACATCGGTCGTGCTGCGCCGCCCGTGTGATAGGGGATTTCCAGTGACCACGGCTTACGATCTACATTGCGCAGCCAGCCGACGACCGAGGCATCGGCCAATTCTTCCTGCAATACCCCGGCTTCCCATGAACCGAGTTCCGCGCGGAATTGACCGTCATTTTCCACGTACAGGTGCCGCTCCCGGAGGGGCGCGGTGGGCAGCCGGCGAAAGTCGATGGTTTCGGGCAAACGCCAAGGTATAACCTGCGGCTGGGCGGTCGCCAGCCGTAATTTTTCATAGACCGTGCGCCGCTGTTCCCTGAGCTTGCCAATGGCTTTTTTATGCGCATCGTACAGCGCGTCAAAGGCCTGATCGGCGGCGGACTCCAGCGCCATCATCGCCGGGCGATGGCGCGCCAGGGCAATCACTTCGACTTTGACCTCCAGCGCCTCACGGTCGGCATGGGCTTGCCAGTAGGTCTGATGCAGCCCATGGCTCAAGGCGCGGCCGGCTTCTTCAAACAACCGGTCGATGTCCACTTCCGAAGCAGCGATAGAGTAATCGGCTTCGAGTTCGGTGATGTCTGCGCCGTTTTGCACGGCGAGTGTTTTTAAGCCCACCTGCGTCATGGCCTGCTCAGTCGCGGCGAACGAACCCTCGGCTTTCATCACGGCCAGTTGATCGCCCATCCAGGCGATGATCTGCTGTTTGGCGCGGTCCCAGGCGGCATCATCGATCTCGTCCAGGGTCAGGCTGCGGGAAATCGCCATGAACCGCCGCAGCGGGCTTTGGATGCGGGCGGCGTTGACGCGGTACGTGACCAGCGAGGCCAGCGCAGCGAAGAGCGCTTCAGCGCCTTCCCGCCGGCGGAGCACCACCAATTCACGGCTGGAGCCGGTTTCGGACGGCGGAACCTCTTCAACATTGTTCAGTGAATCGATCACGCTGAGGACCGCCGCCGTGTCGAAGTAGGGCAGGAACAGATGCACATCGTTCAGCGCTGCATCCCGCTCAATGCGCCGGGCGAGCGGCGTGCGCACCATCCGCCCGAGCAGTTGCGCGATGTAGGTGTGGTCTTCAGCGCGACGGAACGACATCATCACTTCGGCGCGTGGGCAGTCCCAGCCGGTGGACAGGCTGGTTTTGAAGAACACCACGCCGATGTTCTTGTCGGCAGCGATGCGCGAGGCGTCTACCTTGCGCAATTTTCGACCGCCGATATCCAGGTCGCCAACGTCGTGCATGGCGTGAGCCGCTTCGCCTTCATGGAGCGGGCGACCCAGGGCGCGCTCGATCACGTCCAGGGCATCGGTCAGGCTGGTTTTGGTGAGTTGCTGATCAGTGCCGTTTTCAATCTGCACGACCAGCGCCGGCCAGACGGCCTGCTCCTTTTCTACTTCGCAATAGTGCTTCCAGCCATGGGTCATCTGCGCCCAGCGGCGCGTCGCTTCTTCCAGCAACGCCATTTCCGCCGTGGTGGCTGAATCGGGGTGGTGGATCAGGATGCGGTCTTTGAGCAGCCCCGACTGGCGCACGTCATCCGGGGGGATCGCGACCTTGTGGACGGTATGGGGAGCGTGTTCCAGCAGGTCCATGAAGCGCTTGGGCGTGGCCGAAACGCCGATCACCAGCGGCATTTTGACCAGGCCGACTTCGGGATAGCCCAGCAGGAAGCGTTGCATCAGCGTCTGGGCCTCTTTGGCGCCGCGACCGCTGGCCATGCCCCGGTGCGCTTCGTCGATGACCACATAGAAACGGTCAGGATGCGCCTGGGCGGTATTGCTCAACGTGGTCCAGAGGGAATACTGGCGACCGTCGCCGACTTTGGTCAGTCGTTTGTCGTTGCCGAGTTTCTGCGTGTTGATGAAATACACCCGCCCGCCCGGCAGTTGTTCGGCGTCGAACGCGGCGTCAATCGGGATGAGCTGATGGACCCGGTAGATACGATCGGACTGGCTTTCGATCTTGAGCCGGGTTTGCTCGTTGAGTTCGGGCATATCCGACACCCACAGAATGACGGCGTCCGGTTGCGGTTGCCAGTCCAGCGGCCAGGCCAGTTGCTCGTCGGGCTGGTCGAGAAGGGCCTCGAACAGCGCCGTCATGATGACGGTTTTGCCGCTGCCCGTGGGGGCGGAAAAGGCGAGGGCTTGCGGGTTATCGCTGGTGGCGAATTGCCGCGCCGCGACCAGCTTTTCGCGCAGTTGATGCAGGGCGTCTTTCTGGAAATCGAACAGGGCCATTCTCATCCCGGCGCTCCCTGGGCGTCCTGGCGCTGGTTGATCATGAAGTTCACCAGGTAATCGCGATAGAGTTGCACGATTTGCAGGCCCGGATGACCGACGCCCAGCGTCTCGATGACCTCCGCCGCCATGACTTTGAACGATTCGTCGGCGTCCGTGACGATGAAGACGTGTGACAGCGAAATGCCCTCCTCGCCCTCTGGGAGAGGGGTTGGGGGATGTTGTTGCAGTTCCCGCAACAGTTTCGCCAGTCGGCTTTCATCGAGCAGGACGGCGAAATTGGTTCCTTTGGGGATGAAGACGGGCGGTTCTGGCGCGTTCGGCGGGAGTTCCGGGCGCGGGCCAATCGCGCCAGCCTTCAGCCAGAGCAGCGGGAGAATTTCGCGGAAAGCGCGTTTGAGCGCGATCCGGTCCTTGTCGAGAAAATCCAGCTTGAAATAGGCCAGATTGACGGGAAAGCCGGCGCGCATCGGGCGTTTTTCATCCTCGCTCACCCGCAATGGGCCGAGCCGTTCAATAAGTTGCGCCTTCAAGCCATCGAAGGTCTTTTTGGCGGGCGTGACGATGTAGAAATCGGTGATGTGATCCTGCTCGGCCAGCGCTTCCAGCCAGTCCTCGGCGGCGGCAGTGTCGAACAGAATGCTGGCGTTGTGATCTTCGGAGACAATGAACGGGCAGGGGTCTTTCACCAGGGTTTGCGGCAGACCGTTGATCAGCGCCACGACCTGCTTTTTCCTGGCGGGGGTGTCCAATGTGGCTGGATCGACAAAGCCGATTTGCACGAAGTTGCGGGCTTTTTCCTTCTCGACCGTCTTGCCGGTCAGGTACTCGCCAGGTAAGGCCGTACCGTCATCACGCTGACCCACGATGGTGAATTTGGAGCGCGGCCAGGTTACCGAGCGGCAAATGCCCTGGGTTTCCCAGTCGGCATCGCCCGGTTGCAAGCCGCGAGTGCGCAGGGTTTCGGCTTCTTCAGCGGAGACTTCGTTGTTGGTGACCAGGATGCAGCGGCGTTGACCGCCATCAGCAGCGTTGAGCAGGTTGACGGCGTTGAG
>CAZDVY010000232.1:0-3496 GCA_964508935.1 uncultured Candidatus Competibacteraceae bacterium | reverse complement strand
TGGGTCGAGACCGGGGAAGCGCCCGACTGGCAGCGGCTCTACGACCGGCGCGAGCATTGGAAATCCGGCACGGTGCCTGCGGGCGGGCTGTTCCTGACCGCCGGGGCCGACGTCCAGAAGGACCGGATCGAGGTCGATGTCTGGGCCTGGGGGCGCGGGCTTGAGTCCTGGCTCGTCGATCACGTCGTGATCGAGGGCGGGCCGGATCGGCGCGACGCATGGTCCGAGCTGACGGCGCTGCTGGATCGAAGCTGGCCGCACGAGCGCGGCGCGCATCTGCGCATCGCTCGGATGGCCATCGACACCGGCTACGAGGCCCCGGCGGTCTATTCCTGGTCGCGGGCGCAGGGGTTTGGGCAGGTGTCGCCGGTCAAGGGCGTCGAGGGGTTCAACCGCTCGAGCCCGGTGTCGGGGCCGACCTTCGTCGACGCGACCGAGGGCGGTAAACGCCTGCGGCGCGGGGCGCGGCTCTGGACCGTGGCGGTGTCGACCTTCAAGGCCGAGACCTACCGCTTCCTGCGGCTGGCGCGCCCGACCGAGGAGGAGATGGCCGACGGGGCGGCGTTCCCGCCCGGCTCGGTGCACCTGCCGCACTGGGTCGAGAACGAATGGCTGAAGCAGTTCGTGGCCGAGCAGCTGGTGACGGTGCGCACGAAACGTGGCTTCGCCCGGCTGGAATGGCAGAAGCTGCGCGAGCGGAACGAAGCGCTGGATTGCCGGGTCTATGCCCGCGCCGCTGCCTGGATCGCGGGCGCGGATCGCTGGCCCAACGAGAAATGGCGTGACCTCGAGGATCAGCTCGGGGCCGCCCCCACCGACACCGATCCCGCCGGACAGATCAACCGGCCGGGACAGGCCCCGCAGGGCAAGCGCCGCTCCGACTGGCTCGGGCGGCGTGGAGGATGGTTTTGAACATGACGGACTGGACGGAAACCGAGCTCTCGGCGCTGCGCCGGGCCTATGCCAGCGGTACGACGCGGGTCAGCTATGACGGCAAGTCGGTCGACTACGGCTCGGCCGAGGATCTGCTGGCGCGCATCCGCACCATCGAGCGCGCCATCGCGGGAAAGACACGGCCGCTGCCGGTGGCCGGGCTGGCTGGCTTCAGCCGCGGAGATCGCTGATGTCGGCGACCTGGTTCGATCACGCCATCGCCACGGTGGCGCCGCGCATGGCCGCCCGCCGCGTCATGGCGCGTCAGGCGTTCGAGACCCTGACGCGGGGCTATGACGGGGCCGCGCGTGGGCGGAGGACCGAGGGCTGGCGCGCGCCGGGATCCTCCGCCGACACCGAGATCGGCGTCGCCGGAGCCCTGTTGCGCGATCGGATGCGCGACCTGGTGCGCAACAACCCGCACGCGGCCAAGGCCGTCGCGGTGCTGGTCAACAACATCATCGGCTCGGGGCTAATGCCCCGCGCCGCCAGTGGCGACGACACGCTGGACCGGAAGGTCGACGCGCTCTTCGAGCGCTGGACGGCGGAGTGCGATGCCGACGGCCAGCTGGACTTCTACGGCCTGCAGACGCTGATCTGCCGCGAGATGGTCGAGGCGGGTGAGGTCCTGGTACGCCGCCGGTTGCGGCGGGCAAGCGATGGCCTGCCGGTGCCGCTGCAATTGCAGGTGCTGGAAGCGGACTTCCTCGACGCCTCGAAATCCGGCGCCTTGGGCGCGGGACGCTTAGTCCAGGGGATCGAGTTCGACCCGGTCGGCAAGCGCCGGGCCTATTGGCTGCACGCCGAGCATCCGGGCGACGCCTATGGCGCCTTGCAGAACGGCCTGCAGAGCCGCCCGGTCCCCGCGACCGAGATCGCGCACATCTACGAGAAGCAGCGCACGCAGGCGCGCGGCGTTCCCTGGGGCGCGCCGGTGATCCGCAGCTTGCGCGATCTCGACGACTACGAGGTGGCCGAACTGGTCCGCAAGAAGACCGAGGCCTGCGTCACCGCCATCGTCTTCGGCGACGACGAGGCGCAGCAGGGCATCGCGCCCTCTGTGGTCGACGCCGATGGCAACCGGGTCGAGCAGTTCGAGCCAGGGCTCATCGCCTATGCCCGCGGCGGCAAGGACATCCGGTTCAACCAGCCCTCTGCCACCGGCGGCTACGGCGAATACAAGCGCGCGAGCCTGCACACGATCTCGGCCGGGTTCCGCGTGCCCTACGAGCTGCTGACCGGTGACCTCAGCCAGGTCAACTACTCCTCGATCCGGGCGGGGCTCGTCGAGTTCCGCCGCATGATCGACGCCGTGCAGTGGCAGCTATTCATCCCGATGCTATGCGCGCCGGTGTGGCGCTGGTTCACGGAAGCCGCATGGGCAGCAGGGCAGATCCCGACACCGGACGTGCCGGTGGAATGGTCGCCGCCGAAGTTCGATGCCGTCGATCCCTACAAGGATGCGATGGCCGACCTGCTGGCAATCCGGACAGGCACGATGACGCTCGCGCAAGCCATTGCCCGGCAGGGCCACAACCCGGACGCGGTGCTGGCAGAAATCGCTGCCACCAACGCCAAGCTCGATGGCCTCGGCCTCGTGCTCGACAGCGATCCGCGCCGCGTCACCAAGACCGGCAGCGTGCAGGCGGGTGACCCGACCAGTGACCCGGCCGCCCCCGCATCCGAAACAGAGAAGGAATAGGGCCATGCCCGACACGATGATGGCGGCCCCGGTCGCCTTGCCGATGCAGCTGCGGCGCGCACCGATCCTGCCCGCAACCGTCAATTCCGAGGCGCGCTCCGTCGACGTCGTCTTCACCTCCGGCGCGGCTGTCCGGCGGCGGCGCTGGACCGGCTGGGACACCTCCGTGCCCTTCGACGAGATCCTCGAGGTCAGCGACCGCGCGGTGGATCTGACGCGCCTCAATGCCGGGGCCCCTGCGCTCGACAGCCATTCGGTCTGGTCCTCGCATTCGCAGGTGGGCGTGGTCGAACGCGCCTGGATCGAGGGCAAGGAGGGCAAGGCCACCATCCGTTTCCCGCGCGAGGGCCTGGACCAGGCCGCCGACCGCATGTTCGGCCTGATCAGCGACGGGATCATCCGGAACGTCTCGGTCGGCTATTCCATCGAGCGTGTGAAAGTGGTCGAGCCCGCCGCCAAGGGCGAGGTCGAGCAGCGCATTGTCGAACGCTGGACGCCGCTCGAGGTCAGCTTCGTGACCGTTCCCGCCGATCCCCGCGCGCAGGTCCGCGCCGCGGATCAGGCCAGCTATCCCGTCGAGATCGTCGACACCCGCATGCAAAAGGAGGCATCCATGCCTGAGAGCACGACCACCGTGGCCGGGGATGTCCCCGCCATGACCGAGACCCGCCAGCAGCCCGTCGCGGCCCCGGCACAGCCCGAACAGACGGCCGCGCGTATGCCGGAACCGGCTGCCGCACCCGACAGCGAGGCCATCGCCACCCGCGCCCGCGAGGCCGAGCGTGATCGCGTCTCCACCATCTACGATCTGACCGGTCGTCTGAACCTCGAGCGCAGCTTCGCCGAGGATCTGGTCAAGCG
>CAZDVY010000231.1:0-3516 GCA_964508935.1 uncultured Candidatus Competibacteraceae bacterium | reverse complement strand
AACGATTAGCATCAGCCGCCCACTTGCCGTAGCGAAGCGAAGGCAGGTGGGTCGGCTGCATGCGATTGTTGGGCTATTGCATTATGATCCGTGCGCATCACGATATGCCTTCAAGACTGCGTTCATGCGAGTTTGATACCCGGTGCCTTGCGCCTTGAACCACTCGAGAACGTCATCATCAACGCGAAGAGCGATCTGAGTCTTGCGCGATGGAACCGGCAAACCACGATGGGCAACAGCGCTGGCCCAGTCCTCTGGAGAGGTGGGGGGAGCATCTTCTGAAAAGACAACTTCAGAATCAGGCATAACCCGAAGCTTTGCCCAATCAGTTTTTCCTTTGGCGACCTTTGCTGTAGCGCTGTGACCATGCTTTTTGTTCATGACCTAATGCCCTGCGGGCTGAAATGACATGAGGCTCGTCTCCTGTCTCACCGCGTGGGGTCCATACGACGAACAGAAAGACGCCCTTGATTACTCCGACACTTTGGAACCGGGGTTCTCCGTATGCTTCTCTGACGTCTTCGCGGGTCAGAAGGTCACCGTCAAAGAATAATTCCAAGTCAGCAAAGTCAACGCTGTGAATGTCGAGATTGATCTGCCGCTTGGTTTCGTCCCAGGTGAGCATGCTCTATAGCGTATATACAATCGCATATACTTGCAACGTGCATGGCTGCGCTTGTTTCAGGCCCAACGGTCAAGCTCACCGGACGCTGCGAAGCACTAGCGGAGCAGCAGTCCGGTGAAGCGACTGGTTAGCACGATGTCATTCCATCCATATTGATTACAAGCGATCCAGGCTCATCACCTTAGTCCAGGCGGCGACAAAGTCATTCACGAATTTCTCTTTGCCGTCGTCGGCCGCATAGACCTCCGCAACCGCGCGCAACTCAGAGTTGGAGCCGAAGATCAGATCGACGGACGTGGCGGTCCATTTCTGCTGACCGGAAGCGCGATCTAGACCCTCGTAAACACCGGGAGTCTTTTCCGACTTCTGCCACTGGGTGGACATGTCGAGCAGGTTGACGAAGAAATCGTTGTTCAAGGTGCCCGGTTTATCGGTCAGCACACCGTGTTTGCTCTGCCCGGCATTGGCATCGAGGGCGCGCATACCGCCCACCAGCACCGTCATTTCCGGCACGGTCAGGGTCAGCAGATCGGCCTTGTCCACCATCATCTCCGTCGGCGAGGCCCAGCTCTTGTCGCTGTAGTAGTTGCGGAAGGCATCGGCGGTCGGTTCGAGCACGGCGAACGAACGCGTGTCGGTCATCTCTTGCGTCGCGTCGGTGCGCCCCGGTGTAAAGGGGACTGCAACAGTGGAACCGGCTTGCTTGGCCGCCTCTTCGATGGCTGCCGTACCGCCCAGAACGATCACGTCGGCCAGCGAGACCTTCTTGCCACCCGATAGGGATTTGTTGAAATCCGCTTGAACCCTTTCGAGCGTCGTCAGAACCTTGTCGAGTTCTTCAGGATTGTTCGCCGCCCAATCCTTCTGCGGGGCCAGGCGCACCCGCGCGCCGTTGGCACCGCCGCGCATGTCGGAGCCGCGGAAAGTCGAGGCGGACGCCCAGGCCGTTCTGACCAGTTCAGGCACGCTCAAACCGGATTTGAGAATCGCCGCTTTCAGGTTGGCGATGTCCGCGGCGTCAATCAACGGGTGATCCACAGCCGGAACCGGGTCTTGCCAAATAAACACTTCTGCTGGAATTTCACTGCCCAGATAGCGAGCGCGCGGCCCCAGATCGCGATGGGTCAATTTGAACCAGGCTTTGGCAAACGCCTTGTCGAATTCCTTGGGATTTTTCCAGAACTGCTCGGCAATCTTGCGAAAGCCCGGGTCTTCCTTCAGCGCAATGTCCGTGGTGAACATCACCGGCGGATTGCGTTTACCTTTGATATGGGCGTCCGGCACCAGGGATTGGGCGGCTTCATCGACGGGCATCCACTGCGTTGCCCCAGCAGGACTCTTGGTTTGTTTCCACTCGAATCTGAACAGATTATCGAGGTAGAGAATCGACCAGGCCGTGGGCGTCGTCGTCCACGCACCTTCCAGACCGCTGGTCATGGTGTCTTCGGCATTACCCTTGCCGCACTTGTTCTTCCAACCGAGCCCTTGCTGTTCGATCGGGGCGTCGGTAGGGTCCGCCCCCAGACAGTCAGCGGGCCTGGCCCCATGGGCTTTACCCAAGGTATGTCCGCCGGCCACCAGCGCGACGATCTCTTCATCGTTCATCGCCATGCGGCCAAAGGATTCGCGCATGTCTTTCGCGGCGGCGAGCGGGTCGCTATTGCCATTCGGGCCTTCCGGGTTCACATAGATCAAACCCATTTGCACCGCGGCCAGCGGTTTTTCCAATTCGCCGTCTTTATAGCGTTCCTGGTTGCCCAGCATCTTGGTTTCAGCTCCCCAGTACACCCGGTCGGATTCCCAGTCGTCCACGCGCCCGCCGGCGAAGCCCAGGGTTTCAAATCCCATGGATTCCAACGAAACATTGCCGGCCAGGATCATCAAGTCGGCCCAGGAGACATTGCGTCCGTATTTTTGCTTGACCGGCCACAGTAAGCGGCGCGCTTTATCCAGGCTGACGTTATCCGGCCAACTGTTGAGCGGCTCGAAGCGCTGCTGGCCACCATCGGCGCCGCCTCGGCCATCATGAATCCGATAAGTGCCGGCGCTGTGCCAGGCCATTCTGATCATCAGGCCGCCATAATGACCCCAATCCGCCGGCCACCAGTCTTGCGAGGTGGTCAAGACTTTTTCGATGTCTGCTTTCAGGGCTTTGAGATCGACGCTTTTGAAAGCCTCGGCGTAATTGAAATCGCCACCATACGGGTTGGACTTGACGTCATGCGCGCGCAGAGATTCCAAGTTCAGCTTTTGCGGCCACCAGAACTGGTTCGGCTGGGCCATGCCGGCCGCCGCCAAGACGCTGACCGGCGCCAGTGCCGTCAGGGTGATCGTGCAAGCGGTCAATAAAGAAGGTAGTTTTTTCTTAAGCATTGGCGTTCTCCATCTTGCGGATGAATAGGCTGGAAATGAACTTTTCGCTCATTGCGCTTCTCCTTCGGTGATTGGGTTATGCGATAGTGCATGTCTATTCGCAATCTTTCCCAAGGATTTGTAAAATAACGCGGTGTTCGACTTTTCCGATGATCGATGATGGTTTGGCGGCGCGGCATGGCGGTATGAGATACGCTGAGAGGAATCAACCATCGCAACGCTCCGGGAATGCCGCCATGCCGCTTTAAGACTTTATCATCATCGTGTTTTGCTGGGTAGACGAACACGGGGGTCCGGTGACCGGGGGTCATCGTCTGCGCCAGCGGGGGTTTGCCCCGAAGTTGACCGATAGCGAAGTGATCACGATGGAAGTGGTGGGTGAATTTTTGGGCCTGGAAAGCGATCTGCACCTTTACAAACTGTTAAGTAAGAAGCTGTCTTGAAAAAGAATCTGTTTTATTATAAACACTTGGCGACGGTCAATTTAAGCATAGCGATCCGAATCATATTTTCTGCGG
>CAZDVY010000230.1:0-3524 GCA_964508935.1 uncultured Candidatus Competibacteraceae bacterium | reverse complement strand
GCGTCCTTCTCCGGCCCCTCGCCGGAAATGATGAAACGGGCTTCGGGGTAGGACGCCAGCACCATCGGCACCGCCTCGACCAGCATGTCCATACCTTTTTGCACGGTCATCCGGCCCGGCGCGAAGACAGTGGGGGCCATCGGCGCAATGCCATAGCGGCCTTTGATCTCGGCTGGATTGATAAAGCCATCGAACGCCTGATAATTAACACCGTTGGGCACGACGTGGATTTTTTCCTGGGGAACCTGATAGATGTTGCGCAGTTCATCGGCCAGAAAATGGCTGACGGCGATCACAATCGACGCATTGTGGCAACCCGCCGCTTCAGCGTCGCGCACCCAGCGGGCGAAACCGTCGAAAAAGACGTTGCCGTCGCGCCCATACTCGGTCGAGTGCATGGTGATCACCCCGGGCGTGTTAAAGCCGTCCATCACATATTTCATCGCGTTGGCCGCCAGCCAGTCATGGGCGTGGACGAGTTCGAATTTGCCGATCATGGACGTCACTTCGTGGAAGCGATGAGCCATGGCCTTGCACATATTATCCATGCACTCGACGAAATTCTCGCTCAGGCCATGATCAATCCGGTGATAATGGACGCCATCAATGCCATCATAATAGTTCTGATCCTCCTTGCGTCGGGTAATGACGTGCAGTTCGTGGCCTCGGCGGTGCAGGCCAGCAGCGAGTTCGGTGACATGAACGCCGAGGCCTCCGGAGGAGATGGAGTGCAGGGATTCCGCTGACAACATGGCAATACGCATGATTACCTCTGGGTAAGATTGGATTTTGGTTGTGATAAGACTCCGGCGTTGTCGCCATCCTGTCTGTTGGAACCAACAGCGCGCCGATCTATCACCAGTTTACCACTGTGTTGCATAGCAGCAATCCTTTTGACCGGTATTGTTAAGGAGGCTTGGCCCAGAATGGCTTATCGAGTGAAAACCTCATGTGGCGAGCGCTGATCGGTTTTTTTTTTTCAAAACGATCTTTTGCGGCTATCTCCCAACATCCTATGTTTAGGAGGAAATCTCGCCGTCCCATCAAGTCGCAAGAGACACAATTGATTGATTTTGAAGTCGATAATATTTTTATGTGCTGTTATGCAGAACTCATGCGCATCGCCAAATCCAGTCCCCGCTGATGCAATCGCCCTTTTTTGAAAGCGGATTTATTCTCACCTGGCTGCAGGCCATCGGGAGTTGGCTGCGCGAGCATCTGCTGGCGCCGGAACATATTGTCTACACTGCCATGCAAATGCCGGCGCTGGTCAGCGCGGGTTTTGCTGCCTGGTGGATTCACGACTTTGTTCATCCGTGGCTGGTCCGGCGCATTCACGCCAGCGTGACTGGTGACTATGGCCGGCAGGTTTTTCTGACGCTGGCTGCGTTGGGTTTTCCGCTGCTCTGGATCATCGGCTTGTCCATCGCTGGATCGGTTGCGGTGCGTTTTGGCTGGCCCAACCACTGGATCCGCATCGGCATTCATCTACTGGCGGCCTGGATCGCCATTCGCCTGTTTTCTATGTTCGTGCGTGAGCCGGTCTGGGCGCGGGCGGTGGTGATCGCCGCCTATAGCGCGGCGGTGCTGGCGATTCTCAACCTGCTTGATCCCACCCTGGCGCTGCTCGACCAACTGGCGGTGAATCTGGGGCGGTTGCGGCTGTCGCTGCTGACTGTCCTCAAAAGCATGTTTTATTTCGGCATCGCGCTGTGGATCGCCGTGCTGGTCTCCCGGATGCTGGAGCAACGGCTGGAGCGACTACCCAGCCTGACGCCGTCGGTGCGCGTGCTGTTCGGCAAGCTGCTTAAGGGGGGATTGATCATTCTGGCAGTGGTGGTCTCGCTGGCCAGCTCCGGCATCGACTTCACCGCGCTGGCGCTGTTCAGTGGCGCGCTCGGCGTCGGCCTGGGCTTCGGCCTGCAAAAGATCATTTCCAATCTGATCAGCGGCGTACTGCTGGTGATGGATAAATCCATCAAGCCCGGCGATGTCATCCAGATCGGCGGCACCTATGGCTGGGTGGCTTCGCTGGGCGCGCGCTATGTCTCGGTGGAAACCCGCGACGGCACGGAATACCTGATTCCTAATGAGGAAATCGTCACGCATCAGGTGATCAACTGGTCGCATCGCAACGATCTGGCGCGACTAAAAGTGCAGGTGCGGATTGCTTACGATACCGACGTGCGCCAGGCGCTGGCGTTGATGGTGCAGGGCGCAGGCCGTCCGGCGCGGGTGTTGGCCGATCCGGCGCCGCGTGCGTTGCTGCTGGAATTCGGCGAGAGCTTCATGTTGCTGGAATTGCGTTTCTGGATTCGTGACGTGCAGAACGGCATCCGTAACATCTCCAGCGACGTGATGCTGGAAATCTGGGATTTGTTCCGCGAACACGGCATCGCCATTCCTATCCCGCAGCAGGGCGTCCATATCAACAGCCTGCCGCCGGTGACGGTGCGCCTGGACGGCTTCCCACCCCCCGCTGGATGACAGGCATGGCAACTTGTTGCGCCGCCCGGTATGCTTAACCCCGACAAACCTGATTTTTGCAATGGTTTTTGCGACATCGCCCCACAAACCATAATGAGGAGAAGCGCGATGCGGGATATTTACCATGCCCTGGTGCTGAATATGCACCAACCCCCTGGCAACCTGGATGCGTTGCTCGATCACAGTGAGTGGGAAGCCAGGGAAATCTTGTTTGCCTATGACCGGATGCCTCGGTCTTTATGGGACTATCAGGACATTGCCCGCGTGCATCTCTCGCTGTCCGGGACCTTGCTGGAAACCCTGTCCAATCCGGGCTTCCAGAGTCGGGTCTATGGCATCGTGGATTGCGGCAAACTGCTTTGGCACCTGCAAAACCAGAATCTGTTCGAGATTCTCGGCACCGGGTACTACCATCCGGTAATGGCGCTGATCCCCGAAGCCGACTGGGATGAACATATTGCCCGCTGGCAGGCCATCGCTCGCCATTTGCTCTGGCGGCCTCGGTTCAACGGTTTCTGGCCGCCGGAAATGGGCTTCGACATGCGGATGATTCCGCATTTGAAGCGGGCGGGTTATCGCTATGTGATGGTGGACTGCGAATATATCGACCCGGTCGACACGATGAGCTGGCAGGAAATCCGCTATCGACCACATATCGCCGAATACGGCGGCGAGCAGATGGTGATTATCGTCCGCGACCGCGAGCTGTCTGACGCCCAGTTGGCCGGCATGGACTATGGCTGGTTCTATCATGAACTGCACGAGCGGACGAAATGGTGTGATTTTCCGCCCCTGGTGACGACCGCAACGGATGGCGACAACGGTGGCTGGTTCCGCAACGTCACCGAGAAGTCCAATTTCTGGACCTGGTTCTATCATCAGGCGCTGGAAGAAATTCGCGCCGGCCATTCCAGCCTGCGCCCAACGTTCATCAGCGATTATCTGGATCGCTTCGGTGCACACGGCCAGGTCACCGTGCGGCGCGGGGCCTGGAACACCGATGAGCATCATGGCTGGGATTTCCACCAGTGGCAGGG
>CAZDVY010000229.1:0-3529 GCA_964508935.1 uncultured Candidatus Competibacteraceae bacterium | reverse complement strand
GAACTGGGCCGGGCGCTGGATTTGCCGGCGGAACCGCCCGCGCTCAAGGAAATCCGTCGCGTGGTGCAGATTTTCCGCGAACTGCGCAGCGGCCTGACCGACGATGGTAAGACCAAACTGAAATCGCCGACTAGCACTCTCAGTACGGCGGAAGCGATTTCGGTCATCAACAGCGGCATGGCGCTGGCCGGACATTTCGGCGATGGCGCGATTAAAGCTGCTGATCTGGCCAGCGGTCTGCTCGGCGCGGTAGTGAAAGACCCGGTGCAGGACGCCATCGTCTGGCGGGAATACCTGGAAACCGTCGTCAAGGAGCGCGACGGCTGGCGCGATCTGTATCGAGCTTGCCGCGAGCTGGATTAGATGGCCGAGTCCGTAAACCCTGTACATCTGTTCGGCATTCGCCACCATGGCCCCGGCTGCGCCCGGAGTTTGCTCAAGGCGCTGGACGCTTTGCAGCCTGATTGCGTGCTGATCGAAGGGCCGCCGGAAGCCGATGAGTTGTTGACGCTGGCCGGAGCGGAAGGCATGGAGCCGCCTGTCGCGCTGTTGCTCTATGCTCCTGAAGCGCCGCAGTACGCCACGTTCTATCCATTCGCCGAATTCTCCCCGGAATGGCAAGCCATCCGTTATGCGTTACGGCAGGGCGTCCCCGTGCAGTTCATGGACTTGCCGCAGACGCACGGGCTGGCGTTATTCAAAGAGCGTGCAATTGCTCTTGCAGCTAACATTCCCGCTCCCCTCCAAGAGGAGAAGGAACCTGATGATGAGGGACTGGGGGAAAGGGATGAGCCTGGCTTGCGCCATGATCCGCTGGGTTGGCTGGGACAGGCAGCGGGTTACGGCGGCGGCGAGGAATGGTGGGAGCATATGGTCGAGCAACGCCAGGATAGCGCGGAACTCTTTGCGGCGATTGCAGAGGCATTAACGGCGGTGCGGGCGGAAACCCCGCCGTTGCATGACGCTTTTGAGGCGCGGCGCGAGCGGTTGCGCGAGGCGTTCATGCGCAAAGTCATCCGGGCGGCGCAGAAGCAGGGCCGGGAGCGCATCGCCGTGGTCTGCGGCGCGTGGCATGTCCCGGCGCTGGCCGAAATGCCGAGCGTGAGCGTGGATAACGAACTCCTCAAAGGGTTGCCAAAAATCAAAGTCGAGGCGACCTGGATTCCCTGGACGTATGACCGGCTGGCTGCCGCCAGTGGCTACCGCGCCGGCGTCGATTCGCCCGCCTGGTATGAGCATCTCTGGCGGCGCGACGGACGGACCGACCCAGCGGTCTGGTTTGCCCGGGTGGCTGGCCTGTTGCGTAAAGCCGACATGGACTGCTCATCAGCGCACGTCATCGAATGTGTGCGGTTATCTGAAGCGCTCGCGGCGGTGCGTGAGCGACCCGCGCCGGGATTGGCCGAGATGATGGAAGCGGCGCAGACAGTCTTGACCACCGGCGAAGATGCGCCACTGCGGCTGATCCGCCGCGATTTGATCATCGGTCGCCGTTTTGGCGCTGTGGCGGACGGTGCGCCGACCGTACCGCTGCAACGCGATTTGGAACAGCGCCGGAAAATGCTTCGCCTGAAGGTCAGTGCAACGCGGGAAACGCTCGAACTCGACCTGCGCAAGGACAATGACCTTGCCCGCAGCCAGTTCCTGTATCGATTGCGGTTGCTGCGGGTTCCCTGGGGGGAAGTCACCGAAGGCCGGGGCGGTAAAGGCACGTTCAAGGAAATCTGGGCGCTGCAATGGCAACCGGAATTTGCGCTGGCCGTGATCGAAGCCGCGCCTTACGGCAATACGGTGGAGGAAGCGGCGGCGGCTTTGGCGCAACGGACGGCCACTGAAGCCCACGAGTTGCCAACGCTGACTGAACTGGTCAGTCAACTCTTGCTTGCCGACCTGCCCGCTGCTTTGACGATGGCCATGCGCGAACTGGAAAACCGCGCTGCGCTCACCGGCGACATTCCGCAGTTGATGACTGCGATTCCGCCATTAGCCCGGGTTGCGCGCTATGGCGATGTCCGGCAGACCGACGCCGCCCAGGTGCTGCATGTTCTGCATGGCCTGATCGTGCGGGTCTGCATCGGCCTGGTCATGGCCTGCCAGGCGCTGGACGATGATGCCGCAGCGGATAGTGCGGGACGTATTCGCAGTCTACACACAGCGATCAAACTGGTGGATCGCCCCGATCACCTCACCGCCTGGCTGAACACGCTCCGGCAAGTAGCGGACGCCACCGGTATCCATCATCAAGTGCGGGGCCTGGCTGCCCGCATTTTGCTCGACGAATGCGATGACGCGACTGAGGACGCTGCAATCCGCATGAGCCGTGCGCTGAGTCGGGCAGCGGCCCCCGAATCGGCTGCCGCCTGGCTGGAAGGCTTCCTCAATGAGGGGGGGACGGTTCTGGTGCATGATACGGCGCTGTTTCACCTGGTCGATCAATGGGTGACCGGGTTGAGCGCTGACCATTTTATCCAGGTGTTGCCGCTGGTGCGCCGTACTTTCGCCACCTTCCCTGCGCCAGCACGCCGCCAGATTGGTGAACGGGTGAAGCGGGGCACGGGCGGTGCGCCACTCGCAAGACCGGGCGCATCGGCGGAGGATTGGAACATGACTCGCGCCGAAGCGCTGATTCCAGCGCTGAAACTGATTTTGGGTGTGGAGTCGCCAACATGAACGCCACGGTATCAATGAACGCTATCTCTAATCAGGAACGTCTCCGCCGCTGGCGCTTGCTGCTCGGCGGTCATGCGGCGGATGGCACCGGTTGTGCGTTGCTGGGGGCGGACATCGCCATTGACCGGGCGCTGGCTTCGCTGTACGACCCCGGTGCAGAAGGCAGCGATGATTTGACCAAAACCAGTTCGCGAAAAGGCGGTTCCGGGGCATCGCAGCCGGGTGTGGCGCGCTGGCTGGGCGACATTCGCCAGTATTTCCCCAGCACTGTTGTGCGCGTCATGCAAAAGGACGCCCTGGAACGACTGCACTTGAACCGGCTGCTGCTGGAGCCGGAGATGCTGGAGGCGGTCGAGCCGGACGTGCACTTGGTGGCTAATTTGCTGGCCCTGCGCGGCGTGATGCCGGCGTCGACCAGGGAAACGGCGCGCCTGGTGGTGCAGAAAGTGGTGGATGAACTGATGCGTCGCTTGCAGGAACCGTTGCGTTCGGCGCTGACCGGTGCGTTGAATCGCGCTGAACGCAATCGCCGCCCACGTTTTGCCGAGATGGACTGGCCGCGCACCATCCGTGCCAACTTGCGCCATTACCAGCCCGGCTATCAGACCATTGTGCCGGAGACGCGCATCGGGTTTGGCCGGAAACGGCAGCGCACCCAGCGGCAGGTGATCCTGTGCATCGACCAGAGCGGCTCAATGGCGGCGTCGATTGTCTTTTCCAGTATCTGCGGCGCAGTCATGGCCTCGCTGCCGGCGGTGAAAACCCATCTGGTGGTGTTCGACACCGCCGTGGTCGATCTGACCGACCATCTCGATGATCCGGTGGAATTGCTGTTTGGTACGCAACTGGGCGGCGGCAC
>CAZDVY010000228.1:0-3530 GCA_964508935.1 uncultured Candidatus Competibacteraceae bacterium | reverse complement strand
GTGCATCTGGTGATCCTCGACAATGGCCGCTCCGGGATTTACGCCGATCCTGAACGCCGCGCCACCCTGCAATGCATCCGTTGCGGAGCGTGCCTGAATCACTGTCCGATTTATACCCGGCTGGGCGGTCATGCCTATGGTCATGTCTATCCTGGCCCCATCGGTTCAATTCTGACGCCGCAACTGAAAGGGTTGGACGAGGCCGGGGTGATGGCGACCGCTTCCACGTTCTGCGGTGCCTGTGAAGAGGTCTGTCCGGTCAAAATCCCGTTTACCGAAATTTTGCGGATGCTGCGCAACGAAGCCTACGCCCGCGGGGAATCGGAACATGAGGTGCAAGGCCATGGTTACCGCTATACCACGGTCGAGGCGCTGAGCTGGAAGAGTTGGGCGCTGTACAACACCAGCCCGGCGCTGGCGCGGATCGGCGCGCAGGTGTTGGGCAAGTTCGGCCAACACCTGCCGATGATCGGGCCGCTGAAAGAATGGACCCGCGTCCGCACCTCGCCGCCTTTTGCTCCGAAAACGCTGCATGAACTGGCCCATGAACGAGGATTGGACGATGACCGCTAACGCTCGTGAAAATATCCTGTCCCGGCTGCGGGCCAATACGACTCACAGTCGATTCACCGTGCCGGAAGCGCCGGTCATCGCCGGATTGGAACTGAGTCGGGAGGAGCGGATCGACCGGTTGCAGCGCCTGTTGGAAGTGATGCACGCCGAGGTGCGGGTAGTCGCTGCCCGCGAGTGGCTCGATGAACTCAAGGCGCTGTTGCGCACCCGTGCGCTGAATGGGTTGTTGTATGCGCCGGCAACGCCGCTCGGCACAGCGCTGGAGGCCGCCTGGGAGGAGGGATTGCCGCCGCTGGTTCCCTATGTGGAGCCGGTGGAGCAGTGCCGGGAGTCGTTATTCGCCATTGACGCGGGCATCACGTCCACCCGTGGCGCGATTGCCGAAACCGGAGCCTTGATCCTGTGGCCGAGCGCAGCGGAGCCTCGGTTGATGTCTTTGACGCCGGGTTTGCATATTGCGGTGCTGGAGGCGGAGGCGATCTTTAACACGTTCGCTGAAGCGATAGATCGTCAGGGCTGGTTGGAGCAAGGGATGCCGACGAATGCGCTGCTGATTTCGGGGCCGTCCAAGACGGCGGATATCGAGTTGACCCTGACGTTTGGCGTTCATGGGCCAAAGGAACTGGTAGTGTTTATTCTATCGTCCTGAGCCGTTAAAAAGCGCCTGTATCCCTAACTGAATGACGAAATCGTCATGATCAGCCGCACGCTCTGGTGGATATGGATACTGGGCTTTGGCTTTTTAGGGGGATGCGCAACGCCGCCAGCGGTCGTATCCACGGTCAAGGCGGACGCCATGACGCCAGGGGTCAGCGCCGAAAGTTGGTGGTTTGTGCGCTTTCGCCTGACATGGCCGGACGAGGAGGAGCCGTTGTGGTCTCCGGATTTGCTGTTGGCGGATCGGGTCATCGGTCCGGTATTGGACGCGGAAGGGGCAGCGATAACCTTGTGGCGGTTTCATCGTCGGGCGGCCCGGGATGGGGCGGGACGGCAGTTCAGTTTCATTTTCCGGGCGTCGCCGGCGACGGCGGGACGGGTCAATGCGCGCATTGCGGCTAATCCATGGGGGGTCCGTCTCCAGGAAACTGGCGTGGTGCAGGCTGTGGTCTATGAGGACCCCGATCATCCGCAGCGTCCGGGCCTAGGCGATACGTCCGATAAGCATTGGTCGCCGGAGATGCAGGTGGCCTGGCCGTATTTCATCATGGGGGTGAGTCGGTTGTGGCTGGAGTTGATTCGGGAGCTGCAAAAGACCGGCACCTGGCCGGAAGAGCCGTTAGCGCGCTATGCAGCGGTGGAGAAGACGCTGAATGAACACTGGCGCGAGGAGGGCGGTCATGCGCTGCTGCATCATCTGAGCGCGGTGTTCGGGTATCAGGAATTGGCAGTGACGCGGCGGGAGTTGATGCGGTTTTAGGCGGATTTTGGTCACCTTCAAGCGTCCCAGAGCGTTGTTAAAAACAGATTTTCATGCATTAAAGCCCCAAAGGGGCGCGTTAATTTTAGCCCGGGACGACGCCCCGGGAGATCAATTGGCTGAGCAATGGAACAGCAGCCGTTCCAGCTTTTCCGCCTGATCGGCCCAGGTGGGTATCGGCAGCTCCGGCAGTTGGGTTTGATTCAGTTGATCAGCGATTTTATCGGCCAGATCTTGGGCGTCGTCCGGTCGATAGAGACAGTGCGGTGCGTCTTTGAGCAAGTCGCCAAGGCTGCCGACTGCAGTGGCGACCAAAGGGATGCGGCAGGCCAGCATTTCGTAGGCTTTCTGCGGGAAGGAGTAGCGACCAAAAGCGGTGTCGCGGATGCACAGGATGGCGACATCCAGGGCGTTAAAAAAGACCGGCATACGATCGTGTGGCAATTCGCCCAGATAGAGAAGGCGGGGATGGGCGGGTATCGGGGAGTCGGGGCCAGCGCGCCCGGCCAAGATGAGGTAGAGCTGGGGATCGCGTTCGGCGAGCCGGTGAAAAGCGCGGTAGAGCGTGTCGATACCCCGGCTGTAGTCGAGGGCGCCGGCGGCGCCGATCAGACGGGCGTTGGGTGGCAAGCCAAGTAGCTGGCGGCAGGTTGCGCGGTCCAGGGGTTGAAACTGTCCGGGGCTGATTGTGCTTTCCAGGGCGATCACCGGCCCGGTCGGCTGGCAGGTCGCTTTGATGTAGCGTGCCAGAGTGAGGCTGACGCAGGAAACGCCCTGGGCATGGCGCAACGCCCGGCGGTAGAGGAAGCGAATGCCGGGCAGGCGGGTGAGGCCGAAGCTTTCAAAATTGTCGTAGAGGTCAGCGACGTAGGGGCGACGCAACTGGCGAGCCAGTGCGGCGGTGAGGATGATGTGAGGGCTGTCAGAACCGCCGAGCAGCAGGTCGGGTTGGAAGTCGCGCAGCAACGTCAGGCTGTAGCGTAGATAGCGGTCGGGGCGCGTCAGGTTGCAGGAATGCCAGGCGAGCGCGCCATCCAATTCGCGTTGAATAAATCCTTGTGGGCGCGGGCGGTAGCTGAGGCAGAGACCGAGGATAATATGGCCGCGCGCGGCGAGTTGCCAGGGCAGCGCGTATAGCCGGCCGTAGCGGTCATCCAGCACGTCTTTACGCATGTATTGACGCTTGCAGAAGTAGGCGATGCGCATGGGAGGGCAAATTGGATGAACAAATCTGGAATGAAATTAAACATCGCCAGTTAAAAAAACAACAGATCAAAGGCCCCGTCGATTTTGGGCATCAATTATATACTGCTCTGCTAAAACTACAAAAATTTAAATAAATAATTCAATTACTTTTTAAACTTTCAGATACTCAATATGCAGGTACTCAACGATCTCCGGCACAGAATTGTTTGGGGATAAGTTAGCAAGACTACGGCTGTATCCCGCCGGCAGAGGCAAACTACTATCGGCAACTTGCCGAGTAAACCATGTCGGTTTGACTCAAACCAACAGGCCTCCACGAAATCCAGGGCGATTC
>CAZDVY010000227.1:0-3532 GCA_964508935.1 uncultured Candidatus Competibacteraceae bacterium | reverse complement strand
TCGGCGTCCTGAAACACTACCTGAAGACTGCGGGCGCGCCACGCCAGAAAGTACAGGGCGAAGTTGACCATGGCCACCAGCATGAAGAAGACCGTGATCCATTCGAACAGCGGATTCTGAAAATAGCCGATGCTGGCGTCATGGGGGGCGAAACCGCCCAGCGCAATGGTGGTGAAGCTGTAGCAAATCGCGTTGAATGGACTCATGCCCGCCAGCCAGTACGCCAGGAAGCAGGCGAAACTCAGCCCGACGTAGATCAACCAGAGGTTTTTGGCCGTTTCCGTGATGCGCGGCGTGAGCTTCTCGTCCTTCATTGGCCCTGGCGTGGACGCCCGATAGAGCTGCATTCCACCGATGCCCAACATCGGCAGCAGCGCCACAGCTAACACCACGATGCCGATCCCGCCCAGGAAATGCAGTTGCGCCCGATAGTAGAGGATGGCTCTGGGCAGATGGTCGAGGCCGGTCAGGACGGTGGCGCCGGTGGTGGTCAGGCCGGAAACGGTTTCAAACACCGCATCGACAAACCGTACCTGCGGCTGGTCGGACAGGATGAAGGGCAAAGCGCCCAGCAACGATGACAGCACCCAGAACGCCACGACCAGAATGAACCCGTCGCGGTTGCGCAGATCGATTTTGAAGCGGCGCACCGGGAACCAGCAGACCAGACCCAGACCCAGCGACGCGCCGAGTGCCTCGACAAAGGGCAGGACGACCGCGTAACCGTCGTAATGCCACGCCACGGCAATCGGCGGCAGCAGCGTGGCGCTGAACAGGATCAACAGCAATCCGACCATGTACAGCCAGGTTTTGAACGGCGCCCGCCGATAAGCCAGCGGCGACGTTTTCCCGCCGGATTTCACCGCATGATCGCTCATCATAAGTCCTTATTACGTCCCATCATCGGGAAAACCTGCCTGTCGACGCGGCGGATTGATTGTGTGATCGATGAATGGGCTATTATGATCGTACAGACTGACTCCGGGTCAATCCCTGATCCTCGCCACTGGGTCCGTGACCATCGACCGGTGTCTTGAATAACGTTGCTGCGCCCTGCTAAGGAGGAATTGCATGAAACTCACCAGCCCCGTCTTGCACGACGGCCAACCGATCCCGGCTGAGTATGCCTTTGGCGTCGCCGATCCTGAACAGCATGTCGTCCTCGGTTCCAACACCAACCCCCCGCTGGCCTGGAGCGAATTGCCGCCGGAAGCCCGCTCTCTGGTGCTGATCTGCCATGACCGGGACGTGCCGACCCGGGCCGACGACGTCAATCAGGAAGGCCGGCAGGTGCCGGCGGATTTGCCGCGCACCGATTTCTATCACTGGATTCTGGTCGATCTGGCGCCTGAGCCGGCGTATATCCTGGCTGGTGAATTTTCCGAAGGCGTGACCCCCGGCGGTAAACCGGGACCGCAAGCTCCGCGTGGAACGCGCCAGGGCATCAACAATTATCGGGAGTGGTTTGCCAGCGATCCGGCCATGGCAGGCCGTTATTTTGGCTATGACGGGCCTTGTCCGCCGTGGAACGACAGCATCGTTCATCACTATATCTTTACCCTGTACGCGCTCGATATCGAAAGCTGCCCGGTGGCCGGCGATTTCACTGGTTCCGAAGTACTGGCGGCAATGGCTGGCCATGTCCTCGATCAGGCCAGCCTGACCGTGACTTACAGCCTGAACCCGGCAGTGCCGGCCTGAACCTCCCCCGGTCTGGCAAGCTGTCCTGGTGGCTGAAAGGCTGGCGCGCCGATCTCCCGCTTTCACGTTCACCCAGAGGTTACTTATGAGTTCCATCGATTCTTCTGGCGCTGACCAGCGTAAACTCAAGCGCTGGTATCTCGTGATGTATCTGCGGGTCTACGATCAGGACACCCAGGAATTGTTGGGGCATATCGTGGACATCAACAAGGACGGCATCCGCCTGGTCAGCGACAAACCGATCGCGTTGAATCGGATATTCCGGTTGGGGGTGGATGTACCCAAGGAAAACGCTTCGCGCCAGCGCATTTTCCTGGAGGCGGAAAGCCTGTGGTGTGGCCGGGATATCAATCCGGACTTCTACGATACCGGCTTCCGTATCCTGAATATCAAGGCGTCGGCGCTGCTGCAACTGCAACTGCTGATCGAAGAATTCAAGTTCTGAAAGGCAAAGCGCCCCTCCTGATTCAGGGAGGGGCTGATCGAACTGCTCGCTATTTGGTCAACCGGATGCTGGTTTGCGGCGTCTCCTCAAACACTTCCCGATAGCTGGCGTAAATGGCGCAGATAGTCACCGGGCCGAGAATCAGGAAGCCCAATCCGAACGGAATCGCAGCAACGACCGCCAGCAGGATGTAGATCAAGCCGAACACCAGGAAGGGCAGGATATTGATCCAGCAGGCCATGATACTGGCCTGCACTGCGGGCCAGGTGTTTTGCCGGCCCAGCATGACCAGCGGAATGCCATAGAACAGCGCCATGGCGACCAAAAACCCGATCGCCAGGATGATGAGCAACACCACCAGGCCCGCGCCGACAAAAAGGCCGCTCATGGCCTCGGGGGGAACGACTGCGCCGGTACTGTCCATCGCCGCCCCCATGATGAAACCGCCACCCACGAACAACATGGCTACTAGCGCCATCAACACATAGCCGGCCAGGCTGACCAAACCCAGCAGAACCAGCGGTCCCATCCGTTCCTGATCCCGGAATCCCTGGAACAGGTGACCGATTTCCAGCGTTTCCCCCCGCGCCAGCCCCGCCGCTCCGTACAGCATACCGCCGACCAGCACCGGCGTCAGCAAGGTATAAGCCAGCCCGCCGACGAAAGGAATAAACGACAGTACGATGCTGATCGCCAGATAAATCAGCAGCATGACCACCCACACTCCGGGCGCTTTGGCGAATAATTGCCAGCCCTCGACGATCCAGCCCCAGCCGCGCCCGGCCTCCGCACGAATTGCAGTCATGAATGACTCCCTCTTGATTGGCGTGAAAGATAGTCAGTCAGCATAACGCAAAGCGATGATCCGGCAAGCCCGCCCGCAAAAAAGCCCGCCAGCTTCCGCCGACGGGCTGTTTCGTCAACCGTCGATGCAGGCTACAGCGCCTCGAATACGCCTGCCGCGCCCATGCCGGTGCCGATGCACATGGTGACCATGCCGTACTTCCCGCTGCGCCGACGCAGGCCATGCGTCAGCGTCGCTACCCGAATCGCCCCGGTTGCACCCAGCGGATGACCCAGGGCAATCGCCCCGCCCAGCGGATTCACCTTGGCGGGATCGAGGTGCAGTTCGCGCATCACCGCCAGACTCTGCGCGGCGAACGCCTCGTTCAGCTCGAACCAGTCAATGTCTGCCGACTTCAAACCGGCTAATTCCAGCGCCTTGGGAATGGCGGCAATCGGGCCGATGCCCATGATGTGCGCCGGCACGCCCGCGACGGCATAACTGACAAAGCGCGCCAGCGGCTTCAGGTTCAACCGCTGGACCATCCGCTCGCTCATCAGCAGCACCGCCCCGGCTCCATCGCTCATCTGCGAGCTGTTGCC
>CAZDVY010000226.1:0-3568 GCA_964508935.1 uncultured Candidatus Competibacteraceae bacterium | reverse complement strand
TGCGGTTTAATACCGGAGAAACCCGGTTGTTCGATGCTCGCCCTTATCTGGACAAAGGTGTTTTTCGGCGTCTGCAAGACAAGGAGCTGTTTAATCAGGCCTATGTCGCATTCGATACTGTTTGTTGGCCGGGTAACCTGGACATCGCGCCTGAAACGCTCTACGACAAATCCCTGCCACAGCCAGCGTAGCCCGAACAAAGCGCAGTGGAGCGCGGGTGATCGGAAAATAACCGTATGCAATTCGTCTACCCAGCCGCCCTGACGCCTGATGAAGCCGACGGCGGTTTCGTCGTGACCTTCCGCGACTGGCCGGAAGCCATCACCCAAGGCGACGCGCGGGAAGCCGCCTTAGCGGAAGCCGCCGACTGCCTGGAAGAAGCAGTGGCGGCCCGCATCGCCGACGGGCGCGAAATTCCGCTGCCTTCTCCGGCTCTCGCTGGCGAATATGGGGTATCCGTGCCGATCCAGACGGCGTTGAAGGCGGCGCTGTATCTGGCCCTGCGCGAGGCCGCCGTGGGTGAGAGCGAACTGGCGCGGCGGCTGGGCATTCACGAAAACGAAGCCCGGCGCTTGCTCGATCCACGCTACCCCAGCAAGGCGGAAGTGCTGGAACTGGCGTTATCCGCCGTAGGTTGGCGCCTGGCGGTGGAATTGCGCGAGGCGGCTTGAGGTCGCCACGGCCTAAGAGACTACGACTCGAACCTGCTCATGCCGGTATGTCAGGCCGGCCTCCATGGAGGGTGTTGGATGTGGCTCTTGAACGGGTGAATTCACCCGATGATTTGGGCGATGATGCCTTCCAGCGTACGCCGGTCGGCGGTCGAGCGCGCGCCCATGACGCGAAGGACCAGCGTCTGCTCGATGGTCGTCAATACCGGTTTGAACACCGAAGGCTTGAGAAGCCCGGCGGCCCGCCAGTCGGCCACCAACGCCTCACCGAAACTCAATGGCGTCCGTATCTGGCTGGTGATTGCCAGGATGATCAGATCGCGCCGGCCAGCGTGATAGAGGTTGCTGGATACGACCACCGCCGGCCGCTTCTTCACCCCCGACTGGTCGGTGAAGGGAAACGGCACCAGGACGACCGCGCCGAAATTGGGAGGCATCCTCACATCCGGTCGTAAGCAGCGTCTTCGTCGTTGTCCCACACCGCCGCGAAGCGAGCCTCGGCTGCCTTGGCGGCCGCTTGGACGAGTTGGCGATCCTCTTCGCGCGCCTGTAGGAAGTCCACGAAATCCTCCACCTCCGCCAACCGTTGGGCTGGCAACCGCTGGAGCTTTTGAATCAAGATCGATTCGAGAGAGGTCATGTTCTTTCTCCTCAACAACCCCAGTTTCCCGTTACGCGGTTTACAATATTTCAAGTATATACCAATGCCCTGTTAACGCCCTGTTGATGGTAAGGTGTGCAAACCGTCGTTTGTTCTTACTAGACGCCAAGCCTGTAGAGTGGATCAGCAGAGCGCGGCCACCTTACCATTGCCATGCCTGGTGCAAGTGATTGAATTGGAGTTCCATGCTGGAAGAACACCTGGGCTACGTCGCCGATCACATCCGACTCGAACGGTTCCAGGCCGCCATCGCCCAGACCATCAACGCCGGGGACCGCGTCGCCGACCTGGGCTGCGGCTCCGGCATCCTGGGTCTGCTGTGCCTTCAGGCCGGCGCGGGCCGGGTGTACGCCATCGAATCGACCGCCATGCTGGAGGTCGCCCGCGAAACCTTTGTGCGCGCCGACTGGGCTGAGCAAGCGACCTTCATCCGGGGTCATTCCCATCGCGTCGAACTCCCTGAACCGGTCGATTTGGTCATCTGCGATCACGTCGGCTACTTCGGCTTCGATTACGGCATCGTACACACGCTCCAGGATGCGCGGCGACGGTTTCTCAAGCCCGGCGGCAGCCTGATTCCCGCCCGAATCCGGCTACAACTGGGCGCGGTTGAATCGGAGAGTTGCCGCGACAAAGCCGAAGGCTGGCGGGCGGCGGGTGTGCCGGGTGAATTCCACTGGCTGCGCCAGCATACCGTCAACGCCAAACACGCGGTCGAACTGCCGCCCGAAGCGGTGTTAGGCCCGCCCGCCGAATTAGGCCATATCGTTTTGCGCGCCGACCATCCGGACTTCCTCTCCTGGACGGCGGAATTACGCATCGAACGCGACGGCGTGATGCATGGCCTGGCCGGCTGGTTCGAGTGCGAACTGGCCGAGGGTGTGTGGATGACCAACTCACCGCTGGCGAATCGCGCCATCCGCCGCCCGCAGGCTTTTCTGCCTATCGCCGAAGCGGTTCCGGTGCAAGCGGGTGATTCGGTCAAGGCCAGGGTCATGGCGCGACCGGACGACAATCTCATCGCCTGGATCGTCGAATTTCCCGCCACCGGCCAGCGCTTCAGTCACTCCACCTGGCAGGGGTTGCTGCTGGCGCCCGAAGATCTGATGCGCTCCCGACCGGATCGGGTCCCGCGTTTGAGCCGGGAGGGACAGGCACGGATCACCGTGCTCAGCTACTGTGACGGGAAACGCACGGCCCGGGAGATTGAACTAGTCGTGTTGCGGGACCATCCGACTCTGTTCCCGTCCCCGGACGAAACCTCCCGCTTCGTGGCGCAGGTGCTGGGCCGGGATACCGAATAGTGGTCAAACTCCGTATGCAGCCCGCCCGGCTCCAGACGCCGGTCGGTTATCCCCCCTTCCACACTTGGACCTTCCCGGACGGTACATTGTGGACCGAATTCCATCGCGCCAACGGTGGCTATCTGCTGCGCTTTCCCGAACTGGCGGATTTCCAGGTCTCAGCGGATGCGCTCCACGTCACCGGCTTCCCCGCGCCCGACGTGTCGGAAGCCACGGTGCAGCATCTCTATCTGAACCAGGTTCTGCCGCTGGCCCTGAGCAAACAGGGCCAACTGGTGTTTCACGCCAGCGCGGTCGAGATCGGCGACAGCGCAGTCGCCTTCGTCGCCGAATCGGGGCGCGGCAAATCCACGCTGGCGGCGAGTTTCGCGGTCAGCGGATTTCGGTTCCTGACCGACGATGGGCTGGTGGTCGAACCGGGCATTCATGGCTTCGAGGCCCTGCCCAGCCATCCGTCCATCCGCCTGTGGGAAGACAGCGAGGACGCGCTGATCCCGCCGGCATCCCGGCGCGCTCCGCCGGTGCATTACACCACCAAGACGCGGTTTCTGGCAGGTGAGAATCTGCTGTTCTGCGAACAGCCCCGGCCGTTGCGGCGGGTGTATTTCCTGGGCGAGGGCTGCGCCGAAACCGTGACCTTTGAACGTCTGCGCCCCGCCGAGGCGCTGGTGGAATGGGTGAAGCATTCCTTCCTGCTGGACATCGAGGAGCGGCCCCGGCTAGCTTCGCATTTCGATCAGGTGGCCAAGCTGGCGAACCAGCCGATCCATTACCGTCTCGATTACCCACGGCGGTTCGAGGACCTGGCGCGCGTTCGGGAGGTCATCGTGGCACACGCGCAATCCTGGGATCGCGTATAAAGGCCCTACTGATTTTTAGGAGATCGCGATGATGAATCTGGCCGTCCAACCCGCTTTCGACGCCGAGGCTTA
>CAZDVY010000225.1:0-3597 GCA_964508935.1 uncultured Candidatus Competibacteraceae bacterium | reverse complement strand
GCGCCCAAGCAGATCCTGGAACTATTCCGGTTGCTTTGCCAAGGCAAGACCGAGGCGTATGCCGCGCTCTGCCAGTTATTCAATGCGGAAACCCAACACGGCGCGGATATGAGCCATTACAGTGATCTCCTCGAAAAAGCGGTCAAGGCGATGGCGGCGCAGTTCGGGAAAAAGAATTTCGCCAGTCTGTTTACCAGCAAGCAGGCTAAACTGGTCAAGGCGTCGCACAGTGTGAAGTCCGCCGATGATTTTGATTTGATTTCCTGGCTGGTCATCAAGCAGCCTCAAGAGTAGATAAACCCTGTCTGACCGGAATCTTTGTCAATCGAAAGGAATTGCGTTATGACCTTAGAAGTTCACGCCGAATGGGTTGCTGATCCTGGAGTTTGGATTGCGACCAGTGAAGATGTGCCTGGTTTGTGCGTGCAGGCAGATACCTTTGATGAAATGGTGGAGATTGTCACCGCATTAGTTCCTGAGTTACTGGAATTGAATCAGGTGAATGTCAGCCAACCCACGATTCCACTACATATCATGGCTGAAAAAACGGCAGTCTTAAGGACTGTATGATGGCGTCAATGTATGGAGATATTGTGGCGCAACTCAAACGCGGTGGCTGCTGGTTCGTGCGTTCTGGAAAGGGCAGTCATGAAATTTGGTTTAGCCCTATCACTGGAAGAAACTTTACTGTGCCACGTTCACTAAGCCATGCGCCACTCGCGAATGAGATTTTAAAACAAGCAGGATTGCCAAAAGCATTTTAATCAACCCATGTCTAACCTCAATACTTCTCAACGTCTGTCGATGATTCGCGGCGCCCTGGCGGATTTTGCGAGTCTTCCACTGGAAAACGCCGCTACTGCGTTGTTTGCGGCATTGGGTTATCAGGGCGACCGGACTCAGGATGACATCGGCCATAACCCGGATGAATTTCTCGCGCATTTGCCGGAATCCTTCCATCGGGCACGGGCGCATACCCGGCAGTGGCGGCGTTGCGCCTTTTTGTTTCAGTTGACCAATGAAGAAATCCCGCTGTTGGCTGCCGAGCAGCGTCCGCTGGTCACAGCGACGCGCTATGCACGGGATGATATTGAATCTTTTGCTTTTCTAGCCCTTGAATTGACCGGGGAAAACTGGTCGCGCACGGCGTTAGCGGCCATTACGCGGGAATTCAACCGGGCGTTCGCCATGCCGGCGATTCTGCTGTTCAAGTGCGGTCGGTTACTGTCGCTGGCGGTGATTGACCGGCGCTTGCATTTGCGCGACGCCAGCCGTGAAGTTCTGGACAGCCGCATTACCGTCATCAAGGATGTGCGTTATGCCGATCCGCATCGGGCGCATCTGGATATTTTGGCGGGACTGGCGTTTGCGAATCTGGGGGAACGGCACCGGCCCGGCAATTTCCGGGAACTGTACGATGCCTGGATTGCGGCGCTGTCCATTCAGGCGCTCAACAGGGACTTTTACACCAAACTGGCGCACTGGTATTTCTGGGCGGTCAAGCAGGTGCGGTTTCCCGCAGGTGGCGGTACGGACCCCGGCAAACGTCATGCGATTGGGGTTATTCGGTTGCTGACGCGCCTGATCTTCGTCTGGTTCGTCAAGGAAAAGCGGTTGATTCCACCGGCGCTGTTTGACCGTACCCGGCTGCGGGAACTGTTAAAGGATGATCCAGAGGCCCATCCAGAAGCCGGTCATTACTATCTGGCGATTCTGCAAAATCTGTTTTTCGCCACGCTCAATGTTGAAACGGGGACCGATGAGCAGGAGACGCGCCCACGTCGACGTTGGGCCAGTGAGAACAAAAGTGGCGGCCAAGCCGGGCATTATCTGATTACCTCGGTTTATCGCCATAAGGAGCTGTTCAAAGACCCGGAGGCGGCGCTGGCGCTGTTTTCGACGATTCCGTTTCTGAATGGTGGTTTGTTCGAGTGTCTTGACCGACCGCTGACCGATCAGGATTTCCAGCGCAACCCGGAGTTGCAGGCGCTGGCCGTCAAGGAAGGCAAGGGTTGGGTGCTGCGCGTCGATGGGTTCTCCCGGCGCAAGGAGGCGCAACCGCTGGTTCCCAACAAGCTGTTCTTCGGCGGCGAGCCGGAGGCCGATCTGAATGCCGATCTGGGCACCAAAGGCAAACGCTATGCGGTGCGGGGACTGCTGGATTTATTCAACAGTTACAAGTTCACCGTGGATGAGAACATGCCGCTGGAAGAGGAAGTGGCGCTCGACCCGGAACTGCTCGGCAAGGTGTTTGAAAATCTGCTGGCCAGTTATAACGAGGATACGCAGACCACCGCCCGTAAACAGTCCGGCTCGTTTTATACCCCGCGTGAAGTCGTGGACTATATGGTGGACGAGGCGCTGATCGCCCATTTTGAGCGGCATCTAAGCTCCCCTCGCCCGCAGGCGGGAGAGGGGCCGGAGGTGAGGGCGATTGAATTACCACCCATTCGCCGACCACCCGCAAAGCTCCCTGATGACATTCGCCGATATGCCTCCCAAATGCGCAGCACCCAAACGGATGCCGAACAATTGATGTGGGCACTATTGCGAGATCGTCGTCTGGCAGGGGTTAAATTCCGCCGTCAGCATCCGGTAGATCGCTACATTCTGGATTTTTACTGTTCTGAATATAAGATCGCTATTGAGCTGGATGGCGGGCAGCATCAAGAGCAGGTTGCCTATGATGAAAAGCGTAGCGCGGCATTATCGAAAAAAGGGATTCAGGTTTTAAGGTTTTGGAATAACCAGGTATTGGCAGAAACAGAAGGAATCCTAGAGGCGATTTATCAGGTCGTGTTGGTGAATCAAACGCCCTCACCCCCAATCCCTCTCCCGCAGGCGGGAGAGGGGAGTTTGCAATCTCGTCTGCGCCGATTGCTGTCCTACGCGGAAGATGACCACGATTTCTCGCCACAGGAAGTCACGGCGCTGATTGCCGCTATCGAAAGCCTGAAAGTGCTGGACCCGGCGTGTGGATCGGGGGCGTTTCCGATGGGCATGTTGCATAAGCTGGTGCATGTCCTGAAAAAGCTGGATCGGAATAATGTCCTGTGGCGTCAACAGAATCGCACGCCGCTGGAAGCCCAGTTGGCCGAGGCGCGGAAGATTCCGGATTTGACGCTGCGTGAAGAACGGGTTGCGGGGGCCGAGGCGGAACTGGAAAAGTTCGACCGGGATTTCGCCAATACGCGCCATGCCGACTACACCCGCAAGTTGTATCTGATTCAGAAGTGCATTCATGGTGTGGATATTCAGCCCATCGCTGTGCAAATCGCCAAGCTGCGGTTTTTTATTGCGCTGATCGTGAGTCAGGAAGTCGATACGACCCGACCGAATTCCGGGGTTACGGCCTTGCCCAATCTGGAAACCAAGATTGTCGCTGCGGATAGTCTGATGCCGATTGATCGACCCGCGCAGGGTGGGTTGCAAGACCCGGCGATTAAGGAGAAGCAGCAGGACATCATGACCGCGCGGGAGTCCCTTTTTGCAGCGCGCACTGGTAAAACCAAGCACAAATGGCAGCAGCGTATTGCTGATTTGCGTGTTGAGCTGGCCGAGTTGCTGGAAAAAGATCAGTTCTTGCCCAAGGGCGCA
>CAZDVY010000224.1:0-3605 GCA_964508935.1 uncultured Candidatus Competibacteraceae bacterium | reverse complement strand
TCAACGGCCACGGCTTATGTTCCGCGTATTCCGCCCACTTGGCGGAATCGACATCGACGAAATCCATGACCCGCCGCAAAGCAGCATGATTTCGCAAGTATTGAGCCATCGCCGAGGAAAACGCCAGCGCCCGCTCAATTCGCTGTTCCGCCACCACCCGATCCACCCAGACTTGCAACCCGGCGTGACGATAATAGGGCAGGGTCAGCGGCTCACCGCTGGCTAATCCGCGCAAACTGCACAATTTGGCGCGATGCGGATCGAGCGGCGCGCAATAAACTTCCGCGCAGAATCGGCGCACCTCATCGACATGCCGCCAGTCGTCGGGATCATCGACAAATGTGCCCAGCCAGACCCGGTAATGCTGGGCTAAATGGCGCAACAGATGAAAGGAGCGCACCTTGTCGCCCTTATTGGGCGGAAAGGGAATGCGGTGCGTCAGCAAAAGCAGATCGTGCATAACGTTTCAGGGTTGCCCGGCGATTGGGTGGAATGGCGTCAAGCATAGCAACCATCAGCGCATGAGCAAGCAGGCGCGCTCGATTTCCGGGCGCATCCGCCGCCAGATTGCCGATGCCTCGGCGCGAAAGGCCATGGCGACTTCCGCCAGTTGGTCGATGATCTGCTCAGGATGATCGACCCGACAATGCGCTTTGCCAAAGCGGACTAAATCCTTCCGTCCCGGCCACGCTTTGCTGCCATTGAGTTTCAACGCCAGCGTATCCTGTGGAATATAGACGGTGGTGTTGACGACATCATAAAGCGGCGACAATCGGCAGTCCTGGCAGTGTGGATGGGTATAGAGTACCCCGAAGTTTTTTAAGTGCGCATCGCCATTGCGCAATAACACGCTCAATGTAATGGATTTAAACAACTCAGTCAGCGAGCGCGTGGCCTGATCCGGTGAACAAAACAGCGCCAGCGCTTTCGCTACCTGTTCGTAACTGCCGGTATATTTCTCGTCGGTTTGTCGGTTCATCAGGGAAGTCATGTCTTCAAACCCCAGATAACGGCCCTCGCGGTAATCAAAGCGTTCTACGACAAACAGTTGGCGATTTTCCGAGAGCCAGAAATGGGGAACCTCCAGCCCGGCCTGGCGGGCGATGCTCATGCACAGATATTCATTCTCGGCTAGATCGGGGTAATCGGCGCTGCTGGATTTAATAATCAGTCCTCGGCCCTTAATCGTTGATTTGTCGATGACATCCTTACCGGTGATGATCGGTTTTTCCGGAACCAGCAGCTTGGGTTGAATCCCGGAAATCCCTGAGGACAGGGCATAACGCTGCGCCAGAAATTCAAACAGGTCTTCGGTTCCCCGCCAGGTCAGAATCGCTTCAAGACTTTCCCCGCCCGTTTCTATATTGGCTGCGGTATCTGGCGGTAGACAACGCACCCGCCCGATCACGTCGCGCCCAGCGATGGCCAAGATACTCATGTCGTCCATTTTGGCGACCTTGCCAAAATGCTCCTTGATCCAGAAATAGAGATAGCCTTCCGGGAGATTTTGCCGGAGTACCCCCGGCAGGATATTGGCCGCGTAGCTTTGCGCCCGCAGCGGCATGGAAAGCGCAATCTCACAGGACGGCTCGCCGGTGCGGTAATTGAAAACGTATTGCGATTCCCGGGTCAGCTCGCCGGCGAAACCTTGCGTGGTGTGAATGTCGAGGCGCTTAAACTTGAGCATGGCTCAATCGTCATCCTTGAACAGTTCATCCAATTCTTCCAGGGTTGGGCGGCCTTGACCGGGCCGCACGATCAGTTCCAAATCCAGTGCTGAACAGAGGCGCAACAATCTTCTTAAGCCAATATCATGATCGCCCTTTTCAAAGCGCAAAATCATTTCCCGACTGACCTGCGCCAACACGCCCAATTGCGCTTGGGTCAACCGGCGTTCACGGCGGCGGGCCGCCAGGGTTTGGCGAATTTGATCAGCGTCCATGTGGTAATCTTTGCATATTTGTGCTGAACTAGCCAATAAATGTGCAGTTTATTGGAGTCATCATGACTTTCAACCCGCTCCATCGCTATTCCGGCCTGACCGGTTATTTCAATCCGACCCCGGCTGGCGATTTGGCCCAAATGCAATCGGCGTTCAGCGCCGCCCTGCGCGAACCGATGACCCTGAATGCGCTGGGCGCTTTTTGCGCGGTCGCCGGCGGCGCGGTGCTGGAACGTCATGGCCTGCTGTTGGCGATCACCGGGCGGGCGCGTTACCCCGACGGCATGGAAACCCCGGGCGCGGTGCTTCAGGCGCTGGGCGATGATTACCGCCTACGGGGCGCGGACGCGCTGCGCAAATTATCCGGCGCATTTGCCCTGGCGATTCTCGATCCCGCGCAACGCACGGCGCTGTTAGCGATTGACCGGATCGGCGTGGAGCAACTCTATTACGCGCCGCAGGCGGAAGGTCTGCGATTCGCCAGTGCGCCAGCCGCGTTGATTCAGGCTGGCGGTTTTGATCCAGAGATCGACCCGCAGGCGATTTACGATTATCTGTATTGCCACATGATTCCCAGTCCGCGAACCATTTACCGGGGATTGCGCAAACTGCCCGCCAGCCATTTCATCGAATGGCGGGACGGTCAACTTCGCGTCGAACCGTACTGGCGACCGCAGTTCACGGAAACGCCGATTGACCTGGCGGCGAGCGGGCGCGAAATGCTGGAGTTGATTGAAACCGCCGTCCGTCGGGAAGCTGGAAACCTGCCCGCCAGGCAACGGGGCGCGTTCCTCAGCGGCGGTCTGGACAGTTCCACAGTCGCGGGAATGCTGGCCCGCGTCGCACAACCCGCGCATACCTGGTCGATTGGCTTCGCCGTTCCCGGCTATGACGAGATGGATTACGCCCGCGTTGCCGTGCGCCATTTCCAGACGATGCCGCATGAATACTATGTGACGCCGGATGATGTGGCGGAGTGGCTGCCCCAGATCGCCGCCGCCACCGATGAACCGTTTGGCAATTCCTCGCTGCTGCCGGCCTACTGCTGCGCCCGCTTTGCCCGCGAACAGGGCATGACTCGATTGCTGGGCGGTGATGGCGGCGATGAATTGTTCGCCGGCAACGAACGCTACGCTACGCAAGGCATTTTCGAGCAGTTCGGGCGTTTGCCGGCGGCGCTGCAAACGCTGATCGACGCTGCGGTCCGCCCGCTGGCCAACGTTCCCTTGGCGGGTAAAGCCCACCGCTATGTAAAGCAGGCCCGCGTTCCCTTACCGGATCGTCTGGACAGTTATGCTTTTTTAGTGCGCCATGATCCGGCGGAAATCTTCAACCCGGACTTTCTCGCTCAGGTGCGCACCGAAGAACCGCTGGAATTAAAACGGGCGGCGTTTTTCGCCCCGGAGGCGGCATCCACCCTGAATCGGATGCTTTATCTGGACTGGCATTTCACGCTGCACGACAACGATCTGGTCAAAATCAACACCGCTTGCCGGCTGGCCGGAGTGGAAATCGTCTATCCGCTGTTGGATGACGCGCTGGTGGAGTTTTCCTGCCGGATTCCCACTGCGCAGAAATTGCGCGGAACGCAACTGCGCTGGTTTTACAAGGAAGCGGTGCGGGATTTTCTGCCCAAGGCGATCATTACCAAGAAAAAGCACGG
>CAZDVY010000223.1:0-3611 GCA_964508935.1 uncultured Candidatus Competibacteraceae bacterium | reverse complement strand
CTGATCGACGGCCCGTTGCAATACGACGCGGCGACCATCAAGGCGGTCGCGCAAAGCAAGGCGCCGGACAGTCAGGTGGCAGGTCGGGCGACGGTGTTCATCTTCCCGGACTTGAATACCGGCAATACGACTTACAAGGCGGTGCAGCGCAGCGCTGATGTGATCAGCATCGGCCCGATGCTGCAAGGGATGCGCAAACCGGTGAATGATCTGTCGCGCGGGGCGCTGGTGGAGGACATCGTGTTTACCATCGCCCTGACGGCGATTCAGGCCGAGCAGGCTGCAGCGCGAGAGCGCAGCCCGCGCTGAACTTGCTCTTCACCCGACGCCCACGGCGAAAAGGGACTGCCGCTCCCTTCCTCCTGACGAGGGAGGATTGGGAGGCGAGAGGATCAAACCCGCTCGAACACTTCCACCCGCGCTGGCGGCAGATTGCCCCAGACGATCCGACTGGAAAGCCGGCGGAAGCGGGGCAGCAGGCGGGGTTGAGTGCCGCGTAAATCGTAGGTGTACTGGATCAGCAGTCCACCGGGTTCCAGCAGGGTTTCAAACTGGTAGCTGATGGCGCGGGTCACTGTAGGGTGCAAAGAGCGCAGCGGCAGGCTGGACACGATGCTGCCGACGCCGCGCGACCGATCGTGGCCCAACAGATGTTCGAGCTGGGCGGCATCGCCCTGGATGATGCGCAGTTGCGGAAAACGCTGGCGCAAGTGATGAGCCAGAGTGGGTGAGCGTTCGATCACCACCAGTTTCCACGCCGGTATGCCTCGTTTGAGCAGGGCGGCGGTCACTGCGCCGGTTCCCCCGCCCAGTTCCACCACCAATCCCTCCCGATCCAGGGGCACTCGGGCCGCCATGCGACTGGCCAGCGCCGGCGCACTGGGGCAGGCCGCCCCCATGGCTCGCGGATTCGCCCAGATTTCCCGGGTAAAGAGCGCCAGCGAAGCGGCAGCGCCCGGACTTTCCAGCAGAACCTTCACCAAACGTTTCATACCCTGTCCAAAGATTGAACCATCCAAAAAGTGTTTCCCACGCGAGATGTGAGAACGGGAACCAAAACAATGACCACCGGAAGGGGCTTTAATTCATTGTCAGCGAATGCTGACTGTTGAAGCGGGAGTGCGCAACTGTTCCTGTTCAGCTTCAAACAGCACGGAGGCGATCTGGTGCAAGCCTTCTTCCTCGGCCAGTTCGGAGATCTCCTCCCATGAGGCGCTGCGGTCAATGGCGGCGGCGGTTTTACCTCCCTCGGGCAGATCCTTGCGGGCTTCCCGGAGGAACATTTCAGTCGCTGTCGCCGCATCTTCTGCCGCCGCCGGGCCGACGCGCAATGCTTCCTGTTCGGCTTCGAACAACACGGAGGCGAACTTGTGGAAACCTTCAGCCTCGGCCAGTTCGGAAATCTCCTCCAGACGGGCATTACGATCAATCGCCGCTGCAGTGCGACTGTCATCGGGCAGATCGTCCCGGAACGACCGGAGCAGATGTTCGATGTTCTTCATCTCCACGAAAGACACTCCTGATGGGGGTTGGCGGAAAGAGAAAGGATTTGCAAGTCTATTATGTCAGCAGCGAGAATCGCAAATTTCCGATCACGCCCTTGGGGAAAGTGACTGGATTCACTATCCTCTACTGGGTTCGAATCCTGTATCCTTAGATGACCCATGACGTTGTGTAATGAGACGCCTCGATGTCGATCCAGGAATCTCGCGGAGAAGTGCAGCAGAAGTTAAACCCGCTCGGCGATCTGCACGATCTGGCGGTGTTTCTGAATGCCGAAGAAGACCTTGAATCACGGCTGGATGAGTTGGCCCAGCTAGCGGCGCGAGCGACTTCAGCAGCGGGCTGCTCCATCATGCTGCTGGCGGATGGTGAGAATGGGACGGCTTCCCTGAAACTCTGGGCCTGTACTGAAAAATTGCCCGCTGACGCCTGGAGCGGAAAGCCGGGCAACGTGGAATCCATCGCGGGACGGGTTCTGGAACGGGGCGAACCGATCCTCATCGCCGATATTCAGGAGTCCGAATTTGCCCTTTTGGCCCGTCGCCGCGCCAATATCGGCTTCAGCTTCATCAGCACCCCGATCCAGACAGGTCAGCGAATCGCCGGCGTCATGAACCTGTCTGGCCGCCCGGAGGCAGCCCCTTTCGGCGCTGCTGATCTGACCCTGGCGAATATCGTTGCGGCGTTGATCGGACGGTCGGTACAGATCGAGTGGCTGCGTAAACTGGTGCGTTCCCGCATCGCCCAGGCCACTCTGGCCCGGGAAGGCCGGGAGGCCACCCATCGGCTCACCGATGGCAGCTTGCCGCCCTCCCGGCTGGCCAAGATGCTGGCCAAGTCCTTTTACAAGGATCTGGCCGCCGCCGGTTTTAGTTCGGGGCAGATCATCGAAGCGGCGTCCGAGATTATCGGGCAGATTTCCGGCGATCTATCCCGCCACAAGAAACGTCTGGAACGGGAAACCGGAGAGGGTTGAACGCCATGAATTCGCTGCGGGTGATCCCTGTTGTTCTGCTGTTGGCCGCCTGTTCGCCAGCTCCTTCGGAAGCACCTTCTGTCATCCGTCCGGTCAAAACCATGGTCGTGACGGCTGAACCTCTCGACCGGGTTTCGCAATACGCCGGCGAAGTGCGCGCCCGCCATGAAATTTCACTGGCTTTTCGGGTCGGCGGCAAGATCACCGAACGTCAGGCGGAGATCGGGCAGCAGGTGGCGACCGATCAGGTGTTGATGCAGCTCGACTCCGGCGATCTGGCGCTCAATGAGCAGGCGCTGCGCGCCCAGTTGACCGCAGCCCAGTCCGACCGTGACCAGGCCCGCGCCAAATTCAATCGCGCCAAGGTGCTGCTGGCGCGTAATCTGATCAGCCGCAATGACTTCGACACCCTTCAGGGCGCTTACGACACCGCGCAGGCCCGGGTGCAGCAGGCCGAATCCCAACTGTCGGGCGGTGCGCGGCAAACCGGCTACGCTCAGTTGCGCACTGATCAGGTTGGAGTGGTCACTGCGCTTCATGCGGAAGTCGGGCAAGTGGTGGCGGCCGGTCAGCCAGTGCTGAGTCTGGCGCTACCCGGCGAGAAAGAGGTCGCCATCAGCGTCCCGGAAAACCGCCGCGATGAGCTGCGCATCGGGGAAGAGGTGCAGATCAGCCTGTGGTCCGCACCGGGCCAGACCTATCGCGGCCAGGTGCGGGAAATCGCCCCGCTGGCTGACCCGCTGACGCGCACCTACGCGGTCAAGATCACCCTGACGGAACCTGATGCGGCGGTGCAACTGGGGATGACCGCCTCGGTGCGAGCCAGCCGGCGTCTGGCGGCCCCGGTGATTCGCCTGCCGTTGACGGCGCTGATCGAACATGAAGGCCAAACAGCGGTGTGGGTCGTGGACCCCCAGACCCGGAAGGTCATTCGGCGGACCGTCCATCTGGGCGAATTTCACGGTGATCAGGTCGTCATCGCCAGTGGTCTGGCGCCCGGCCAGCAAGTGGTGACCGCCGGGGTCCATAAACTCTACCCGGATCAGCCGGTTCGCGTGCTGGAACAGACGCCATGACCGGACCTAATCTGTCGGCCTGGGCGATCCGTCATCCCGCGCTGATCCGCTATCTG
>CAZDVY010000222.1:0-3612 GCA_964508935.1 uncultured Candidatus Competibacteraceae bacterium | reverse complement strand
CGGTTGGCGGAACCGAGAAAACCGGGATTGAGAAAGTCCTGAATCGACCAGAGATCACCCACATTATTTTCCACCGGGGTGCCGGTTAACGCGATGCGCCGTTCCGCCCGCAATGCCCGCGCCGCTTTGGCCTGTTTGGTCGCGGCGTTCTTGATGTTTTGCGCCTCGTCGAGAATCACCGCCGCCCATTCCACGCCTTGCAGCAGCGGTAAATCCCGGTGCAAGAGTCCGTAGCTGGACAGCACCATGGCGTGAGATTGCGCCTGCTCGATGAACGCCGCGCTCTTTTCCCGCTCGATGCCGTGATGAATCATGACGGACAGTTGCGGGGTGAAGCGGGAGGATTCCTTGTACCAGTTGCCGACCACCGAGGTGGGACAGATCAGCAACGCGGGACGGGTTTCGCCGGCCTCGCGGAGCCGTTGCAAAAGCGCCAGGGTCTGCACGGTTTTGCCCAGCCCCATGCCGTCGGCCAGGCACGCGCCCAGCTCCCAGCGGGTCAAAAATTCCAGCCAGGCATAGCCGCGCACCTGATAGGGCCGGAGCGTACCGGTCAATCCCGGCGGCGGTTCCAGGGGCGCGATGGACTCGCCCGCCGCCAGTCCGGCCAGCAACTCGCCCAATGGACCATCGGCGGCAACGTGGTTCACTTCCAAACCGCCGGCCTTTTCCGCTCCCAGCGCCAGCCGCAGCAGTTCACGGCCAGTGAAGGCATCTTTCTCCCGTTTTTGCAGCGCCAGCGCCGCCTGGATTTCCGTCGCCGACAATTGCACCCACTGACCGCGCACCCGCACCAGTGGAGCCTTCAATCTGGCCAGCGCCAGCAATTCCTTGGGCGTCAAACCGGTTTCACCCAGTACGATTTCCCAATGCACATCCAGTACCCGATCCAGCGTCATACCGGCTTTGGATTCAAAGCGGGTTTTGGCCTGAACGCGGGTCGCCAGTTTGACGCGGCGATGGCCGGTCCAACTGGCCGGCAGCATCACCCCGAAACCGTTCTGCTCCAGCAGCGTCGCTTCTTCGCCCAGAAAGTGAAATGCGCCCTCGGTATCCAACGCATAACCGACCGGCGCGGCATCCTTCAGACTCTCTTCAATCGCTGGACATAATGACGCCGCCTGACCCAGCGCGGCCAATAATCCTTCCCGCGCTTTCGGCCCCAGCGCTTTTAGCGCCGTACCCGTTCCGCGTTGCGGTTTCCACACGATCTCGGCGGGAGCTAACAAGCTCGGATCCTCGCGGGCCTGGAGCAGATAATGAATGCGCCACTCGGTTTGGGCGTCAGGGAAAAATAAATCGTCCCGGTCCTCCGCCGCGTCCTCATCATCCATTCCCGGCTCCTCCAGACGGAAACAGAGGCGGAACGGGGCGTTGATCAGTCGTAAGAAAGGCCGTTGCCAGTCGCGGATTTGCTGGGCTAGAAGCTGGCTTTCGGCCCGGGTCAATTTTGGCTTTCCTTCCGGTTGCCGCAGGGCTTGCGTCCATTCCTCGTGGAGATTGAATCCGCGGGTTTCTGCGCGTTTGATCACCGGGAGCGGCGCGGACTGACGCACCAGCTCGTCAACGATCCAGGCCAGGAAGGTTCGTAGCACGTCACGCGGCGCAGTGACGGGCGGAAGGCGATCATCCGGGCCGATCGCGCGGGCGGCGGGCGGCATCGCACGGGCTAACCGCTCCAGCCGCCCGCCATCCTCGCCCAGAAAGATCGGCGTCCAACAAGCCCGGTATTCGCCCTGCCGTTCCACCAGATCGGGCAAGACCTGCCGGCGGAAGGCCAGACCGCCCGCCAGACGCAGCGCTGCGCTCCAGTAGCGCAGATCATCGCCGACCGCCACACCGGGCATCAGGACTGTGCGATCCTGAACCGCCGCCAGCAGGGTGATGGCGTCGGCAGCGCGCAACGTCAGCGTGGGAAGCTGCCAGGCGATCAGCGTGGGCGCTTTGCGGGATTTGGGCGACTCAGCGATCAATGGCGAAGAGGGTAAGGGCGCATCACCCTGGGTGGGCAACCAGAACCAGGGTTCATCGATCACCCGCTGGTCCGCCTGAAACCGGAGTCCCGCCTCGGCCAGATATTCGCGCAGGACCGCTACCGGGGTCCGATAGGGAGAAGATTTGATCAGCTCATGGGCTTTTGGCGCATCCTCCGCAAGCGCCGATTCGCCCCAGACTTGCAAGCAGTCTTCATGAAACGCAGCGTGTAGAACCCGCATCGGCATCCATCCCCGGTTGAGTCATTGCAGGCATTCTGGATTATTATTGACCCGTGGTCAGTGACCGTGAACGATGTTGATTGATAACTTTACTCATAACCGAGGAAAACTTCATGCGATTGATTCTGTTGGGCGCCCCAGGCGCAGGCAAGGGTACGGTGGCCAAGCTGTTGACCCAGGTGGACGGCTCGGTGCAAATTTCTACCGGCGACATCCTGCGCGGCGCAGTGCAGGCCGGCACCGCACTCGGTAAAAGAGCGGAAGCCTTTATGAAAGCCGGCGATCTGGTGCCCGATGACCTGATCATGGGCATCATGGAAACGCGCTTGCAGGAACCGGATTGCGCCAAGGGCTTTTTGCTGGATGGCTTCCCGCGCACCATTCCCCAGGCCGAGGCGCTCAAGGCGCTATTAGCCAAGCTGGGTATCAAACTGGACGTGGTGGCGAATATTGAAGTCCCCCGTCAGGAAATCCTCAACCGCCTCACCACTCGCCGCACTTGCGTGAATACCGAGTGCCAGGCCATCTACAACGTCCGCAGCCAGCCGCCCAAAGTCGAGGGGGTGTGCGACAAATGCGGCAGTCCCATCGTGCAGCGCGATGATGAAACCGAGGAAGCCATCAGCAAGCGACTCGACACCTACGACGAGAAAACCGCTCCGCTGATCGAGTTCTACCGCAAGGAAGGGTTGTTACTGGTCGTGGATTCACCCAGCAGCGAAGGCGTAGTCGCTGCGATCACGGAGCGGATCAGCGGCTGATTGTGCAGCATTCTTCCGATCTCCGAGGATCGGGGATCGGAAGAATTCCTATTCGATATCCACCAGATGTTCGTCAAAATCCCGGTAGCGGCGCGGGGATACATGCGAATCGGCGTCGTGGACGATCATTTCCCCCAGCTCATCGGCAACCTGCTGTAGCGCTTCGCAGACCAGATGCGAGGCGGGATCCGTATTACCGCCCAGCGCGCCCATGCATCGCAACACAGTGCCGCGCAAGTTAGTCAAACGATCCACCCAGGTTTCCACCTGCTGGATGAGGGCGGAATCATGGGGGGGAAATGGTCATCGAGATTGTCCTTTGATCAAAGCTGACATTGCCGAAACAGGCGCGATCTTCTGGTGCCGCACTTAAATAATACAATTGCGGCATTTAAAAAATCAGGGAATCCCTTAATGCCGCTGGCTACCATGCCCTTCGTTGCTCTGTTGGCCGCCTTCGCCGCCGATTTGACGTCTAAGTTCGCCACGTCCCTGCATTTTAACCCTGAAGATCAGTTGAAAGCGCCGATGTTGACCCTGTTGAAGGGGACAGCGGCGGCGCTGGGGCTAACCGTGGAAGTGCTGACCGAGGTGCAGGATCGCGAGCGTTCCGGGCGACCCGATATGGGCGTGGT
>CAZDVY010000221.1:0-3631 GCA_964508935.1 uncultured Candidatus Competibacteraceae bacterium | reverse complement strand
CTGCTGATTGAGGTGATCTTTTCCCTGGACGGGCTGGGCTTGCTGGGCTTTGAAGCCGTGGTGAAGCGCGACTATCCGGTGATGTTCGGAACACTCTATATGTTCAGCCTGATCGGCCTGTTGCTTAATCTAATCAGTGATCTGACCTATCACCTGATTGATCCGCGCATTGATTTTTCTGCTCGGTCGGGATGATCTCGACTATCCAAACCGTATCGCCGCGCATCTCCCAGCGCAGGTCGAAGTCGTACAATTTCATCCCGTAGCATTTCGGCGCGGCGCGGTCCCGTTCGTAGACGGGGCGCGGATCCTGCCGCAGAATCTGAGTGATCAAAGCCCGCAAATCGCCGTCTGACCAAGTCGCGCAGAATGCCGCCGCTGATGGGCTGAACTCGACGGTCAATGCAACTTCCGGCGCCTCTCGGGCAAAGCCGCCGGTCGCTTCGGCAATACAATCGGCGTAAGGCACATAGGGCTTAATGTCCAGCACCGGCGCGCCATCGAGCAGATCGACGCCGGCCAAATGCAACACCACCCGGCCCTGATTGATTTTGATCCGTTCCAGCCGCACCGCCGACAGGCCAATGGGATTAGGCCGAAAAGGGGAACGGGTGGCGAATACGCCGAGTCGCTGATTTCCGCCCAACCGGGGAGGACGCACTGTCGGTTGCCATTGTCCCGACGGTATCCTGTGAAAAATGAAAATCAGCCACAGGTGGGAGAAACCCTCCAGCCCACGCACTGCCTCGGGTTGGTTATAGGGCGGCAACAATTCCAGCGTCGCCCGCGCCTCGGTGACCAGGCCCGATTGGCGGGGAATGCCGAACTTTTCCCGAAAGCAGGAATGGACGATGCCGATGGGCTTCATCTAACTTCTTAAGCAGCCCAGGGTCGCTCAATGGGAATGCCGATACGGGTGTGGTTCCGGTCGGTACGGTTCTTCACGGTCATGCAGGTGCATCCGGTATTCGACGAATCCGGAGCTGTCATCGAAGTGTAAAAAGGGATTGCCGGCGATTTGTTCAGCCATCGAAGTCGTAGGCGTGATCCCGTAATTGTGGCCGGGGCGAATCAATGTATCGCCCGGCAACCGCTCGCTCAATCGACGCAGACTATCATACATCTGCTCCGGGTCGCCGCCGCGCAAGTCGCAGCGCCCGCAACCGAACACGAACAGCGTGTCGCCGGTCAATACTTGTCCGCCCAGTCGGTAACAGGCGGAACCCGGCGTGTGGCCGGGCGTGTGCAGAATTTCAATTTCGGTTTCGCCCAGCTCAATGCGGTCGCCGCCCTCGTGCAAAGTCGGCAGATCCAGATAACGATCCCAGAACGCTGCTTCAGCGCGGAGCAGATGCAGTTGCGCATCGCTGGCGTTCAGCAACGCTTCAACTCCATTGATATGATCGAAATGGCTGTGGGTCAGCAAAATGTCGGTGATCCGCAGCCCGCGCCGCTCCGTGACCGCCAGGACAGCCGGTATGTTCCAGGCGGGATCGACCACCGCCGCACGGTCGGTGGCGTGATCATGGATCACATAGATAAAATTGCCCATGCGACCCAATTCGAGGGCGTGAATGGTATGACGCGGCGCATCGGTCATTATGCGGTCTCCATAGTCATCAAAGTGATCGCGAAGCCTATAAACAGCAGCGTTGGAACATTAGCGGCGACAGCGACTCAGAAGGGCGGATCGCTTTGATCACGGCAGTCTGGCTATGATCAAACCCCTTGGCCCTTGCGCCGCTGTCCTGAGGGATTTTTCATGCGTTTTAATCTCGATATCGATACCCGGAAATATTTTATCAAAAGCTACGGCCCGGGTTGGATCAACATTAATGAGCAGGAACTCCACCGCAGCGTGATCGTCGCTCCGGATCGGCTGGTGATTGATTGGCCACCGCAGACCTTCGCTGATTTGGAGGAAATGCATTTTGCCGCCATCCTCGAATTGGAACCGGAAATCGTGTTACTGGGCACCGGCGACCGTCAACGGTTTCCTCATCCGAAGTTGACTCAGTTGCTGTTGGCGCGCGGCGTAGGCGTGGAAGCGATGGACACACCCGCCGCCTGCCGGACCTACAACATCATTATGATGGAAGACCGCCGGGTAGCGGCGGCCTTGCTGATGATGGGGGATTAACGTTCCGATTTCTCCCCCTTAGCGAGGAGGTTTGGAGCGAGGTTGGACAGTGACCGTCCATCTACAGAAAAGCCTGGAAAAACCCTTCGTTTTCCAGTATCTTGCGTAACCGACGCAGGGCATCGATTTGAATTTGCCGTACCCGCTCGCGGGTCACGCCGATCTCGTTGCCGACCTGCTCCAGCGTAGCCTTTTCCACGCCGCCCAACCCGAAACGCCGTTTTACCACCGTCCGCTGCTTGTCATTCAACTGGTCGAGCCAGGAATCGAGTTTTTCGTTGAGGTCAGCGTCTTGCAGTAGCTGCAAAGGGTCAGCGTTATTGTCGTCAGGGATGGCGTCCAGCAGCGAACGGTCTTCATCCTTGCCGATAGGGGTATCAACCGACGTGACCCGCTCATTGAGTTGCAGCATCCGCTTCACTTCCGCCACTGACTTGCCCATCGCTTGAGCGATTTCTTCGGTGCCAGGTTCGTGATCCAGGGTCTGCGTCAGTTGCCGGGCAGTGCGAAGATAGCCGTTGATTTCCTTGATGATGTGAATCGGCAGGCGGATCGTGCGCGTCTGATTCATCAGCGCCCGTTCGATGGTTTGCCGAATCCACCAAGTGGCGTAGGTCGAGAACCGGAAACCGCGTTCGGGATCGAATTTCTCGACGGCGTGGATTAACCCCAGATTACCTTCTTCGATCAGGTCGAGCAGGCTGAGGCCACGATTCATGTAGCGGCGGGCGATTTTGACCACCAACCGCAGATTGCTTTCGACCATGCGGTTGCGGGCGGCGGCGTCACCCTGAATCACCCGGCGAGCGAAATAGACTTCTTCCTGAGCGGTCAGCAAGGGCGAAAAGCCAATTTCGCTCAGGTACATGCGGGTCGCGTCCAGCTCTTCCAGAGTCACTTCCCGGGGAGCAGCGACAGGGGATGACCAAGAAGTGTCGGCGGCTTCCTCCAATCCTCCCCCCACAACAGCAATCCCGTCTTCGGTCTCTTCCAGCTTGTCTTCATCCAGCAGGGGATCTTCCATGATCAATTCATCGTCACACACGATTGATTCTTGTAGACAGGCATTCATCCGTCGGGACATCGATAACCTCCAGACACGCTTCGCTTGGTGGAACTTCAGTGTTGACGCCGGACCGCGGATTGTTGGCTGGCGCCTTTGTTTATTCTTTTCTGATCGTTGGCGTCGGCATAGGCTGGACGGTGATCATCTTGCACCGATTGCTGTTGCTCGCGCCGGAAAATGGCGGATGATGCGCGTCCCTGCACCGCACTGAAAACGCTTAACAATAATAAGCTTTTCAAAACCGTTAAGTCTACTGGTGTATGTAATTATTTTTAGGCTATTTTCCTGGGTTGGCCCAGGCCATCGCGCGCTATGCAGGGAATTCGGACGGGTGGAACAACGGAATGAGTAGGGGAAGAAACCGATCCTGCGGAGAGAGCCGATGCGGCCTTACTTGCCCGACCATCGCCTGTATTTCATCGTAA
>CAZDVY010000220.1:0-3639 GCA_964508935.1 uncultured Candidatus Competibacteraceae bacterium | reverse complement strand
GACTTGTCGCTCTTCGGGTTGAACTGCTTGATGATCTTCGCCCACAGCAGCCGCCCGGCGCGCATCTTGGCGACTTCCATGAAGTAGTTCATGCCAATCGCCCAGAAGAACGACAGGCGCGGGGCGAACGTGTCGATGTCCATGCCGGCCTTGATGCCGGTGCGCACATATTCCAGCCCGTCGGCCAGGGTGTAGCCGAGTTCCAGATCCGCCGTCGCACCGGCTTCCTGCATGTGGTAGCCGGAGATCGAGATGCTGTTGAACTTCGGCATCTCCTTCGAGGTGTAGGCGAAGATGTCGCCGATGATGCGAATTGACGGATCGGGCGGGTAAATGTAGGTGTTGCGCACCATGTACTCTTTCAAAATGTCGTTCTGAATGGTGCCAGTGAGCTTGTCATGGGGAACGCCTTGTTCTTCCGCCGCGACGATGTAGAACGCCATCACCGGCAACACCGCGCCGTTCATGGTCATGGACACGGACATCTGATCGAGCGGAATGCTGTTGAACAGAATTTCCATATCCAGGATCGAGTCAATCGCCACGCCGGCCTTGCCGACATCGCCCACCACGCGCGGATGATCAGAGTCATAGCCGCGATGGGTGGCCAGGTCAAAGGCAATCGACAGCCCCTTCTGCCCGGCGGCCAGGTTGCGGCGGTAGAAGGCGTTCGACTCTTCGGCGGTGGAGAAACCGGCGTACTGGCGCACCGTCCACGGCTGGGTCACGTACATGGCCGGGTAGGGGCCGCGCAGGAACGGCGGCACCCCGGCGGTATAGCCCAGATGCTTCAAGTCTCTGAGGTCATCCCGGGTGTACAGCGGATTGACGTCGATCTGCTCCATGGTCGCCCAGACCCATTGCTCCAGGGTCTTGCCGGTGGTCTTTTCCACCGCGGCCTTCCACTCCGCGAAACTGGGCTTGGGGAAATCCAGGCCATAGGCCATCGAGGTGAAATCAGGTGATTGGCTCATTGGGCGACCCCCATTTTCTTTTGCAGCATAGTCAACAGTCCCAGGCAGTTGGCGTTCAGGTGGATGAAATCATCGACGCCGGCGGCCTTGAAAGCTTCGACGTGATCCGCAGGATAGCCCGCCAGCAGCACGGTGAGACCAGGCTTGGCCTGCTTGAGTTTCTGGGCCAGCGGCGGGACGATCTCCGGATAGGTGGCGTCGGTGGAGCAGATCACCACGGTTGCCGCGCCGGATTGCAGGGCGGCGGCAGCGGCTTCATCCGGGGTGTTGAAGCCGGCGGGGTAGATCGTTTCAAAGCCGCCGACGCCCAGGAAAGCGGTGGCGAAGTCGGCGCGGGCCTTGTGCTGAGTCAATGGCCCCATTACCGCCAGGAAGATTTGCGGGCGCTGGCCGGTGCGCGCCAGATAGGCATCGGTCGCTTCGCGCAGCTTCTCGAACGGTAATGCGCCGCGCTGGACGCACACCGCGTTGAGGGTCGGGCCGGGCTGGGCGCCGGTTCGCGCCGCTTGGGCGATTTCGCCCAGCGTGGCGCCGGCCAGGGCGGCCTGAATCGCCGCAGCAACGGGATTGCCGCCTTGGGCGAGTTGCGCCAGCGCCGCCTGTTTCTGCGCCTGATTCGCGCTGGCCCGCGCCTGCTTCAGCGCCGCCGCCCGTTCGGCTTGCAGCGCTGCTGCATCGACCTTGGCGGCTTCCAGCCGGGTTTCTTTCAGATTTGGATACATATTCGCGCCGACGAAGATGTCCTTGCGCCTGGCGATATTGGCGGCGCGCTGGGTGGCGGTGTCGGCGACCTGACCCTGCGGCCAACCGGCGACCAGCGCCTTGGACATGCCGCCCTGTTTCTCAACCTCCTGGAAGATCGCCCAGCTCTGCCGGGCCACAGCGTCGGTCAGATTTTCGATATACCAGGAGCCGCCGGCCGGATCGACGGTATGGGTGATGTGGGTCTCTTCGCGCAACACGGTATGGGTGTTGCGGGCGATGCGCCGGGAGAATTCATCCGGCGTGTTGATCAGTTCATCGAACGGCGAGATATGCAAACTGTCGCAGCCGCCGACGATGGCGGAGAACGCCTCGGTCGTGCCGCGCAGCAGATTGACATGCGGGTCGTACACCGTCTGGTTCCAGGCGGACGTGCGGGCGTGAATACTCATCTTCTGCGCTTCGGCGTTGCCGCCGAAGGCCTGAACGATCTTGGCCCACAGCATCCGGGCGGCGCGCAGCCGGGCGATTTCCATGAAGAAATTGGAACCAATAGAGAAGGCGAAACGAATGCGCGGAGCTGTGTCATCGATGCTCAGACCGCGCGCCTGCATGGCCCGCAGGTATTCCACCGCCGTCGCCAGAGCGAAGGCCAGTTCCTGGGTCGCGCTGGCCCCGCCGTTGTGATAGGGATGACCCTGTACGGTGAGCGTTTGCAACTGCGGGGCATTGGCCTTGGCCCAGCCAGTCAGTTGCGCCATGACGTCATACACGCCGTTCAGATCGCGGGGCAGATGGCCGTGGCAGGCCAGATGACCGAGCGGGTCCATGCCAATCGCGCCGCGCAACTGGTCCAGCGGCTTGCCCTGCTGCTGGACCAGCGCCGCCAGCAGCGCGGTGAAGCTCAGGGCGCTGGTATCGGCCTGCACGTAGATCGACGTGGTTTCGAGATCGACGCCGGCCAGCGCTTCGGCCAGATCAGCGAGGCTGGACAGGGATAATCCCTCTTTACCGACCTCTTCAGCCGCTGCCTGATCAGCGTCCACGCCGTGCAGCGTCGGATGATCAAGGACCAGATTGACGGCGTTCTGGCCGCGTTCCAGATCCGCGCGCAGCGCGGCGTTGAAGGCGGCGGGCGTCGCGCAGGGGATTTCCTGGGCAACATCCCAACTGCTGGCGACATAGCCGAGCAGGCTTGTGCCCCGGACGTAGGGCGCAAAGCCCGGCAGGCTGTCGATCTGCGGCAGGCCAGCGATATCTTCCTGCCGGTACATCGGCTGCAGGTTGATGTTTTCGTAAGTCTTGGTGACCAGTCGCTTCTCGAACGGTGCGCCCTTGAGAACCTTGTCGATGGCTTTACGCCATTCCTCGTAAGGGGTAGGGGGGAATTCGTCGAACGTGGGAGCGGTCAGATCCGCTGCTTGTGGGTTTGCCATGCACATCCTCCAGGGGGATCGAAACACGTTGGGTGAGCGATACCGGGAAAGTATAACCGAAGATTTCCTCAATTCCCGGTCAGGGTGAAAGCCGGGGAGCCAGGTTGCAATCGCGGGGTTCAATGACATACTGAATGAGGTTTGTTTCCCCCTCTCCCCCACTCCTCTCTCCCACTGGGGGAGAGGGAAGTGAAGAATGACTCCAACCATCAACCCCAGGAGGTTTTTGTGTCTGATCGACCCTTCAAAGTGCTGGGCATCCAGCAAATCGCCATCGGCGGGCTGGACAAGAGCAAGCTGAGCCGGCTCTGGGTGGACACCCTTGGCCTGACCCTGACCGGCAATTTCCGCAGCGAACGGGAGAATGTGGACGAGGACATTGCGGCCATCGGTTCCGGCCCCTTCAAGGTGGAAGTGGATCTGATGCAGCCGATTGATCCCGGCAAGGCGCCCAAGGTGCATGAGCCACAACTGAATCATATCGGGCTGTGGATTGATAACCTGGCGGCGGCGGTGGAATGGCTGAC
>CAZDVY010000219.1:0-3645 GCA_964508935.1 uncultured Candidatus Competibacteraceae bacterium | reverse complement strand
TGATCGCCAAGATGCCGACCATCGCCGCCGCTTGCTACAAACACAGCATCGGCGATCCTGGAATCTATCCCCGTGATGATCTGAGCTATACCGGCAACCTGCTGTACATGATGTTCAGCCGTCCGGGCAAGCGCTACGAAGTCAATCCGATTGCGGAGCGGGCGCTGGATGTGCTGTTCACCCTGCACGCTGACCATGAGCAGAATGCTTCCACCTCCACGGTTCGGCTGGCCGGTTCTTCGGGATGCAACCCCTACGCTGCAATTGCTGCGGGCATCGCCTGTCTGTGGGGGCCAGCGCACGGTGGGGCGAACGAAGCCGTGCTGCGGATGCTGGACCAGATCGGCGACATCAAGAATGTTGACAGCTTCATGTCTAAGGTCAAAGACAAGAATTCTGGCGTCCGGCTGATGGGCTTTGGCCATCGGGTGTACAAGAACTTTGACCCACGCGCCAAGATCATCAAGGACATCTGCCATCAGGTGCTGGACAGCTTCGGTCATGACCCCCGTCTGGAACTGGCGATGCGCCTGGAAGAGATCGCCCTGAGCGATTCGTATTTCATCGAGCGCAAATTGTATCCGAACGTGGATTTCTACTCTGGCATCATTTACAGCGCGCTGAAGATCCCCGTCGAAATGTTCACGGTGATGTTCGCCATCGCTCGCACTGCGGGCTGGATCAGCCATTGGATGGAGATGGTCAGCGAACCGGATATGAAGATTGGCCGGCCCCGTCAGTTGTATGTCGGCACTGGACAGCGCAACGTCGTCCCGCTGGAGAAACGCGCATAACCTTCCTTCCTAAACCCTCCCCCAGCCAGCCCAGCGCCGGGGGAGGGTTCTTGACCGCTCAACCACCACGTTTCGAGTTCTTCTGTCTGGAAGAAGTCGCGGGTTCGGCGCGCGCCACCTTGGTCACCGGGCGTTTAGCATCGACCTTGATTGCCACTGCTGGCGCTGGCTTGCTATTCTTGGCAACCTTGATGATTGGTGGTTTTTTAGCCGCGACAAGAGCTGGTTTGGATTTGGCGGCAGGCTTCGCTACCGCGACCGAAGCCATGTGACGAGCCTTCGGTTTAGCCGATACTACCTGCCCTCCAGGGCTTTTTCCCAATATCGACCGCATCGCTGCGACCTGTACTGCAGCAGGTGCTGCCGGCGCACGCCGGACCATGACCGGTTCCGGTTCTGGCATTATGTATGGCGGCGGTGCCAGACCATACCGGGCAAAACCGTAATCCAGCAACGTACGGGCATCCTGCCATAGCGTGCCACTGTTGGGGCTGTTAAGGATGGCCACGATTAATCGGACGCCACCGCGATCCACCTCGCCGACAAAGCAACGCCGAGCCTTGATTGTGAAACCGGTTTTGCCGCCACGCGCACCCTCATAAGACGCCAGCAAGCGGTTATGGCTCACCACTGGGACCATTCGCCAGTCGCCATACAGACCTTGCCCGGACTCAATCCGCAAGGCTGCGCTGCGGGTGCGAACGATCTCGGCAAATAAGGGATGGGCCATCGCCTGGCGGAAAATGAGTGCCAGATCGTAAGCGGTGGAGTAGTGATCTTCATTCGGCAAACCGTGCGGATTCATGAAATGACTGTCGCGAGCACCGATTTGCCAGGCCCGGGCGTTCATCAATTCGGCAAACCCCGGCACTGAGCCGCCTGCTGCTTCGGCCAGCGTCTCCGCTGCGTCATTGCCCGACTTGAGCATCAACCCATAAAGTAAATCCTGCGTCAGGGCGGCTTCACCAGCACGCAAGCCGATTCGGCTCGGCGGAGCGCTGGCCGCCTGCGGGCTGACGGATACCCGGGCGTTCACATCGAGACGTTCCAGCGCCACCAGTGCGGTCAGTATTTTAGTAGTGCTGGCTGGCGGTAAACGTAGGCGAGGTTCCTTAGCAAACAGAATTTCGCCAGTCGTCGGATTCATCAGCACCGCGGCCCGGGCTGCGATTGCCGGCGCAGCAAAGATGCTTCCTCCGTCCTGCGCCGACACCGCGCCAGCCGTCATCCACAGCACCATGCCCGCCAGCCAGAACGGCAACCGTTTCAGGCGTAATCTGTTCAACACTAGTGGTAAGGACACGCGATTCACCTCGTCGCCATCTTCAAGTTTGGGTCGGGCTGCCCAACAAATTCGGCGGTCGCAACCCCATCGCCACGTTCGCTCAAGGGAACATAGTCCTTCTATTGTGGTTAAAAATTTGCTATTCGGCTAGGGGTTCACGCCAACTTACGCCGAATGAACAGTAGATCCCGAATGACATGGCCCAAGCGCTGGCCGCGTTGCTCAAATTTAGTCAAGGGCCGCCAAGCCGGACGGGGCGCGAATCCCCCTCCAGCCGCATTCACCAGTTCGGGAGTTGTATTGAACAGATCGAGCACTGCGCAAGCGTAATCTTCGCAATCCGTCGCAATATGTAACTGTCCATGGGGCTTAATTTTGCGCACCAACAAAGCAACCCGCTGCGCTTGAATCAGTCGGCGTTTATGATGGCGTGTCTTAGGCCAGGGATCAGGAAAGAAAATCTGCATGCGATCCAGGCATTCATCCGGCAACTGCCGCTCCAGAACCTCCACCGCATCCGCGCATAAAATCCGCAGATTGGTCAGTTGCAGTTTCTTCGCCTGCAACAGCAGGTGGCCGATGCCCGGACGGTGCACCTCAATGCCCAGATAATCCCATTCTGGACGTACCGCCGCCATAGCTGCTAACGACTCGCCATCGCCAAATCCGATTTCCAAAACCAGAGGTGCACGCCGCCCAAACAAGTTCTCTGGTTCCAGTAACACCGCTCCGGCTTTCACACCAAATGACTCCCAGTATTCCATCAAAGCCCGTTGTTGAGCACCAGTCATTCGACCTTCGCGCCGAACAAAACTGTGGATCCTTCGTAACTTTCCGGTATTCGAATGATCAGACACCAACCTGTTTTGCAAAGGGCTGTTCAGCATATTGACCAAATGCATTGTAATTCCTGATCAAGAAGGTTATCGAGAGAAAGCCCGTTATTGATTCATACTTCCATGAAAAAGATTGCAGAAATAAAAACAAATACTCTACAATCATAATGTGGATCTAATCACCACCTCTCCTAAAACCCACCATTAACAACGGTACACAAAAAACCATGAGTGAGATCATCAGCGATTTCCTTGAATCATCTTCCATCGAGCAGCTGAATAGTTTGATCAAGAAAGCCCAAGAAGAAATCGAACGCAAAAAGGTCGATGAAATCCAGCTCGCTCGACGTCAGTGGCTCGAACAGGCGACGACTCTCGGCATGTCGCCCGAAGACATTCTGAAATACTCCGGTCGCCGGAAGGGTAAGCCCAAATATCGCAACCCTAACAACCCTGAACAAACTTGGACTGGTCGCGGTAAAAAGCCCAACTGGTTGAAGGATGCGGCGGATCCTGAGGCCTATCGTATTCCTGAGTAATTCCGCCCGCCAAGCCCCAAGCGGTTCGGTAATCATACCAAACTTGCAAGGGGTTCGCTTTAGCGTTAGGATCTTTGTTACGCCAGCCTGTTTCTGTCCTAAGGCGCAAAGCTAGTAGCGGGTGTAGTTCAATGGTAGAACTTCAGCTTCCCAAGCTGATAGCGTGGGTTCGATTCCCATCACCCGCTCCA
>CAZDVY010000218.1:0-3668 GCA_964508935.1 uncultured Candidatus Competibacteraceae bacterium | reverse complement strand
CCGACGTGCTAAATGTGGCCGGTTGAGCCTTCATGCCCTCGAACATCACGCTCACCGTGGCGAAGCCGCCGGGTCTTGGCAAGAGGCATTCAGCGCCGTGACGAGGGACTGGTAGCGACCTTCGGCGGTGCGGACGACGATGCATCGCCCGGTGCGCGTCTGACGCCAGTAAGTGTAGCTGTCGGCGCCGGACTTTTCTCCCGGATCGGCTCGCCATTCACGGCGAGGATGATCGCGCCGGGGCGCAGCAGGTTGTCGGCCCGGCCCGCGGGGCCGGTCTTGAGATAATCGGCGATCTTCACGCCACGGCCAGCCGGTGTGAGCGTGATCGTAGTAGAGACCGAGCGAGGCGGTCGCGTCGCCAGTCGTGACCTTCGGATGATAAGCGGAGCCCATGTGCGAGGAGTTCAGCTCGCCGACCAACTCGATGTCCGCGACCTGGATTCGGTTAGAGACTTCAAGCAGGAAATCCGCCGGATCATGTCCACGTTTCTGCGCTTCACTGAACGCTACTGGTTTCACGAAGTTTCCGACCAAGCGCAGATTCGGGATTTGTTTCGACTGCTGACCGGCCATCTCAATACCGACCGAATTTATCAGGATGTCAGCACATCGGTCAGGGAAATGAATGAATTTTTGGACAGCGACAGTCAGCGGCAGCAAGTGAATACCGTGATGCGCCTGACGGTGGTAACCACGCTGGGGCTGGTGACGACCGTCGCCACCGGGTTCCTGGGGATGAATCTCTTCGACGAAACCAATCAATCCGGCTGGGTCAAGCTCCTGATTTTTGGCATCGTGCTTATTCCCAGTTCATTGCTGGTCAACTACGCGGTCGCCAAAGCCAAGATTCTTTCCGATTTCATGGAAGCCCTGGTGGACAAGCGGCTGACCTGGTGGGACCGGACCCAGATCCTGCTCAGAATTTGGCGGGAGCCTCCTGAAAAAGCGGCCAAGCCGTGAACGGCAAATTCGACTCTGGCCGCCCGGACTTGGATCAGTGACCCGCGCTCAATGCAGCACGGCGAAATCGGTGCGCCAGATGGGGTAGGGTGGATTTCGCTGCGCTCATCCACCCTACAATTCGTCAATTCAGCCCGGTTGAAACACTCATCGATCGCTTGTCCGGGCATTCATCGAACTGAAACGATGAATGCCCTTGAAAGGAAAGGCGCTGATTAAAGGTGCTGCCTGAAGAACGACGTGATCTTGTCGAAGGGGATCAGGTTCACCCGGTCGTACAGATCCACGTGACCCGCGCCAGGAACAATCAGCAGTTCCTTGGGCTGACCGGCCAGCCGGTAGGCATCCTCGCTGAACTCGCGGGAATGCGCGGCTTCACCCGTGATGAAAAGTATCGGACGGGGAGAAATCGTCTCGATGTCATTGAACGGGTAGAAATTCATGAACTTGACGTTGCTGGTCAACGTTGGGTGCGTCGTCAGCTTTGGCGACGAACCTTTTGGAGTGAATTCGCCTCTGGGCGTGCGGTAGAAGTCAAAAAACTCGCGCTGAATGGGGTGAGCGTCTTTATTCAGCTCCTGCACCACCCCACTGGTGTATTGGGTTTCACCACCCGTGAACTCCACATAGCGTTGCTCTGCGGCCTCGGCGATGATTTGCTTGCGCTGCTCAAGAGTCTGTGAATGATTCAGCGCATTACGATTGGCAGCGCCCATGTCATACATGCTGATGGTCGCGATAGCCTTCAAACGCGGGTCGATTTTGGCGGCGCTGATCGCAAAGCCCCCGCTGCCGCAAATCCCAATCACACCGATCCGATTCCTGTCAATAAAGGGCTGGGTGCCCAGGAAATCGACCGCAGCACTGAAATCCTCAGCGTAGATGTCCGGCGAAACCGCGTTGCGCGGCTGGCCATCGCTCTCGCCCCAGAAAGACAAGTCCAAGGACAACGTAACGAATCCCTGTTCAGCTATTTTCGTGGCATACAAATTCGCGCTTTGCTCCTTTACCGCCCCCATCGGATGCCCGACCACGATGGCCGGATTCTTTGCGTTCCGATCAAGGTTCTTGGGCATGAAAAGATTCCCTGCGACCTTCATTTGATATTGGTTCTTGAAAGCGACCTTCTGCACGGTCACCCTGTCGCTGGTATAGAAATTATCAGCGCCATTAGACATATCTGCCCCCATTGCTGAGAATGAAATAATCAAAAGTCCTAAAAACATCATGAGCTTTCTCATTGGATCTTCCTTTCTTAGGTGGTTAACTGGGAATCGATCAAGCGGCCCGGTTGGCTTTCTCGATCATGAAGCGGCACGTAAAGTCGCCTTAGAGCATCGCTCGTAGCGACTTGAATTGTTCACGCCGCACCCTGTCGAGCGATAGAGTAATTCTGCACATTTATTGCCTGATCCTCCGGTGCCACGGATTACCATGCGACATCACGGGTTGCGCGGACTATCCTTAGCGCAGGAAATATCGGGAGACTTCCATGCCAACTCAAGACCAGATCGGGCGACACCCCACCGGGCCGCTGGGCGCCATGCACAAGGGCTTGGCCGATGTCATCGGGCGATGGACCGTGGGAAAGGAAGACTGCCCGACCTCGATCCCGAACCTCGCCTTCTTCCGGCGCGAAGCGCCCACCCAGCCCTGCGCCTGCCTGGTGGAATCCAGCATCATTCTCGTCGTCCAGGGCGCGAAGCAGTTGCTGATCGGCGACCGTGCGTATGCATACGACACCGAGCGTTTCCTGATCACCGCGCTCGATCTTCCTGCCAGCTCGCAAGTCCTCGAAGCCAGCCCGGACCAGCCTTGCTTGGGGTTGATGCTCAAGCTTGATCTGCGCGTCATAGTAGAGCTGATCGGGCAGAGCGGCCTGCCGCCGCCGCGTGACCGCGCCACCGGGGGAAGCGCCGCCCTCGGCACGATCACCCCGGCTTTGTTGGAGCCGTTCAGTCGCCTGCTGGCTCTGCTCGACGAGTCCTGGGCCATTGCGGTGCTCGCGCCGCTCATTCAGCGGGAGATCCACTACCGCCTGCTGATGAGCGATCGGGCAGCGCGCCTGTGGCAGATTGCCTCGGTAGGCAGCCAGGGCTACCGGATCGGCAGGGTCATCGACTGGCTGAAGGCGAATTACGCCCAGCCGCTGCGCATCGACAAACTCGCCGCTCACGTGCAAATGAGCGCATCGAGCCTGCATTACCACTTTCGCCAGCTCACCGCGATGAGCCCCTTGCAGTACCAGAAATGGCTGCGGCTGAACGAGGCGAGGCGTTTGATGCTGAACGAGGGCCTGGACGCGGCGAGCGCAGCGTTTCGCGTCGGCTACGAAAGTCCCTCGCAATTCAGCCGTGAGTACAGCCGCCTCTTCAGCACCCCGCCGCGACGAGACATCGAGACATTGCGGCAGCAACCTGACGATGACGCGCGCTCGATCCGTCCCCGTCTACACCATCACCGAGACGCACCTGTTGCCGGCGAAAGCCCGGCGTTCCAACGATTTCTTGCGTGATCGCTTGGGGTAGATCGGGGAGGAGATTGCTGCGCTGGCCCCAATGCCGGTGCCAAGCCAAATGACCCACAGCTACACCCTCAGACCTGCGCAGCCTTTGCGGATGAAGCTGAGCCGCAGGAACCAGCCGGCAATCGAAGTCCTGATGACTGGGCGGAAACAGGACTACTACGAAGCCCTGCTGTATGGG
>CAZDVY010000217.1:0-3684 GCA_964508935.1 uncultured Candidatus Competibacteraceae bacterium | reverse complement strand
CCAATTCCGCCAGCCGCTGCTGAATCGCCAGTCGCCCGGCTTTTTCCGGCAGGCCAACAATCTGAAAAATCACAACGCCGGATAATTCCGCAATGGGTTTGGCTGACCAGACCTGAGCGGAATGCTCAATCGTGACCGGCTTGAAACCTTTAGGCCGTGACCAGCCGAGTTCTTCAATAAACAGGCGCGGAAAATCGAAAGCGTGCAGGCCATTGCGCAGGCGCTCAATTTGAATTTTATCCATGAGTTAAATCAGCCCCATCGTACAAATCAGTTGAGGTTCACGCTGCGGCTGCTCATCGGTGATGACGCACAGCCGTCCGTCTTCGCGCAAGCCCATCAGCAGTTCCGCCAGCCGGTGATCGTCAACACCGGCCTTGAGCTGTCGGTTCAGTGTATCGGTCGCGGCCTGATACAGCGGATAGCGGTACAGTTCTTCCAAAGTGCGCTCGATTTCCCGCAGATACGCCTCGGTGCGGAACAGGTCGCGGCTGTTCGTCAACTGTTCCCGATAACGCTTCAGCCGCTCATACGCTTTAAAACGTGCGCCAGACGGCCGCCCCAGCGCGCCGCCCCAGGATTTTTCCTCGTCGAGAATATGCTGCATTCCCGCCGCCGTCAGCGCGTGATGCTGTTCCGAACGCGGCAGGGCTGCGGTATTCGCCGGGCAAGCAGCGGCCTTGAGGATCGCCAGTTGCGACTGGGTGACGGAGCGGCCCTGTTCATCAATCCAGGCCAGCGCGTCGTTGCCTTCACCAGTACGCAGATAAACCAGCACGCCGGGCGGCGCGTCCGGGGTCGCGACATGCGCTTTCGTCGCGTAAGCCACGTTGGGCAACGCCTCAATCTGCGCCGCCAGCGCCGGATCAGCGTCGGTGGCGTTCTTCCAGATTTGATAGGCGAACGACGCCAAATCCACTTCCGCATCGCCGTCATCGTCGAGAATACCGTTTTTCTCGGTGTACAGATCGCGCAGGGCGCTGGCCTGCTGATCGTCCTCGAAAAAGGCTTCATCGGAACCCAGCACCTCCTGATTTTCCAGCAGGCGTTGCCGCATACGGGCGCGCAGATTAATCAGCCGCTCCACACCATCCGCCGGCATGAAGGAGTAGCAAAGAATCTGCTCCGACTGCTGACCGATGCGATCCACCCGGCCCGCACGCTGAATCAGGCGAATGATCGCCCAGGGCAGGTCGTAATTGACGACGATGGCGCAATCCTGGAGGTTCTGGCCTTCCGACAGCACATCGGTAGCAATCAGAATGCGCAGTTCAGCGGCGTCTGGAATCTGCGCACTCTTGTGGTTCGCTTCCGGCGCAAATTGCCAGACCAGTTCGGTGGGATTCAGACTCTTCCCGGTGACCGCTTCCACACCCTGTACGCCCAGCGCCATGAGCCGGCTTTTCAGGTAGCGGGCGGTGTCGGCAAACTGGGTGAAGATCAGCAGCTTTTCCTGACCGTGCCGCTCGACGGCCAGTTGATGCAGCGCAGCCAGCTTAGCGTCCCGCGCCGGATTCCACACACCGCAGAAATCCAGAACGGCGATCAGCGCCTGGGCGTCCTGCCGTAAATGCCGGGCCAGAGTTTTGGTAAACAGGGCGCCGGGCAGCCATTTAAAACGCTTTTGATAAGTGTTTTGATAGACGGCATACACCTCGGCGGCGCGAGCGCGAAAATCCGCTTCGGTGCGCAGATTGTTCCCGGCATTTCCCTTTCCAGCGCCGGGAGGAGTCAGCGCCGGGGAATCGTCCTCCTCGGTGTCCAGCGTTTCCTCGGCGTCTTCATCGTCAGCGTCGGTATCCAGCAGTTCCGCGCCCTGGGTTCCCAGCGGCAACTCCAGACCGTTTTCCAAAGCGTGGAGAAACACGAAATTGCGCAGAATGTGGCGTTCGATGGACAACAGGAACGCCGGGCCGGCGCTTTCCAGCCGCTTAAACAGGTTGGTGCGGCAAAAGCCCATCAGCCGCACCCCGGCCCGCGACAGCCCGTTGATGATAGCGGTCTGTTGCGGGGTCGGCGGGGTTTTGGGTCTGGAGGCCAGATAATTACCCAGCCCATAGCGCGGCAAAGTCAGGGCATTAATCGTATCGACCACCTGCTGCGAATACAGCCGGCCATAGGGGTCTGCCGGGTCCGCGTCGTCAATGGCGAATTGCACATTCCGGGGCAGGCGGGCGGGGAACCAGGATTTCCGTCCATCAGCGAATTGCAGGTACTGACGCCCGGTTTCCGGGTCCTTGTGAGCATAGTTTTGCAGGATGAAGCCGCGAGTGCGCCGCACCATGTACAAGCGCATGAGATCGCGCCAGTCATCGGGATCGGGACTCTTTGCAAACGCGGCCAGCGAACGCACCGGGCATTGGTGACGGCGGATAAATTCCTGTTCGCCCCGTAATGAGGCGATGTACTTTTCCGGGCGGATGCCCAGATCGGCGTCATCGCGCAGAAACAGGCCCAGTTGGGCGGATAGATCGAGACAGGTTTTGTTATACGGCGTCGCGGACAGCAGGATGCACAGGCTGTCGTTGCGCTCGATATAGTGGCGGATCGCCCGGTAACGCTGGCCCTCCGGGTTGCGAAGATTATGGGATTCGTCGATCAGCACGACCCGATAGCGGCGGGTTCTCTCCGGCAGCTCGTTAATCACCGTCGATAACGGCATGACCTTGGCGTGGAGCCGGTAGGTATGAACGTAGTCCTCCCACATCGGCACCAGATTTTTCGGGCAGATGATCAGCGTTTCCGTGTGATAGTCGTCCTCGAAAATCTTGGCCAGAGCGGTGGCCATCAGCGACTTGCCCAATCCCACCACATCGCCGATCAACACGCCGCCGCGTTGGTTGAGATGGTGCGCAGCGATCTTCACCGCCGCAATCTGGAAGTCGAACAGGGTGTCGCCAAACGCCTTGGGAATCTGAAATTCCGCCAGACCCACGCGGGCTTCCTGGGCCAGGTGATAGGCGATTTTCAGGTAAACATGGTAGGGCGGGACGGGTTTTTCCCTGGCCCAGCTTTCGTCAATGATCGCCGCCAGTTCCTGGGAAATGTCGAGACACCAGCGATCCTGCCAGCGCGCCTCAAACCAGTGGACCAGCTTGGCGCAGGCATCGCCGTCCAGCACATCGACATTCAGTTCGCCTTGATGGGCGAGGCCGGCCAGAGTGAGATTGCTGCTGCCCAGATAGGCGATGACCGGATTCACCGGGTCCTGGCGGTAGAGCAGATACAGCTTGGCGTGCAGCAAGTGGCGCAGATAGACCTTGACCACCAGTTGATGGGCGCGCAGTTGGGCGGAAAGCTGGCGCAGCGCCTTTTCATCGGCGTTGGTCGGTGCGCCGTAAGTCAGTTGTTCGCGGAACTCTTCAGCAATGCGGCGCTTTTCACGAATCGCGGTCGGATTGTCCAGGGCATCATCGACGCCGCCAACCCGGAGGAGTCGGCGCAATTCCGCGCTGGGCGTCCTGTGCATCCCGATCAGCAGACGGCAGCAATGGCCGTCACCTCCGGCCCAGCGATCCACGTCATCACTCAATGAACGCCAGCCGCGCAGATTGAAATAGCCGACGCAGAAATCGGCGCGTTCCGTGACCGCCAGCGTGTCGCGCAGGGCGGGCAGGAGAGAGGCTTCAATATTGTCGAAAATGCGGGGCATGGCGTTGATGGGTCACGGATGGGTTCGGTCAA
>CAZDVY010000216.1:0-3687 GCA_964508935.1 uncultured Candidatus Competibacteraceae bacterium | reverse complement strand
CCGTCGTCTTCGACGCCGGCTGCAATCGGTTTCATCCCGACCGTGGTCAGTCCCAACTGACGGGTGGCGTGCAGCAGGGCGCAAGCCACATGGGTTTTACCCGCGCCGGTATCCGTGCCTGTCACAAAAAAAGCGTGTTTCATATTCAATCCCCTTTCACCTGCGCTCCGCGCCGATCAGCGATCAGCCAAACCCCGTCATAAGTCAACGGTAGTCCCTGGTCTTCCCGCAACCGCTCGTAACGAGTGGTAATCGCTTGCCAGGCCGTGCGACTCAATGGCGCGGGTCGCCGCTGTTCCACTTCGCGGGCGCCGACCGCCTTGACGCGGCGCAACAAGGCGCGCAAGTCAGGATAATAGCGGCGCACGGGTTGCCGTTGCCAGAGTCGAACTTGCCAATGGTCGATACAGCAACCCGCCAGTAACCGCGCAGGATCGGCAATCGCCAGCACATGACTGTAATCATCGACCTCATTAAAAGCATGGCGCAATTCGGGAAAATTGTCCGTGCCCAGCGTCGCCACCGCCAGCATCCCGTCCGGCTTAAGCACCCGCCCGGCCTCGGTCAGGCATCGTTCGGGATTGTTCCACTGCCAGGCCAAACTCGACCAGTACAAGTCAAACTGACCATCCGCGAATGGCAGCGCCTCGATATCGGCGCATACCCGCCGCGCCTGGGGACTGCGTGGACGTGAGGCCAGCAACATGGCGGGTGCAAAATCGACCAAGCTGAGCGCAGCAGACGGCCAGCGTTGCTCCAGCCACTGGACGCCATAACCCGTACCGCAACCGGCGTCCAGAATAGTGTCGGGTTCAAAGTCGCCGCCGATCTGTTCGAAATAATCGGCCAATCGGTCGCTCACCTCGCGCTGTACATCAGCCGCTTCGTCATAGGTAGTCGCCGCTTGATCGAACGCTTGACGAATACGCTGTTTGGCGGGCAAGTTCGGGGATGAACTCAGCATCTTCAGCAGGTACTCCCTCCCGTGCCGGCGGGAGAGAGCTGAAGCGGGAGAGTAGCGCATTCTCGCAGCGCCGCAATCAGCGCATCGATTTGCGTTTCACTATGCGCCGCCGAGAGCGAAATCCGCAGCCGGGCCGTTCCGGCAGGCACGGTCGGCGGGCGGATCGCCGGAACCCACAGGCCACGAGTCAACAGTTGTTCGGCCAGCGCCACAGTCGCCTGATTTTCGCCGATGATCAGCGGTTGAATCGCAGTCAGCGAAGGCATGAGTCGCCAGGGTAACCCGGCCAACCCATCCCGCAAGCGAGCAATCAACGCTTGCAAATGCGCTCGGCGATCATCGCTGTCGGCAATGAGTTGCAGACTGGTCAACAACGCGGCGGCAATGACGGGGCTGGAGGCGGTAGTGAAAATATAGGGCCGCGCCCGCTGCATCAGCCATTCCAGCACGCGATAGTTCCCGGCCACGAACGCTCCGGAAACGCCCGCCGCTTTGCCCAGCGTGCCCATCAGGATCAGGCGCGGCGACGGCGGCAGGTCAAAATGGGCCAGACTGCCCCGTCCACCGGGACCGAGCACCCCGAAACCATGAGCGTCATCGACCACCAGCCAGGCGTCAAACCGTTCCGCCAGTTCAAACAACTCTGGCAGCGGGGCCAGATCGCCGTCCATGCTGAAAACCGCATCGGTGAGAATCAGCTTGCGACGCGCGCGGCTGTGCTTCAAGCGATCGGCCAGCGTTGCCCAATCGCCATGCGGATAGCGGATATGCTCAGCTCGGGCCAATTGAGCGGCGTCGATCAATGAAGCATGGTTGAGCCGGTCAGCGAAAATGGCGTCATGGCGTTCGACCAGCGTCGGCGCAACGGCCAGATTCGCCATGTAGCCGGTGGTGAAATACAGCGCCCGCTCCTGGCCGACAAACGCGGCTAACCGTTGTTCCAATTCCTCATGCGGACGTAGATGACCGCTGACGACATGCGACGCGCCACTCCCCACTCCCCATTGCGTCGCGGCTTCCCGAACCGTCGCCACGAGGGCGGGATGATTGGCCAGGCCCAGGTAATCGTTGCTGCAAAAAGCGATGAGGCGGCGGCCATCAATGACCGCTTCCGGGCCGCAGGGTGCTTCCAGTGTCCGGCGGCGACGCAACAAACTCTCCGCCGCCAACCGGGCAAGGCCGGTTTCCAGTTCATCCCAGATCATGCCAGCGCCGCATCCAGCGCCGCGACCGCTCGTTCCGCCAGCAACCGGGCATCCGCATCGTCGAGAATGTAGGGCGGCATGAAATAGACGGTTGTTCCCAGGGGCCGCAGCAGGATTTCGCGGTGCAGCGCTTCACGGTAAAAGCGCAACCGGAATTCGGGATCATCAGTCGCAATGTCCACCGCCCAGATCATGCCGCAATGGCGGAAATGCCGCGCCCGGCGATGCGTCGCCAGCGGCGCAAGCCATCCGGTCAATCGCTCGGCAAACTGCCGGTTGCGCTCCAGAAACGCCTCCTCGGCGAAAAGATCCAAAGTCGCCAGTGCGGCCCGACAAGCCAGGGGATTGCCCGTATAGGAATGGGAATGGAGAAAGCCACGGCTGATCGTATCGTCATAGAACGCGGCGTACACGGCGTCGGTGGTTAAGACGACCGACAGCGGCAAATAACCACCGGTCAGTCCCTTGGACAGACAGAGAAAATCGGGACAGATGCCGGCCTGCTCATGGGCGAACAAGGTCCCGGTGCGGCCGAATCCCACCATGATTTCATCGGCGATCAGATGAACGTTGTAACGGTCGCACAGGGCGCAGGCCAGCCGCAGGTACTCGGGATCATACATGACCATCCCCCCGGCACCCTGCACCAGAGGCTCAACGATCAGGGCGGCCACCGAAGCATGATGCGCCGCCAGCGCCGCCTCCAGCCCCGCTGCCGCTCGCTGCGCCACATCCGCTGCTGTTTCTCCACATTTCGCCTGCCGGGCATCGGGAGAAGGCACGGTCAGCGCCTGACGCATCAACGGGCCGTAGGCTTCCTTGTAGAGTTCCACATCGCTGACGCCCAGCGTCCCCAGGGTCTCCCCGTGATAACTGCCCGTCAGGCAGAGAAACTGGTTTTTCTCTGGCCGGCCGTAGTTACGCCAATAGTGAAACGACATTTTCAGCGCAATTTCCACTGCCGAAGAGCCGTCCGAGGCGTAGAAACAATGACCCAGCATTCTGTTCGTCAGGGCCGACAAGCGTTCTGACAATTCCACGACCGGCGCATGGGTGAAGCCGGCCAGAATGACGTGCTCCAGTCGATCCAGTTGATCTTTAATCGCAGCATTGATGCGCGGGTGGGCATGGCCGAACAGATTGACCCACCAGGAGCTGATCGCGTCCAGATAGCGCCGGCCCTCGAAGTCGTACAACCACGCGCCCTGACCACGGGCCACCGGGATCAGCGGCAACGCCCCGGTCTCGTGGAATTTCATCTGGGTGCAGGGATGCCAGACCGCAGCGCGGCTGCGCGCCAGCCAATCGGAGTGATGCACGGTGGAGGTCATGATCGCCGTGTCCCGCCTTCAGCCATCCTTCCACACGTATTCAGACACCCTGCAACCCCAGTTTCTCAAACAGCGTATTATCGCGGTCGGCCTGGGCGTTGTTGGTCGTCAACAGTTTGTCGCCATAGAAGATGGAATTGGCTCCGGCGAGGAAGCACAGCGCCTGTTCGGCTTCGCTCATCGACTC
>CAZDVY010000215.1:0-3712 GCA_964508935.1 uncultured Candidatus Competibacteraceae bacterium | reverse complement strand
ACGGGGAGAGCCAGTAGATCACTACGGTCGAATACCTTCCACGAAAATGGTGTCGCCTGCATGATTGACTTGACGCCTGATAAAATCGGCCAGGAGGGCTTGCGTCAAGGCTTTTGCAATCGATATGCCTGAATTTTATCCAGTTTTTTGGTGGTTTGCGTATCAGAATGAACGTTTGGTTCTTAGAAATGACGTGACTTGGATAAAAAAAGTCGTTTGTCATTTATAAATGACGAATGCTGATCTTGATTGGACCAAACTGGCCCGTTGGAGCAGACCGGCGGCAAAGGCTGGGTGGAAAGAAAGCAGGGCGATGGAAAAAGATGAGGGTAGCAAACTTGGCGAACGCAGCGGGTCTTGAATGCGGAACGGGCTGAAGCCCGTCAAGCCGGCTCGGCGCCGGCTCCACGAAGCGGGTTCTCAGTATGGCGGAGGATTGTAGTAACCGGGCGGTGGTCCGTAACGGCGGTAATAACGCGGCGGCGGCCCGGAATAGTAGCCATCATAATAGCCGCCACGCAACCGGTTGATCTCCTGATTCTGGTAATCCATCTGATTGCCGACTGCGCCGCCGATTAATGCTCCGCCCAGCGCGCCGGTCACAGCGCCGCCGGTCGGATCGATGGCGTGACCGATCGCTGCGCCCGCTGCTGCGCCCATTAATGCGCCGCCGGTCATATTATAGTTAGGAGGAGCGCCGGGCGGCGGCGGCGCGCACGCCGTGGCCAGACCTAGCGCCGTAGCCAATATCATTAATTTCAATGGCGTATGCATAGAACCTCCAAGACAATCTGACTCGCGTGGGGTCCCTGTGAAAAAAGTCGGCGGCGTTCGCTCATGCGAAGCGCATCGGCGACAACGCCGCCTCTAAACCCACAAACACCCACTTTGGTTGTATTACAGTATCTCCCTGGCAAGATGAATATCGCCTGAATCATTACTCTGGCGACTCAGCACGGGCGGCGGCGATCAATGCCAACAACGTTCGGCCGTGCCGACGCAGGGTTGCAGGCGGCAGCCTGTGAATTTGCGCCAGGCTCTCCAGATTGGTGGGCAGGTATCGGGCCATGTCCAGTAACGGGCCATCATGCAGAATCCAGCGGCGTGGCCGGTCGTCGCGAATCGCCTGCTCTTCCCGCCAAGCGGCCAGCGCCTGCAAAGCAGCTTGCTGCAGGCCACCGCGCAAGTGCCGATGATCCCGAATCCGTCGCCAGGCTTCCTGTGGTTGCGGCTGATAGCGGCCAGGATCGGCCAATACCGCGAAAGACTCAGCCAGTCCTTCCAGTTGGCCACGCGCTGTTAGCACGGTTAGCTGTTGCTGATAAATATCCCGGAGATGACGCACATCATCAGCGGCATAGGCCAACCACTCTGGGGCCAGCGGCCGTTGCCGCCAGTTAACGCGGGTATGAATCTTCGCCAGTTCCACAGCAAGCATCTGCTGCGCCAGGCTGGCGTAACCCACCTGGTTGCCGTAGCCTAGCGCGGCGGCGGCTAGCTGTGTATCAAAGATCGGTGTCGGGACCGCCCCGCACAGGTTGTAGAAAACTTCCAGATCCTGATAAGCGGCGTGGAGAACCTTGGTCACCGTCAGGTCGTACAAAATCGCCAGCAATGGTTCCAGCGACGGTAACGCCAGCGGATCGATGCAGGCGATCTGATCAGTACTGGCAATCTGGATCAGGCAGAGTTGGGGATAGTAGGTTTGCTCGCGGATAAATTCAGTGTCCAGCGCCAGCCAGGCCACGCCGCGCAACCCCGTGCAGAACTCGACCAGCGCCGGCTGGTCGATGATATAGAGCGCGTCGTTCATTAATCCTGGGCCGCCCGCCAGTGTCCCGATTTTCCACCGACCTTCTCCAATAAACGGATGTTAGTCAGCGTCATGCCCCGGTCCACCGCCTTGCACATGTCGTAGACGGTCAGTAGGGCGATTTGCACGGCAGTCAGTGCTTCCATTTCGACGCCGGTGCGCCCCCGGGTTTCCACTGTCGCCTCGCACCGTACCGCGTGGCGTTCCGGCGCTGGCTGTAAATCCACCGCGACCCGGGTCAGGGCCAGCGGATGACAGAGCGGGATCAAATCAGCAGTGCGCTTGGCGCCCATGATGCCGGCCAGACGCGCCACACCCAGCACGTCGCCTTTGGCGTGCAAACCGGCCACGATCCGTTCGAGCGTGGCCGGTTGCATGATGATCCAGCCCTCAGCCATCGCCGTCCGGCGGGTGACGTCCTTGTCGCCCACATCCACCATGTGGGCTTCGCCAGCGGCGTTGAAATGACTGAGATCGGCCACAGCTCTACTGCATCGCCACCAACAGCGGCACGATCAGCAGCGCGACGATGTTGATAATCTTGATCAGCGGATTCACGGCTGGGCCGGCGGTGTCCTTGTAGGGGTCGCCGACCGTATCGCCGGTGACTGCCGCCTTGTGCGCCTCGGAACCCTTGCCGCCATGATGGCCATCTTCAATGTACTTCTTGGCGTTGTCCCAAGCGCCGCCGCCGGCGGTCATGGAAATCGCCACGAATAACCCGGTGACGATGGTGCCCATGAGCAAACCGCCCAGCGCTTTCGGCCCGGCATCCGGCCCCATCAGCCAGGCCATGCCGAAAGCGACGACGATCGGCGTCAACACCGGCAACAGCGAAGGAATGATCATTTCCTTGATCGCCGATTTAGTCAGCAGATCCACCGCCCGCGAATAGTCAGGCTTGGTCGTACCTTCCATGATACCCGCGATTTCGTGGAACTGCCGGCGTACTTCGATCACCACACTGCCGGCGGCGCGACCGACAGCTTCCATCGCCATCGCTCCGAACAGAAACGGGATCATGCCGCCAATGAACAGACCGATAATCACCACGGGGTCAGTCAGGGAAAAATCGACTTTGATATGGGAGATCGTCAGCTTGTGTTCAAAATCGGCGAACAGCACCAGCGCCGCGAGCGCCGCTGAACCGATGGCGTAACCCTTGGTGACGGCCTTGGTGGTGTTGCCCACCGCATCCAGCGGGTCAGTGATGCCGCGAATCTTTTCATCCATTTCCGCCATTTCGGCGATGCCGCCAGCGTTGTCGGTGATCGGCCCGTAAGCGTCCAGGGCGACGATGATCCCGGCCATCGACAGCATCGAGGTGGCGGCGATAGCAATGCCGTACAGTCCGGCCCAGGAATAGGCCAGGCCGATGCTCAGGCAGACGGCCAGCACGGGTAGCGCAGTGGCTTTCATCGACACTGCCAGTCCGGCGATGATGTTCGTCGCGTGGCCGGTGGTGCAGGCTTCCGCCAACTTTTGCACCGGGCTGAACTCGGTCGCGGTGTAGTACTCGGTGACGACGACCATGGCCGCGGTCAGACCCAGCCCGATCAGCGCCGAACCGTACAGGCCCCAAGGATTGCTGCCGTCCATGAACAGCCAGATGACCGGCAGGAAGGCCACGGCGGAAATCGCCCCAGCCACTCCCAGCCCGCGATACAGCGCGTTCATGATCTTTTCGCCTTCCCGGGCTTTGACGAAGCTACAGCCGATGATCGAGGCGATGATCGACACGCCGCCCATCGCCAGCGGCAGAATAATAGCGCTCTGCGCGGCATCCCCGGTATACAACAGGCTGCCCACCAGCATGGTGGCGATGATGGTGACAGCGTAGGTTTCGAACAGGTCGGCGGCCATGCCGGCGCAGTCGCCGACGTTGTCGCCGACATTGTC
>CAZDVY010000214.1:0-3797 GCA_964508935.1 uncultured Candidatus Competibacteraceae bacterium | reverse complement strand
GTTAAGCATGCCGCCAGCGTTCAATCTGAGCCAGGATCAAACTCTTCAGTTTAATTCCTGCTTACTTTAATTGATTCCGCAAGCTTTCCCTAACATTACATCAAGAAAAGACTTACTATTGGCTCTTTCAGAAACCGCAAGCCTCTCCCTCAACAACCTTTCGCATTCATAAAGAACAGCAGTTTCCCTTCTCTAACTTTGATTTCCTTTTCGACTCTTCTATCTGAATCAATCAGTGAAGAGATAGTAATTATAAAACGCTTTTTAAAGCTTCCGCAAGAGTCTTGAAACATTTTTTTCAAATTCCCAAGTTACCCTGCGTTCCCCGCGCCGCAAATTGCTGCGGCCTGCTGAGGAAGGGCGCATTATAGGCAAGAACTGGTCGGCGTCAAGCTTGTATTTCAGGCTTTTTTCTCGATGCATCCCAGTGCTAACTCTTGCACTCCCTGCGCGAACAGAGTTTCGGCGCTGAACCCCAGCAAATTGTGTAGTTGCTCTGGATCGCCCCGCGAATGGCGGATATCACCGATCCGGGCGTTAGCGTAGTCAACCGACGGTGCCTCTGGAAACAATTCACGGTAGATCGCCAGAATCTGGTTGAGCGAAACACCTCGCCCGGTGCAGACATTGTAGCGCCCCGCAGCAATCAGCGTCTGGAGCAGCGCCTCACGGTTGGCCCGCGCCACATCCCGCACTGCGATGAAATCACGGGTCTGCTCGCCATCGCCGTAGACCGTCACCGGCAGACCCTGCCGAAAGCGGTCGGTGAAGATGGACAATACTCCGGAATACGGCGAACTCGGGTCCTGACGGGGACCATAAACGTTGAAGTAGCGCAGGCAAACGGCTTCCAAGCCATAACTGGCCGCGTAACCAAGCAGCATGACTTCGGCAGCCAGTTTAGCGGCGGCATACGGCGATTGCGGTCGCGGCGTTGCTGATTCACGGTTGGGCAACGCGGCTGCCGCTCCGTAAACGGCTGCCGAGGAGGCAAAAACCAGGCGGCGACACTCAAATTCCAGACACAGTCGGGCGATGCTGTCAGCCGCCGCCAGATTCAGCCGGTAATTCAGCGCCGGCTCACGGAAACTCTCCGGGACGCTGACTAAAGCCGCTAAATGCAACACTCCGGCGAAACGATGTTGTTCGAACAGCGCGCGCATCGCCGCCTCGTCACTAGCATCGGCCAACACCCACTCGAAATGAGGTGATGTGCGGGCGATTTCCAGATTTTCCAGATGCCCGGTGCGCAGGTTATCGACCCCGATCACCCGACAATTCTGCGCCAGTAACCCTTCGACGGAATGGCTGCCAATAAAACCGGCTGCGCCGGTGACTAGAAATGTTTGCACGATCTGTGTCCCCCCGAAGCTATGCGACAAAACTCATAATGGATGCTTGCCGGCTTCATGCCGCTTACAATAGCGACACCGTTTAATACAGGTTACCCACTCTTTGTGACCCGCCAGACCTCAATCCTTTCCCTACCCTTTCTGGCGCCGCGCTACTGGTCGGTCTGGCTGGGGTTCGGCGCTATAAAACTCATGGCTGCGCTACCGTATCGTTGGCAGATGGCGCTCGGTCGCTGGATTGGATATGGGTTTGGCCAGCTTGCCACACGCCGCCGCCGCATTGCTGAAACGAATTTGGCGCTGTGTTTCCCGGAATGGTCGCCTGCCCAACGAAAAACCGTGCTGAGTGCGCATTTTGCCTCTTTGGGCATGGGTCTGTTTGAAACCGCCATAGCCTGGTGGGCGCCGGATGAAAAATTACGCGACCTAGCGCATGTCAAAGGCGCTGAGCATTTAGAGCAAGCTATGGCCTGTGGCAAGGGTGTTATCCTGCTCACCGGCCATTTCACAATGCTGGAGCTGGGCGCACGCTTTATTACTTGGCAACAGCCGTTTCACGCTATGTATCGCCGACATAAGAATCTACTGTATGAGGCGTGGATGCGCCGGGAGCGCGAGCGGCGTTCTCGACTGCCGCCACTACCGCATGAAGATTTACGTGGCCTATTGCGCGCTTTCAAACGGGGACATGCGGTCTGGTATGCCCCCGATCAGAACCATGGGCTTCGCAATAGCCTCTTCGTTCCATTTTTTGGCATCCCAGCCTGCACGCTCACCGCCACCTCCCGGTTGGCGGCGATGAGCGGCGCGGCGGTAGTGCCCTACTTTCCCCGCCGTCTGCCAGGAACAGCAGGCTATGAAGTCGTCATTCTGCCAGCGCTGGAGAATTTTCCGAGCGATGACCTTGCCACAGATACCCGGCGCATCAACGAACTGCTGGAACAGCAAATTCGTCAAGCGCCGGAGCAATATCTCTGGGTGCATCGCCGTTTCAAAACCCGGCCTCCCGGCCAACCTAATCTCTACCCCTTCTGACACGGATGGATAGCTATGCGCTATTGCGCCGATTTACCTGCTGATCCCGCGATCCACCGTATTCTCGTTATCAAATGGAGCGCCATGGGCGATGTGATCCTGTCCACGGCCTTGTTTGAGGACATCGCACAGGCTTTCCCGGGCCGGGAAATTCACCTGAACACGTTACCGGCCTGGCATGGCCTGTTCACCGAAGACCGGCGTTTCCAGAAGGTCTTGGCCATGGATTTGCGCGACCCACACCAGCCGGTCGCAGCGACCTGGCGCTGGCTGCGGCAGATTCGTCAAGGACATTACGATCTAGTTATCGACCTGCAATGCAATGACCGCTCACGGTTGCTGCTCAGCCTGCTCAGCCTGACCGGGGGGCAAATTCGTTACCGGCTGGGCAATCGCCGACAACTTCCCTACAACATTGCACCGGCGGAACGGCCTCAGCCAGCGCACGCCATTGACCGTGGTCGCGCCGCGCTGCAAGCCGGAAATATTTCAGCAACCACATCGCGCCCAACGCTGCACATTCCCGCGCCGCACCGCGCCCGCGCCCAAGCGTTATCAGCCGCCCACGGACTGACGCCGGGGCAATTCGCCATTTTTTTGCCCGGCTGCAACGCCAACGGCTATCTGAAACGTTGGGGCGCGGCCCGCTATGCGGCGCTGGCCCATCAGCTTCATCAGAACGGCCTAGAGCGCATCGCGCTGATTGGCGGCCCTGATGAAATCGAGGAATGTCGGCGCATCGCTCAAGCCTGTGGCTCATGGCTGGTCAATCTTTGCGGCCAGACGGCGATTCTCGACATTCCGCCGCTCTGCGAACCGGCGCGTTTTATCGTCGCGAACGATACGGGAACGGCGCATCTGGCCGCCGTGACGCTCACGCCGATGCTGGTGCTGTGCGGCCCGACCGACCCGCACCGGGTCAAGCCGCCGGGCGATAATATCTTGACCTTGCAAGCCGATTTGCCCTGCATTAACTGTTACCGCAAGACCTGCTCGCACCATAGTTGCATGGCGATGTTGACGCCATCACGAGTCTTACGACGCCTGCGGGAATTGATGGGGTAGATCAGGGTGGATTATTAGCATGGGATTGATGCTCGCTCGGTAACGGCGGCGCATCGTCCGGCAGTAACCGGGTACCGTATTTGGCGAATTGGTGATGTTCGTACAGCTTAGCGTATTTCAGAAAGACGTAGAACGCAGCAATCACCGAGTTGATGAATCCCGCCCAGCCGTTGAGAAAATTGCGCTTGAACAGATAGCTGCGGATGAAAAACAGCGGCGGGTAAAACAGCATGATTAACGGAATTCCCCAGCGCTGCTTTTTCAGCTTGTCCACCACCAGCCCGGTCGAGTAGGCGTTGATCTTCTCGACTTTGGTGTGAATATCGGTCTCGCCGTAATGATAGA
>CAZDVY010000213.1:0-3855 GCA_964508935.1 uncultured Candidatus Competibacteraceae bacterium | reverse complement strand
CCCGGAATGCGTGGTTTTTGACCGTGGGTACGGCAGCCTGGAAAACCTGAAACTGATCCGGGGGTTTGGCTGGATCTGGCTGACGCGGCTGAAAGCCAACCGCCTGGTCAACCCCGACCGGAGCGGCTTGCGCCCGGTGGCGCGGGTCGACACCGATGCCCGTGGCGCTATCGTGCATCTCAAGGGGTATGGCCTGATCCGCCTGTTCAAGATCGTCGCCCCAGACGGCGACAGTGAATGGTGGGCCAGCAACGACCTCCAGATGGCGCCGCTGATGCGCGTGCGCGTGGCGGGCTATGCCTGGACCATTGAGCACTATCATCGGGGCATCAAGCAGTTCTGCGGCGTGGAGCGCGCCCAGGTCCGCGCCGCCCGCGCCCAGCGCAATCATATCGGCTTGTCTTTGCGTGCCTTCTTGCGCTTGGAGTGGCATTGCTACCGGACCGGAATCAGTGGGTTCGAGGCTAAAACCGCCATCATCCGCCCCGCCGTGCGGGCCTATTTAGCCAATCCACTCTACACGTTACCGGCAACTGCGTAACTCCTACAGTTACTAAGTATGTTGGGTACCGAACGTGCCCGACATCCCCGCTCATCCCCTGAACCCGTCGGGCAACGCGGCGCTTTTGCCCGACCTACATTGAAATTTGACGATGCACTACCGCCGTTCGACCATACCCGGCGCGACCTATTTCTTCACGGTCGTTACCTATCAGCGGTGGGCCATTCTTTGCGAACCGGACGCGGTAGCCTTGTTGCGGGAAGCATTCGCCGCCGTCAAACAACGGCATCCGTTTCGCATGGATGCGGTGGTGATTCTGCCCGATCACTTGCACTGTCTCTGGACCTTGCCGGCGGACGATGCCGATTACTCAACCCGCTGGATGCTGATCAAATCCCACTTCACCCGCCATAACCAAGCTACCAGTAGCACCCTACACTACGTTGCAAAAAACGCCTGCACTCGTTCCAGTTGGCGGGTACGGGGCATCGGCGGCAAACTGTCCAGAAAGGTTTGCCCGTAGGATTTGCTCAACAACCGGGGATCGCCCAATACTAGCACGCCCCGGTCGCTGACATCACGAATCAGCCGACCTGCGCCCTGCTTGAGCGTGATCACCGCCTGGGGTAACTGGTAGGTCATGAACGGATTCTCGCCACGCTGGCGCAATGAATCAATGCGCGCCTGTAACACCGGGTCGTTCGGCGCAGTAAAGGGCAATCGATCGATAATGACACAGGACAGCGCCTCACCGCGCACATCCACCCCTTCCCAGAAACTCGCCGTCCCCAGCAACACCGCATTGCCCAGTTCCCGAAATCGTTTCAGCAGCGCCGCTTTCGGCAATGCGCCCTGCGCCAACAGGGGGTAGGGTAAACGGCCCGTCAGCCAGGCTTCCGCTTCCCGCAGCGCCCGGTAACTGGTGAACAGCAGAAATGCCCGTCCCTGACTGGCGTTTAGCACCGGCAAGATTGCTTCCAACAGCGCCGTTGTGTAATGCGACGCCGCCGGATCCGGCAGTTCCGGCGGGTGATAGAGCAGCGCGTTGCGGGCGAAATCGAAGGGACTGTCCAGGCGCAGTGCCATGTAATCGGTTAAACCCAGTCGCGCCGCAAAATGATCGAAGTTCGACCCTACCGCCAGTGTGGCTGAAGTAAAAACCCACGCGCCCGGTTGCGCCGCCATCCGTTCCTGAAAGGTCGGCGCAACATCCAGTGGAGTTGCCGTGAGGACAAAGCCGCGCCCCCGAGTCTCAAACCAATGCACCTGTTCTGGGGCGCCGGGCGCTTCCGCCAGCAGATTCCAGCGTTGCACAAAATCTTCACAGCGCCGGCTGCAGCTCTCCAGACCCTTGCCGCGCTGCGCCGCCACCTGCAACGCTTTCTGTAAGGCGTTCAGCGTTAAGGCTAGGTTCGCCACGGCATTCAGCACCGAGGGCTGTTCAGCCACATCCCGCCACTGAGCGCGGCGATCGGCTGGCCCCAGCGCTTCGCGCAGGACCGCCGCTGCCGTGCCCAATACCGCCGCCCGATCGCGCAAATCCGGGAAATCGGGCGCATCCCGGGCCTGTTCCACCATCGTATCCCGGGCCAGGTCGAGCAGTTGCCCACTACTCAGCGACTTCCCAAAAAAGAAACCCGCAACCTCTGGCAAGAGATGCGCCTCGTCGAGAATGATGGCCTCAGCGCCGGGCAGTAGTTCAGCAAAGCCGGTTTCCCGAATTGCCATATCGGCAAAAAATAGGTGATGGTTGATCACCAACAATTCGGCTTGCTGCGCGTCGCGCCGCGCCTTGGCGAAAAAGCAGTCATCGAAATCCGGACAATCTGATCCCAGGCAGTTGTCCACGGTCGAGGTCACATGAGGCCAGATTGGGGAATTTTCAGGCACATCAGTGACCTCGGCAATGTCACCGTGGCGGGTGCGCTTGGCCCAGGCACTGATACGCCGCAGTTCGACCACCTGTTCCAAGGAAGGCAAACGCCCGTCCATAGCGGTCAGCCGCAACCGGTATCGACAGAGATAGTTGCTGCGTCCTTTCAGTAAAGCGATTTTTACCGGACTCCTCAGCGCCTGGCGCACCACCGGCAGATCGCGGTGGTAGAGCTGATCTTGCAAATGCCGGGTGCCGGTGGAAATGATGACCCGCGCCCCGGAGCGCAGCGCGGGAATCAGATAAGCATAGGTTTTGCCGGTGCCGGTGCCAGCCTCTACGATCAGCGTCCCGCCGTCCTGGAGAATAGCATCGACCGCTGCCGCCATTTGTTGTTGCTGAAGACGCGGGGCAAAGCCCGGCTGCTTCGCCAGCGGGCTGCGAGGCCCCAGCAGATCAGCAACGTCCATAACGGCGTTCCAGCCAGGTTCAGCGCGACAGCAGCGAGGCTTGCGCTTCCGCTTCCTCAGCACCCGTGGTATTACCGCCAGCCTTGCGGGCGACGGAGATCAATTTCCAGTTGCGGGATTGCAAGGCCCGGTTGCCGCTGGCCAGATTGTTGGACTTGCTGGCCAGCGATTCCGCTTGCTGATACTGGCCCTGGTGCAGGCGGATTTGCGCCAGGTCATGCCAGATGCCGGCGTTACGCGGCTCGATTCGCAACGCCCGTTCCAAGGCTGCGCCGGCCTTGTCCAGTTGCCCACCCTTCACGTATTTATCGGCGCTGTCGAGCAGCGCCACCACCGCCTGATTACCTTCGCGGGTAATTTCCGCCGGCGGCAGTTCAGCAGGACGTGGGGGAGGAGGAGCCGGACGCGGTGCGGGAGGTGGAGTGACTGGCGCCGGGTCCGTTTGGACAGGAGGCGCCAGGGCCACCGACTCTTTCGCCGGTTCCGGGACAGCGGGCTTCGGCGCTACCGGTTGCGGTTTAGGAGGCAAGCTCGGTGCAGGCGCAGCAGGCGCGGTCGGCTGCGGATAAGCCGCGCCTGGTGGATAGGCCGGCGGTTGATAAGCACCGCCCGCTGGGGAGGGATAAGCCGGCGTCACCGGGGCAGCCGGCGGATAACTTGATCCATTGGGATAGGCCGGCGCGGGATACGGAGCCGCTGGCGCAGATGGATACCGTTCGGCTGGATAAGGCGTCCCCGGATAGGCGGAAGAATATTCGCGCGGCGTCAATGGGTCCTCGCGCGGCAACTGTCCCACGTCTACTTGGGAAGATTGCGCGGCGCTGGGCGGCGGCGCTGGATAAGCCAGCGGTTGTCGGATACTGCGATCGACCACTGGCGCTTTGGCTGCCGGCTTGGCCGCCTTGCTGGGTGATGGTGAAAAAGGCAATGTTGCACATCCAGCGATGCCCAACGTCAGTATTAAGAGACCCGTACCGGGCTTTAAAAATCGGTTCATGGCTTTCTCCGGG
>CAZDVY010000212.1:0-3939 GCA_964508935.1 uncultured Candidatus Competibacteraceae bacterium | reverse complement strand
AAGCCGAGCCGTTCGATATAACGACCGTCGCGCCGGTTGCGGCTGTCGGTCACAATCACGGTGTAGAAGGGGCGCTTCTTGGCGCCGCCACGGGACAGGCGGATAGTCACCACGCTGCGAATACCTCTTGCGAATTCCGAGATCCATATGAAAAGGCCGCCCGCAAGGGGCGGCCGGATGAAGCGGGGAATGGTAACGGAAATTTCAGGCGTTGGAAACCTTTTACCCATTAGGGTTTCAGTGGCGGCAGACCGCCGGGCGGCATCCGGCCCTGGAGACCGCGCATCATTTTCATCAATCCCCCGCCCTTCATTTTCTTCATCATCTTCTGCGCCTGGTCGAATTGCTTGAGCAGGCGATTTACGTCCTGAATTTGTGTGCCGGAGCCCGCAGCGATGCGCCGTTTGCGCGAACCCTTGATGATGTCCGGTAAGCGCCGTTCTCCAGGAGTCATGGAATTGATGATGGCAATCAATCGCTTGACTTCCTTATCTGTGGCCTGTTCCTTGAGCGCGGTCGGCGCGGTGTTAAAGCCGGGTATCTTTTCCAGCAGTCCGGCAATGCCGCCCATGCCCATCATCTGCTCCATCTGTTCGCGGAAGTCCTCCAGATCAAACCCTTTGCCCTTCTGAACCTTCTGGGCCAGTTTAAGCGCTTTGTCCTTGTCAACTTTCCGCTCCATTTCTTCAACCAGGCTGAGCACGTCGCCTTTGCCGAGAATGCGGGAGGCCACCCGGTCAGGAAAAAAGGGTTCGAGGGCGGCGGTCTTTTCACCGACGCCAAGAAACTTGATCGGCTGGCCGGTGATGTGGCGGATCGACAGCGCGGCGCCGCCCCGGGCATCACCATCAGTCTTGGTTAGCACCACCCCGGTCAGCGGCAAGGCGGCGTTGAAAGCCTGAGCGGTGTTGGCGGCGTCCTGGCCGGTCATACTGTCCACGACGAACAGGGTTTCAATCGGGTTAAGCGCCGTATGCAACCGCCGGATTTCCGCCATCATCGCTTCATCGACGTGCAGGCGCCCGGCGGTATCAACGATCAGCACATCTACGCCATGGGTGCGGGCGTGTTCCAGCGCCTGACGGGCGATGGCTTCGGGTTCCTGACCGGGATCGCTGGGAAAAAACGTCGCGCCGACCTCGCCGGCCAGCTTGCGCAACTGCTCGATGGCCGCTGGCCGGTACACATCGCAACTGACCACCAGCACTTTTTTGTGCTGCTGCTCCTTGAGCCAGCGGGCCAGTTTGGCGACGCTGGTGGTCTTGCCGGAACCTTGCAGACCGGCCATTAGCACCACTGCCGGCGGCTGCGTGCGCAGATTCAACCCGGCATTGACTTCGCCCATGGTGCGGATCAGTTCGTCGTGAACGATTTTGATCAGCACCTGACCCGGCGTCAGGCTGAGCAGCACTTCCTCGCCGATGGCTCGCTCACGCACCCGGTTGATCAACTCCCGCACCACCGGCAGCGCCACGTCCGCTTCCAGTAACGCCATACGCACCTCGCGCAGCGCGTCCTTGATATTGTCCTCGGTCAGGCGGCCTTGACCACGCAGGTTCTTGACCGTGCGGAGCAGACGTTCACTGAGATTTTCAAACATGCCGGTTTAACCTTCATCAACGATAATGTCCGACGATTATAGAGGAATCGAGCGGGCCGGCGCGCTTCAAGCCAATGTCGTTCCATGTCATGATCACACGCTTACCTTAAAAAGAGACGATCCAGAGAACTGTATCATGAACGCGCTGATTGGCGGTTTGGCCGCTTTGTTATACCTGGTCACTGGTGGTTGGCTGACCTCGCGGTTGGTGCGCGCCGGCAGTCGCAGACCGGGGGCCAAGGGCGGCCCCTTGGCGCTGGGTTGGAGCGCCGCGATCCTGCACGCCATGATTCTGTCTCAGACGGTTTTTTCACCCGCCGGCCTGAATCTGGGCTTTTTCAACGCTCTGTCATTTACTGGCTGGCTGATTGGCGTGCTGTTACTGGTGACGGCCATGGTGCGTCCAGTAGAAAATCTGGGCATCATCGTGCTGCCGTTCTGTGCCCTGACCCTGATCCTCAGTCGGCTGTTTTCGTCTGAACGCATTGTCGCCGACCCTGGGCAGTGGCCGTTGGAACTGCATATTCTGATCGCCATTCTCGCCTATTCGCTGCTGACCCTGGCGGCGGTGCAAGCCCTGTTGCTGGCGGTACAGGATCATCGGCTGCGCCATCGCCAACCGGGCGGTTTCCTGCGCGGCATTCCGCCCTTGACTGCAATGGAATCCTTGCTGTTTCAGATGATCGGTGCCGGCTTTGTCCTGCTCAGCATTACCTTGGCCAGTGGCCTGTTTTTTCTGGAGGATATTTTCGCGCAGCACCTGGTGCATAAAACTGTGCTGTCCTTTACAGCCTGGGGGGTGTTCGGGGTGTTGCTCTGGGGTCGCTGGCGGTTCGGCTGGCGCGGTCGAACTGCGATTCGCTGTACGCTGAGCGGCTTCACGTTCCTGTTGCTGGCCTATTTCGGCAGCAAACTGGTGCTGGAATTGGTGCTGCGCCGCTATTAACGCGCTTGACAGTCTGCGCCCGCAACCCGTAAAAACAAAATTCACTATCCAAACCGAGGTTTTTACGACTTGGACGATATCCATATCGGGGTGCTGTTCGTCGCCCTGGCTCTGCTGATTGGCTGTTCCGCCTTTTTCTCCGGTTCTGAAACCGGACTGATGACCCTCAATCGCTATCGTCTGCGCCATCGCGCCAAGGCCGGCGACAAAACTGCTTTACGGGTTAGCCGCCTGCTGGAGCGTCCGGACCGGTTGATCGGCATCATTCTGCTCGGCAACAACTTCGTTAATATTCTGGCGTCTTCACTGGCGACCATCATCGCCATCCACTTTTTGGGTGAAGCGGGCATCGCAATCTCTACCATCGCCATGACTCTGATTGTCCTGGTGTTCGGTGAAGTCGCGCCCAAGACCGTGGCCGCCCTATATCCCGAACGGATCGCTTATCCAGCGTCAACGGTGTTGGTGTTGTTGCTTAAAGCGTTCTATCCGCTGGTGTGGGTGACTAACGCAGTGGTCAACGGCCTGCTGCGGTTGTTTCGGATCACCATCCAGACATCGACCCAGAACACCCTGAGCGCCGAGGAACTACGCACGGTTGTGCTGGAAGCCGGAGTGATGATTCCCAAGCGGCATCAGACCATGCTGTTGAGCATTCTGGAACTGGAGGAGATCACCGTCCAGGACATCATGATCCCACGCAACGAAGTGGCCGGGCTGGACCTGGACGCTGATTGGGAAGAGATCGTTGCCCAGTTGACCAGCAGTCCTTACACCCGGCTCGTGGTCTATCGTGACACCATTGATCAGGTCGTCGGCTTTCTGCATCTGCGCAAGGTGTTGAACCTGATGGCGCAGAAACCAGATTTTAACCTGGCCGATCTGGAGGGGCAGATTCGGGAGCCATACTTCGTTCCCGAAGGCACGTCGTTAACCCGGCAGTTGTTGAATTTCCAGCAACTGCACCGGCGGTTCGGGCTGGTGGTAGATGAGTATGGGGATGTGCTGGGTCTGGTGACGCTGGAGGATATTTTGGAAGAGATCGTTGGCGAATTCACCACCGACCCGGCCGCCGTTGGCAACCGCAACCTGACACCGCGCGCCGATGGCGGCTATGTCGTTAATGGCCGCACGTCAATCCGCAGTTTGAACCGGATGCTGGGCTGGGCGCTGCCGACCGATGGCCCGCGTACCCTCAACGGCTTGATCATGGAGCATCTGGAAGCGATTCCTGAACCGGGCATTCGGTTGACGCTGGCTGGGCATCCCACGGAAATCGTCGAAATTTCCGGTAACCGGGTGAAAATGGCGGTGATTTGGCCCCATGCGGAGCCGACGGAGGATGCCGCGTGAAATTGACTTTCTACACGGCGTATCAGCTTTTTTTACACCT
>CAZDVY010000211.1:0-3968 GCA_964508935.1 uncultured Candidatus Competibacteraceae bacterium | reverse complement strand
AGACCATTTTGCGGACAAGGCGCGATCCGTTACCCGCCCGCCGGAACGCCCAACCCGAACTGACGGATGCGCTGAATTTCATCCCGCAGTCTTGCCGCTTCCTCGAATTCCAGATCGCGGGCGCAGCGGTACATGGCTTGCTCCAACTGCTTGATCTTCTTTGCCAGCGTCGCCGGGGATTCACGGGCATAGGCGGCGGTTTTCTCGGCCACCTGCGCGTAGTATTCCGCTGGCGCGGGAGCGCCGGGATGCGCGCCTTCCAGAATATCGGCGACAGCCTTCTGAATCCCGCGTGGGGTAACGCCGTGCAACTGGTTATAGGCGCGTTGCTTGGCGCGGCGGCGTTCGGTTTCCTCCAGCGCCCGGCGCATCGAGCCGGTCATTTGATCGGCGTAGAGAATCGCCTTGCCGTGCAAATGCCGGGCGGCGCGGCCAATGGTTTGAATCAGCGAACGGTCGGAACGGAGAAAACCTTCCTTGTCGGCATCGAGAATCGCCACCAGCGACACTTCCGGCAGGTCCAGCCCTTCCCGCAGCAAGTTGATGCCGACCAGCACATCGAAGGTTCCCAGCCGCAAATCGCGGATAATCTCCACCCGCTCCACGGTGTCGATGTCGGCGTGCAGGTAGCGTACCTTGACGCCGTTTTCCGCCAGATAGCCGGTCAAATCCTCAGCCATGCGCTTGGTCAGGGTGGTGACCAGCACCCGCTCCTGACGCTTTGCCCGTTCACGGATTTCCCCCAGTAAATCGTCCACCTGATGCAGGGCGGGACGCACTTCCACTTCAGGGTCCACTAGCCCGGTCGGCCGGACCACCTGTTCCACGACCGCATCGCCGGAATGCTCCAGTTCGTAGGGGCCGGGCGTGGCGGAAATGAACAGGGTTTGGCCGCTGAGGCGCTCAAACTCTTCAAAGCGCAGCGGTCGGTTGTCCAGCGCGCAGGGCAGGCGGAAGCCATACTCAACCAGAGTTTCCTTGCGGGACCGGTCGCCTTTATACATCGCACCGAGTTGCGGCACGGTGACGTGGCTTTCGTCGATAAAGATCAGCGCCTCGGGCGGCAGGTAGTCAAACAGGGTCGGCGGCGCTTCTCCCGGTTCGCGCCCGGACAGATAGCGGGAATAATTCTCGATGCCGCTGCAATAACCCAGTTCCGCCATCATCTCCAGGTCAAAGCGGGTGCGCTGTTCCAAGCGCTGCGCCTCCAGCAGTTTCCCGGCGGCATGAAGTTCGTTCAGCCGTTCCCGCAATTCGTCCTTGATCCGATCTATGGCCTGCAAAAGCTGTTCGCGGGGCGTCACATAATGGGTTTTCGGATAGACCGTATAGCGGGGCGTTTTCCGCAATACCCGGCCGGTCAGCGGATCGAACAAGCTGAGCGATTCGATCTCATCGTCGAACAATTCCACCCGCAGCGCTTCCTGATCCGATTCGGCGGGATGAATGTCGATGATCTCGCCGCGCACCCGGAACGTGCCCCGCGCCAGTTCCAGGTCATTGCGGGTGTACTGCAAATCCGCCAGCCGACGCAAAATGGCGCGCTGATCGACCTTCTCGCCGCGCACTAGGTGCAGGATCATTTTCATATACCAGTCGGGATCACCCAAGCCGTAGATCGCCGACACCGTGGCGACCGTAATGGTATCGGGCCGTTCCAGAATGGCTTTGGTCGCCGACAGCCGCATTTGCTCGATGTGCTCGTTGATCGAGGCGTCTTTCTCGATATAGGTATCCGAGGAAGGGACGTAGGCTTCCGGCTGGTAATAGTCGTAGTAGGAAACGAAATATTCCACGGCGTTTTCCGGGAAGAACGCCTTCATCTCGCCGTACAACTGCGCCGCCAGGGTCTTGTTCGGGGCCAGCACCAGCGCCGGACGTTGCACGGCGGCAATGACGTGGGCCATAGCGAAGGTTTTGCCGCTGCCGGTCACGCCGAGCAACGTTTGATGGGCCAGACCGTCGTTGAGACCTTCGACCAGTTGACGGATGGCCTCCGGCTGATCGCCGGCGGGTTGAAACGGGGCGTGGAGCGCGAATGGTTTATCGGTTTGCATGGCGTTTTGGCCGGGTGAATTTTTCCGCACGATTCGACATTCCACCGGGCTGGCCTGTTCAACCCATGATTGACCCTTTTTAAGACAACAAGGAAGGAAGCACAGGCTGCGCCGGACAAGGTGTGCGCCGGGACCCAGACGCTTCAGAGCGCGATCTGCCGGGGATCACGCGACCCGCTGGAGCGGCAGCCGGACGGCCGCATTCGGGCAAATCCAAGGACCCACTGCCTAAAAATCCAGCGGGCTTTTCGCCTCTTTCCGCGTGATGCTCCGCACTGTGTGGGTATAAATCATGGTCGTGCGCACGTCGCTGTGCCCCAGCAATTCCTGAATAGTGCGAATGTCGTAGTTCGCCTGCAACAAGTGGCTGGCGAAGCTGTGGCGAAAGGTGTGCGCCGAGGCTCGTTTGGGAATCCGGGTCCGGCACACCGCTTCCTTGATCGCCCTTTGCACGAGGGTCTCGTGCAAATGATAGCGCCGATACTCGTAAGTATCCGGCACCATCGTCAGCTTCATGGCTGGAAACAACCACTGCCACACCAGTTCTCGGGCGGCTCGTGGGTATTTTTCTCCCAGCGCGGTGGGTAAAAACGTCCCCGCGTAGCCGGCGGCCAAGTCCGCCTCATGCACCTCGGAAACCCGTTCCAATTGGGCTTGCAATTCGAGGACCAGCATCTCCGGCAATGGCACCGTGCGATCTTTCTGTCCCTTGCCGTCGTGCACGGTCAACACCCTCATGGCGAAATTCAAATCCTGCACCCGCAGTTGCAAACACTCGAACAGCCGCAAGCCGCATCCATACAACAATTTCACCACTAGCGCGTAGGGCTTATCGAGCCGGGCGATGATGCGGTCTATTTCTTCCCGCGACAACACCACCGGGATATAGGGTTTTCGCTTGGCCCTGACCACGCCCTCGACTTTGCCAAAGTCTTTTTCCAGGACATGCCTGAATAAAAACAGCAAGGCATTGAAGGCCTGGTTCTGGCTGGACGCTGCGATTTTTTTATTGACCGCCAGAAAACTCAAAAAACCCTTGACATCGTCCATCGTCACTAACCGTGGATCCTTGCTTTGGGTAAAGGTTTGAAATTTCCGGGTCCAGATTTGATAGGCCTGCAAGGTCTTGGGGGAATAATGCCGGACCCGGATCGCCGAGGTCAGTCCGTCGTAGACCCACACCCAACTGGCGCCGGTCCGCTTGAATTCAGCCGAATCCGTTCTATCGTTTTGAGAAAGCGCCCGAACGGAGTTTGCGAAAGTCATTTGCGCCCGGTTGGCCGCTGCCCTTTCCGGTTGGGAAGGTGTATTCGTCGGCGCGGGCAGGCGAGCAAGCGGCACGGCCACTTCTCCGCGCTGGGCGGTGAGCTGGGCCGGTGTGGAGGGTGGCGCGGAAGATTGGACCGGGGGTTTCTCCACCGGGACGCGGCTCGAAGTACGATCCAAGGCTTCATGAACCGCATTTCGAGTCTCGACACCCGGTTGCAGGGCGGCCTTCTCCAGAGGATGCGGCCTGACGGGGGATGAGGAGACCAGCTCCCAATAAAGGGTCACGGCGTACCCGGCCTGTTGACACAGGGGTTCCGGCTGATGCTTGGCCCGCAATTTTTCCTGAAAAGCGGGCAAACTCTGGCGATCCGTTGGCGCGAAGCTATACTTGCTACAGAAGTCCAGGTAATAGCGCAGCCACTTGTGATAGTGCAGACGCTGCCCGGTCACAATGTTCTGCTGTACCAACCGCGCCTCGTAGCAACGGGTCAGTTCCGGGGGGACGACGAGCATGGCGGGATTTCCAGGATTGCAAGACTTGGGATGAATGTTATGCTGCTGATAAAGACTAGCAAGATCAGATAGTTCTTGTCAACCTTGGTGGATGGTGGTAGATAGGCGGAAACCGTATAATCACTTGTT
>CAZDVY010000210.1:0-3969 GCA_964508935.1 uncultured Candidatus Competibacteraceae bacterium | reverse complement strand
AAGGCTTTCAGGTGCGTGGCGGCGCAGACAGCGTGGGTCGGCAGACCACGGTCAGTGTCGTGCAGTCGATCTTCCTGGTGATCGCCGCCGACGCCCTGTTCTCGGTGGTCCTGGGCGGAGTGGGGCTGTGGCGCTGAATCCGGCTCCAGCAGACGCGGTGATCGTTGTGCGCGGCTTGCAGACCCGGTTTGGCGAAACGATCATTCATGAACATCTGGATTTTACCGTGCAGCGCGGCGAGATCGTCGCCCTGGTCGGCGGCAGCGGCTCGGGCAAGACGACGCTCCTGCGGGCCATCATTTTGTTGCTGGAGCCAACTGCCGGCTCCATTCAACTGTTCGGTCAGGAGATCGTCGGCATCAGCGAAAGCGCCGCGTTCCGGCTGCGTCGGCGCTTCGGCATGTTATTCCAGCAGGGTGCACTGTTCAGCTCGCTCACCGTGCGGGAAAATGTAGCGATGCCCTTGCGTGAACATACCCGGTTGTCGATCCGGCGGATTGCCGAAATCGCCGATCTCAAGATCGCCCTGGCTGGCCTGCCCGCTGGCGCCGGGAACAAGTTGCCGCGTGAACTGAGCGGCGGGATGCTGAAACGGGCGGCGCTGGCCCGGTCGCTGGCTCTGGACCCGGCGCTGCTGTTTCTCGATGAACCGACCGCCGGTCTCGATCCGGTCAGCGCCGGGGCGTTCGATGAACTGGTGGTGCAACTCAAGGAATCGCTGGGCCTGACGGTGGTGATGGTCACACATGATCTGGATACGCTGTGGCAGGCCACGGATCGTGTCGCCTTCCTCGGCGAGCGGCGGGTGATTGGCTACGCGCCGATGCGGGAACTGACTCGCGGGCAACATCCGCTGATTCAGGCTTACTTTGAGGGGCCGCGTGGTCGCGCGGCGCGGGCACAGTCGTGCAAAGCAAGGTAAATTACACGCTGGTCGGGCTGTTCGTCGTTCTCCTGGGCGCGGCGCTGTTAGGCAGCGTTTTTTGGTTGACGCTGGGTGGCGACAACAAAACCTACGATCGTTATCGGGTCTATTTTCAGGAGTCGGTAGCCGGCCTGAACCCCAAGGCGACGGTGCGCTATCGCGGTGTTCAAGTCGGGCAGGTGGCGTCCATCCGGCTGGACCCCAATAATCCCGATCAGGTGGATGTGGTGCTGGACATCGAGCGCGGCACGCCGATTCGCCGCGACACCATCGCTACGCTGTCCACGCGGGGCTTGACCGGGGTGGCTTCGGTGGAACTCAGCGGTGGCGGCCAAGCCTTGCCCTTGGAGAAGGCGGTGGGCCAAGATTTACCGGTGATTCAGGCCGGACCGTCGCTGGTCGCGCGGCTGGACGACGCTTTCAATAATATCCTGACCAATATCAACAATCTGTCGAGCCGGTTGGAGCAGTTGCTGGGCGATGACAATCAAACGGCGTTGACCCGGACTCTGCAACACCTGAGCGTCATTACCGGGGCGGTCGCTGATCGCGCCGACAGCATCCGCCAGACGCTGGCGAATGTGGAAACCATCACCGGAGCGCTGGCCAAGCGGGCCGAGCGATTGGGCCAGGCGCTGGACAAGGCCGCTGGCGAACTGGAAAAAACCGGCGGCTTGAGTGCGCAGGTTCAGGCTGCCTTGCATGACGTTCAGGTCGGCGTCCAGGCGGTGCGCAAAGCGGCTGACAGTTTGAACCAGACCAGCCTGGCCTTTACCGGGTTGGCCGGGGAAGGTCAGCAGACGTTGCGGCGGCTGAGCCAGAACACCGTCCCCGAACTGGACGCACTGCTGATTCAGGCCAGCGGGCTGATGGTCACCTGGCAACGGCTGGCTGGAATGTTAGAGCAAAATCCCCGCGCCCTGCTCATGGGCAAGCCGCAGGGTCGGCCTGGGCCAGGAGAAAAGTGAGCAGGTATCGGGCCTGAAATCTTGATTTGAGGAGGAACAGACGTGGATGGGAGTCTCGCAAGCAAATCCAGCCGGCTGATGTGGATGCTATGGGTGTTGCTGGCGTTGACGGGTTGCGCGCTGCCGCAGGACAGTTCGCCCCCGCAGCAGGCCTATTTGCTGGAGGTGGGCGCGGTCACGTCAACGCCGGCGCGCCGATCCAGCAATAAAATTTTGCTGGTCACGGTTTCCCGGGAAGCGCCAGGCTTCGATTCAAACCGGATCGCCTATACCCGCGAGCCGCCCAAACTGGATTACTACAGAGACAGTGTGTGGAGCGATACGCCAGCTAAAATGTTGTTGCCGATTCTGGTCCGGGCCTTCGAGAGCAGCGGCGCATTCAAGGCCGTGGTGTCGCCGCCTTCGCCGGCATTGGCAAATGTGCGGGTGGATGTGGATGTGATTCGCCTGCAACAGGAATTTATGACCAGGCCCAGCCGGGTGCGGCTCATTGTCCGGCTGAAGGCAGTGGAGATGAAGAGCGGGCATGTACTGGAAACGCGGCTGTTCGAAGCGGTAGCGCCGGCTCCGAGCGAGAATGCGGCGGGCGCGGCGCGGGCGGCCAATGCAGCAGTGCAGCAAGTTTTGAACGAGATGGTGCCCTTTGCCTTGCGCGCCCTGTCCTGATGGATTCGTTAGCTGACTAGGATGAACAGATGAGAGTCACAATTTTCGGTTCCGGCTATGTCGGGTTGGTGACTGGGGCCTGCTTTTCCGAAGTGGGAAACGATGTGCTGTGCGTCGATGTGGACCCGCGCAAGATCGCGCTGCTGCAACGCGGCGAAATCCCCATCCATGAGCCGGGCCTCGATGAGATAGTGCGGCGCAACGGCGCCGACGGGCGGTTGCGTTTCACCACCGACGTGGTGGAGGGTGTCGCACACGGGCAATTCCAGTTCATCGCCGTCGGCACCCCGCCCGACGAAGACGGCTCCGCCGATTTGCAGCATGTGCGCACTGTTGCCCGTTCCATTGGTCAGCACTTGGAGGACTATCGGGTGGTGGTCAACAAGTCCACCGTTCCGGTCGGCACGGCGGACATGGTGCGCCAAACCATCGCCGAGGCGCTCGCCGAACGCGGCAAGGACCTTCCGTTCTCGGTGGTTTCCAACCCGGAATTCCTCAAGGAAGGTGCGGCGATCCAGGATTTCATGCGACCCGACCGCATCATTGTCGGCTGCGATGATCACCGGGCCACCCTGCTATTGCGTAATCTCTATGCACCCTTCAACCGTAACCGTGACCGTTTGATCGAAATGGACGTGCGTTCGGCGGAGCTGACCAAATACGCGGCCAACACCATGCTGGCCGCCAAGATCAGCTTCATGAATGAAATCGCCAATCTGGCCGAACGGCTGGGCGCGGACGTCGAAAAAGTGCGGATCGGCATCGGTGCCGATCCGCGCATCGGTTATCACTTCATCTATCCCGGCGCAGGATACGGAGGTTCCTGTTTTCCAAAAGATGTCAAGGCCTTGGAGTATACCGCCCGGTCCGTCAACTACGAGGCGGCGTTACTGCAAGCAGTGGAAGCGGTCAACGAACGGCAAAAGACCGTGCTGTTTGCCAAGGTCCAGCGCCATTTCAAGAACGACCTGCACGGGCGTATTTTTGCCCTGTGGGGACTGGCGTTCAAACCCGGCACTGATGACATGCGCGAAGCGCCCAGCCGGGTCCTGCTAGAGGCGCTGTGGCGGGAGGGTTGCACAGTGCGGACCTATGACCCGGCGGCGATGAATGAAGCCCGGCGCATTTACGGCGAGCGCCCCGACCTGCAACTTTGCAACCGCCCGATGGACGCGCTGCATGGCGCCGATGCACTGATCATTGTGACCGAATGGAGTTTGTTTCGCAGTCCCGATTTTGACGCGATCGGTCAGGCGCTGAAGTACCCGGTCATTTTCGATGGCCGCAACCTCTACGATCCCGATCACCTGCGCGAGCAAGGATTTATCTATTACGCCATTGGCCGAGGCGAACCCTCATGATCATCCCTGTGATTCTTTCCGGCGGCAGCGGCACGCGGTTATGGCCGCT
>CAZDVY010000209.1:0-4027 GCA_964508935.1 uncultured Candidatus Competibacteraceae bacterium | reverse complement strand
ATCGCCGAAAAAGCCAAGCTGATCCCCACCGATTGGCAAAAGCGCCTGCCCAACAACAGCTCACCCTATACCTCGACCATCGTTTTCCTGGTGCGCAAGGGCAATCCCAAGGGCATCCACGACTGGAATGACCTGGTGAAGCCAGGCGTTTCAGTCATCACCCCCAATCCGAAGACTTCAGGCGGGGCGCGCTGGAATTATCTCGCCGCCTGGGGCTACGCCCTGAAGCAACCGGGCGGTGATGAGGCCAAGGCCCGCGATTTCGTCAGTCGGTTGTATAAAAACGTCACCGTACTGGACTCCGGAGCCCGGGGTTCGACCACGACCTTCGTAGAGCGGGGCATTGGCGACATCTTCATCTCCTGGGAGAACGAAGCGTTCCTGGCTGCCAAGGAACTGGGGCCGGACAAGTTCGAAATCATCGTGCCGTCCCTGTCGATTCTGGCGGAGCCGCCGGTGACGGTAATCGACAAGGTGGTGGACAAGAAGGGTACGCGCAAGGCTGCCGAGGCGTATCTGCGCCACCTCTACAGTGAGGAAGGACAGCACATCGCGGGCAAGCACTACTACCGTCCGCGCGATCCCCAGGTTGCCGCCCAATACGCTGATCAGTTCGCCAAGGTCCATCTGTTCACCATCGACGAGGTGTTCGGCGGCTGGCAGAAAGCACAGAAAACCCACTTCGATGATGGCGGCACGTTCGATCAGATTTATCAACCGGCCCGCTAAGTCTTTGGAGAATCCGCCATGGCGGTTGCGGCCGAACCGGACTACGGAAGGAGCGCCAGCCACAGTGCTGGCCAAGATCGAAGGACGCAATCTCGCCTATTCTGTGAAATGCCGGATTGGTGCGGCGATGATCTGGGACGCCGAACAGCGGGGTCTGCTGGGACCCGGCAAGGAACTGGTGGAGCCGACCAGCGGCAACACCGGCATTGCGCTGGCGTTCGTCGCCGCCGCCCGAGGCATTCCGCTCACCTTGACCATGCCGGAAACCATGAGTCTGGAACGCCGCAAGCTGCTGATTGCCTATGGCGCAAAGCTGGTGTTAACCGAAGGAGCGAAAGGCATGAACGGCGCGGTGGCGCAGGCGGAGGAAATCGCCGCCTCTGACCCGGAACGCTATGTCCTGCTGCAACAGTTCAAGAATCCGGCGAACCCGGCGATTCACGAGCGGACCACCGGACCGGAAATCTGGGATGACACGGACGGCGCCGTGGATATTTTCGTGTCCGGGGTCGGCACCGGCGGCACCATCACCGGGGTCTCGCGCTACATCAAGCAGGTCCGGGGCAAACCGATTCTCTCGGTGGCGGTCGAGCCGGCCGCCAGCCCGGTCTTGGCACAAAAGCGGGCGGGTGAACCCCTCAAGCCGGCACCGCACAAAATCCAGGGCATCGGCGCGGGCTTCGTGCCGGAGGTGCTGGATTTGTCGCTGGTGGACGACATTGAACAGGTGACGAACAAGGAGGCCATTCACTATGCCCGCCGACTGGCGCGGGAGGAAGGCATTCTGTCCGGCATTTCCAGCGGCGCGGCGGCGGCAGTCGCCGTGCGCATCGCCCGGCAACCGCAGAACGCCGGTCAAACCATCGTGGTGCTGTTGCCGGATTCCGGCGAACGCTACTTGAGTTCGGTGCTGTTTGAAGGCGTTTTCGACGCCAGGGGACTGGCGGCGTGAATACGCGAATCCGGGTGGTTGACGCATGGCCGATTGCCGGATTGCCCGACGATATCGACGCGATTGTCGCCGAGTTGCGCAATCAGCGGGAACGGTCGCTGGCGGATCAGGGCAATCGCATCCGCCGCATTCATACCCATGGCGTCCGCGCCGACTTCTTGCCAAAGTTCTGGATCAAACCGGAATGGCGCACCACCGACAATTATTCGGGTTTGCGGGGAGACCTGGCGCAAGCGGGTTACCAGCTCGCGCACGCGCAGAGCCGCCGTCAGCACCAAGGTGGAAATGAGCAGGATATCGACGCAATCCTGTTGTACCCGGGCGACCAGTTCATCGACGGTTTGTCGCCCATAATCGGCCACCGGCCAGCCGACAGCGCGCAGCACCGTGCCGACAATCTGCTTGCCGAGCAGGTCATAGTCTTCCAGCACCGCCAGCCCCAGGCGGACATCGCCGGGCGCACTCCACGGTGTTGCTTCGCCCGATCTGAGCAAGACCTGCACCAACTCTTCACAAATTCGGCCACTCATATAAATCTGCGAGAGTGCGCAGCTACCGCCTTCCCAAGCATCGCCGATCCGTTCCAGCGCTGGCTGCACTAGAATCTCTACCGCTTGCAAGGACGTGCGCTCGGCGGCTGTCGCGTCCAGCAGTTCGCTGGCCCGCACCCGGTCCAGTGCTAACAGCGCCTGTTCAAACTCATCCAGTCTCGATGACATGATCTATTGCGCTCCACCCTTGATTTCAAAGAGTTATTAAATGATGACTATAGCAAAAATTGCTCGGTCGCACATGAGGAGAGTCACATGCTGAACGTTTATGGGTGTCCCCACACCCGTTCCTATCGGGTCATCTGGGCGCTGGAAGAAGCCGGCGCGGTCTACGACTACCACAAAATTGACCTGATGGCCGGCGCTGGCCGCGATCCGGCTTATCTGGCGCTCAATCCCGGCGGCAAAGTGCCCACCCTGGTTGATGGCGATCTGATCCTGACCGAATCGGCGGCGATCTGCACTTATATCGGCGACCGCTTTCCCGCCAGCGGCCTGACCCCGCCGGTCGGCTCCCCGGAGCGGGCGCATTACGATCAATGGTGCTTCTTTATTATGAGCGAGTTGGAGCAGCCGTTATGGACCATCACCAAACACCGCTTTGCCTTGCCGGAGAAACGGCGCGTGCCGGCGGTGATCGAAACGGCGCAATGGGAGTGGGGCGTGGCGGCGAAGATTCTGGCCAGCGGATTGGCCGAGCGGGAGTTTCTGGTCGGCGGGCGCTTCACCGCCGCAGATATTCTGGCGGCGCACACCCTGGCTTGGGCGCGGGCCTTCAAGATGCCGCTTGATCAAGGCGGTTTGGATGCTTACGCGGATCGGTTACTGGCGCGTCCCGTAGCAGCGCGGGCGGCGGCCCGGGAAAAAAACGGCTGACACACGCCGGGCTGAATTGTGGCGCGATCTGATTAAACCGCGAAAGAGCGAGTCGCTTGAACTGCCCGCTCTTTCGCTCCGGTTATTGATGGGATAACCCGCCATGCCCGGCCTGAATGCGCCGCAGCGCGGCTGCCAGAGCGTCGAGGTCTTCACAGGTGTTGTAAACCGCCAGCGAAGGCCGGACCGTGCTTTCCAGCCCGAAGCGCCGCAGAATCGGTTGCGCGCAATGATGACCGGCCCGCACGGCAATTCCTTCCTGATCCAGCGCCTTGCCGACCTCTTCGGTGCGGAATCCATCCAGAACAAAGGACAAGACTCCAGCTTTATCCGGCGCAGTTCCGATCAGCCGCAGACCGGGAACGCTTTGCAACTGCTGCGTCCCGTAAACCAGCAGTTCATGCTCGTAACGGCTCACATTCTCCATGCCGATTTGTTCGAGATAGTCGAGCGCCGCGCCCAACCCGACTGCATCGGCGATATTGCCAGTACCGGCCTCAAAGCGTGACGGCGCGGGCTGATAGACGGTCTTCTCGAATCTAACGTCCACGATCATGTTGCCGCCGCCTTGCCAGGGCGGCGTGGCGTTCAGCAAATCCTCCTTGCCGAAAACCACGCCAATGCCGGTCGGGCCGAACACCTTGTGGCCGGAGAACACATACCAGTCGCAATCGAGGGCCTGCACGTCCACGCGCAGATGGGAAACCGCCTGAGCGCCATCCACCAGCGCCCGCGCCCCGTAGCGATGGGCGATCTCGACCATTTCCCGCACCGGCGTGATCGTGCCCAGCGCATTCGACACCTGGCTGAAGGCCGCCAGTTTGGTCCGGGAGCTGAACAGCTTCTCGTATTCCTCCAGAATCACCTGGCCGCGATCATCCACCGGCGCTACGCGCAGCCGCGCGCCTTTTTCCGCGCA
>CAZDVY010000208.1:0-4041 GCA_964508935.1 uncultured Candidatus Competibacteraceae bacterium | reverse complement strand
CGCTTGTGGGTGACTTCGGACAGCGGGTTGTTCTGATCCATGAACTGCGACAACTGCGAGGAGCCGAAGAATTCCTTGATCGCGGCGGCGACCGGCTTGGCGTTGATCAGGTCCTGCGGGGTCAGACCTTCGGATTCCGCCAGGCTCAGCCGTTCCCGGACTGCCCGTTCGACCCGAACCAGGCCGATGCGGAACACGTTTTCGGTCATCTCACCGACGCAACGGATGCGGCGATTGCCCAGATGGTCGATATCGTCGACCACGCCATTGCCATTGCGGATGTCGATCAGTGTCTTAAGCACCGCCAGGATATCTTCCATGGACAAGACGCCGGGCGTATGTTCCTTCATGGGAACGCCGGGAATCGGCTCACGGCGCTGGCCCACCCGGCTGTCGAATTTCATGCGACCGACCTCGGACAGGTCGTAGCGCTCCGCCGAGAAGAACAAGTCATGCAGCAACCGCTGAGCGGCGTCCCTGGTCGGTGGCTCGCCTGGACGCATCATCCGGTAAATTTCTACCTGGGCCTCCCATTGATTGTGGGTAGAATCAGCGCGCAAGGTGTTGGAGATGAAGGAACCACGGTTGACGTCATTCACGTAGAGAGTCTGGAATTCGCTGATACTGCTGGCCTGAATCTTGTCCAGTTTATCCGCAGTCAGCTCATCATTCGCCTGCGCCAGCAGCTCGCCGGTTTCGGGATCGGCCAGGTCATGCGCCAGGATCTTGCCCATCAGGTATTCACGCGGCACGGCCAGACTCTGCAGTCCGGCTTTTTCCAGCTTGCGGACGTGTCGGTCAGTGATTCGCGCGCCTGCCTTTAGCACGACCTCATCGCTAATCAGAATATCGAAGCTGGCGGTTTCACCCTTCAACCGCTCAGGCACCAGATCCAGGGTGAACTGTTCGCCGGCGACACGCACTGTATTGGTTTCGAAGAAAATTTCCAGAATCCGTTCATTGACGCTACGCGCACCGGGATCGTTGGGATGGGGATCGTCAAACAGCGCCCGCAGTAAAATGGTCACCGGCAACTTGCGGCGGCGGTCGATGCGCGCATACAGCACGTCTTTTACGTCGAATTCGAAGTCCAGCCAGGAGCCGCGATAGGGGATGATTCGCGCTGAAAACAGCAGCTTGCCGGAGGAATGAGTTTTACCCTTGTCGTGGTCGAAGAATACGCCCGGGGAACGATGTAGCTGCGAGACGATAACCCGCTCGGTGCCGTTGATGACAAAAGTACCATTGTCGGTCATCAACGGCAGTTCACCCATGTAGACTTCGTTTTCCTTGATATCCTTGATTTTCGGTGCGCCGGCTTCGGCGTCCTTGTCCATCAGCACCAGGCGCAGGCGTACTCGCAGCGGCGCAGCGTAGGTCAGACCACGTAACTGACATTCGCGGACATCAAATCCAGGCTCGCCCAACCGGTAGCTGACATACTCCAACCGGGCGTTACCCGAATAGCTGACAATCGGGAATACCGAGCGGAAAGCGGCGTGCAATCCCGCTTCCCCACGTTCTCCCGGCAGCGTAGCGGCTTGCAGAAACTCACGATAGGAATCCAGCTGGATCGCCAGTAGATAAGGGACCTCGAGGATGCTGGAGCGCTTGCCGAAGTCTTTACGGATGCGTCTTTTTTCAGTAAAAGTGTAAGCCATCGGGATTCCTCTCTCGGGAGTGCCAGTCAAAGGCGGGAACTGCCTGATGCCGTAGCCGGTTCGCTAGGCGGCAAGCGCCAGCAATCTCTAGCCGGTTCAAACGAAAACAGGCCAGCGACCGAAGGCCGCCAGCCGTTCCCGTTCGGGTCCATCCAAGCCAGGCAAGGGCAATGCAACGAATTCCCACGTTGTGGGGATCGCTGCATTACTTGATTTCGACCTTGGCGCCGGCTTCTTCCAGTTTTTTCTTGACGTCCTCGGCTTCAGCCTTGGGAATGCCTTCCTTGATGGTGGAGGGCACACCTTCCACTGCATCCTTGGCTTCCTTCAGCCCCAGGCCGGTCAGCGCACGCACTACTTTAATGACTTCGACCTTCTTTTCACCGAAGCTGGTCATCACCACGTCGAATTCGGTCTTTTCCTCGACCGGAGCGGCGGCCGTCGCAGCAGCCGGCGCAGCGGCCATGGCAACGGCGGCCGTCACGCCAAACTTCTCTTCCATCGCGGCAATCAGATCCACGATTTCCATCACGGTCATGCCAGCGATGGCCTCAAGCATTTCTTCTTTCGAAACAGCCATTACAAATTTACTCCTGGTTAGGAACCTGGAAATTGCAAAATCAGGCGGTTGCGCCGTTCAGGCCGCTTCCTTCTGTTGCCGGATCGCATCGATCGTGCGCACCAGTTTTCCGGGAATTTCATTGAGGGTTTGCGCGAATTTGTCGAGCGGTGCCCGCAGAGTAGCCATCAGCAGGCTGATTGCTTCATTGCGGGTCGGCAAACTGGCCAAGCGATCCAGCTCTTGCGCAGGATAGGCCTGTCCACCGACGGCTAACGCTTTGACGATCAGCTTGTCGTTGGCTTTTTCCTTCAGAAATTCCTTGAAAATACGCGCCGCTGAGCCTGGTTCCTGCTGGGAGAACGCTAGAATCAGCGGTCCGACCAGACTCGGTTGCAGGCATTCGAACTCGGTGCCCTGCACGGCACGCCGCGCCAGGGAGTTCTTGACGACGCGCAGATAGACGCCGGTTTCCCGCGCCTTAACGCGCAGGTGGGTGAGCTGCGTGACGCTCAGCCCCCGATACTCGGCGGCAATCGCAGAGTGCGCACTGGCAGCCACCTTGGCGACTTCGGCCACCACAGCCTGTTTTTCTGCCAGATTGAGACTCATCAGTTTTCCTCATAGTTTTTTCTCCACGAGTGGAGAAAAGGGGTACGGCAGCCTGACCAGGAAATCCGGTAGGGCCCTGCCGTCTGCGCGGGCAGCGTTGGCCGAAGCCAAGCGCGATTAAGCCCGAAGGCACCTGCGGTCTTTGACACTGGCCGACAGGGTCGGCCGGCCCAAAGTCATTTTGTGAGTTCAGCGTTCGCTCAACGCACCTTAATTCAATGATTCAAAATGATAACGTGGCCTGATCGACCGCCAGCCCCGGCCCCATGGTTGTGGAAACAGTCACCCGGCGCATGTAGACACCCTTGGAAGTCGAGGGTTTGGCCTTCTGTAAATCGTGCAGCAGGGCTTGCAAGTTTTCCTGCAACTGGGTCGGCGTGAAATCCACCTTGCCCAAGGTGCAATGGATAATGCCTGCCTTGTCGGTGCGATAACGAACCTGGCCGGCCTTGGCGTTGCGAATAGCACCCACCACGTCAGAGGTCACTGTGCCGACTTTGGGGTTGGGCATCAGACCGCGCGGGCCGAGGATCTTGCCGAGCTGGCCGACCACGCGCATAGCATCGGGTGAGGCGATGACGACGTCGAAGTCAAAATTACCGGCCTTGACCGAATCAGCCAAATCTTCGAAACCGACGATATCGGCGCCGGCTGCCCGGGCAGCGTCGGCGTTAGCGCCCTGGGCGAATACGGCAACCCGCACCGTTTTGCCGGTGCCATGCGGCAGCACCGTGGCGCTGCGCACCACCTGATCGGACTTGCGCGGGTCCACGCCCAGATTGACAGCGACATCCACCGCTTCCCGGAACTTGGCGCTGGACAGCTCCTTGAGCAGGTTGAAAGCCTCATCGGCTGGATAAAACTTACCCGGCGTCACTTTGGCGCGGATCGCTTTCATCCGCTTGGAAAGCTTGGCCATGACTCAAATCCCCTCGACGTTGAGGCCCATGGAACGGGCGCTGCCGGCGATAGTGCGCACTGCTGCTTCCAGATCGGCGGCAGTCAAATCAGGCATTTTGGTCTTGGCTACTTCTTCCAGTTGGGCGCGGGTTATCGTACCGATCTTCTTGGTGTTGGGATTGGGGCTGCCCTTGTCGAGGCCCAGCGCCTTTCTAAGCAACACCGAAGCCGGCGGGGTTTTCATGATGAAGGTAAAGCTGCGGTCGCTGTAGACCGTGATCACCACCGGAATCGGCAGGCCTGGTTCCA
>CAZDVY010000207.1:0-4064 GCA_964508935.1 uncultured Candidatus Competibacteraceae bacterium | reverse complement strand
GCCGGGCTGAGGATGTTGTTGGTGGACATCATCAGCGCCCGCGCTTCCAGTTGCGCCTCGATGGACAGCGGGACATGCACCGCCATTTGGTCACCGTCGAAGTCGGCGTTGAAGGCGGTGCAGACCAGTGGATGCAACTGAATCGCCTTACCCTCGATCAGCGTCGGCTCAAAAGCCTGAATGCCCAGCCGGTGCAACGTTGGGGCGCGATTGAGCAACACCGGATGCTCGCGGATCACCTCTTCCAGGATATCCCACACCACCGGGTCTTCACGCTCCACCATCTTCTTGGCGGCCTTGATGGTGGTGGACATATTGCGGAACTGCAATTTGCTGAAAATGAACGGTTTGAACAGCTCCAGCGCCATTTTCTTGGGCAGTCCGCACTGATGCAGGCGCAGGGTGGGACCGACCACAATGACGGAGCGACCGGAGTAGTCGACCCGCTTGCCGAGCAGATTTTGGCGAAACCGGCCCTGTTTTCCCTTGATCATGTCCGCCAGCGATTTCAACGGCCGCTTATTGCTGCCGGTAATGGCCCGACCGCGCCGGCCGTTATCGAGCAGCGAATCCACCGCTTCCTGCAACATCCGCTTTTCGTTACGGACGATGATGTCCGGGGCGGAGAGTTCCAGCAACCGCTTGAGCCGGTTGTTGCGGTTGATCACCCGCCGGTAGAGGTCGTTGAGATCGGAGGTAGCGAAACGTCCACCGTCCAGCGGCACCAATGGCCGCAGGTCGGGCGGCAATACGGGCAGCACGGTCAGCACCATCCACTCCGGCTTGTTGCCGGAGTTGAGGAAGGATTCCACCAGTTTTAGCCGTTTGGACAGCCGCTTGAGCTTGGTTTCGGAGCTGCACTCGAGAATTTCCTGGCGCAACTGGGTCACCAGTTGCTTGAGGTCCATATCGTGCAGCAATTTATGCACTGCCTCAGCGCCCATCCGGGCGTCGAATTCATCGCCGTGGTCCTCGACAGCTTTCAGATAATCCTCGTCATTCAGCAGCTTGCCACGCTCCAGCGGGGTCATGCCCGGATCAATGACCACATAAGACTCGAAGTACAACACGCGTTCAATGTCGCGCAGGGTCATGTCCAGCAACAGGCCAATGCGCGATGGCAGCGATTTCAGAAACCAGATATGGGCGACCGGACTGGCCAGTTCGATATGACCCATCCGCTCGCGCCGCACCTTGGCCAGCGTCACCTCGACCCCGCACTTCTCACAAACCACGCCGCGATGCTTGAGTCGTTTGTACTTGCCGCACAGGCACTCATAATCCTTGTTCGGCCCAAAGATCTTGGCGCAGAACAGGCCGTCGCGCTCCGGCTTGAACGTCCGATAATTGATCGTTTCAGGCTTTTTCACCTCGCCCCGGCTCCAGGCGCGGATCATTTCCGGCGAGGCCAGCCCGATGCGAATGGCGTCGAAATCCTCGAGTTCGTCGAAGGTCTTGAACGGATTCAGCAGGTCTTTCATCACTCTTTCACCCTCGGGTTACCCGGCCTCACTCGGCGCGCGGCGTCTCAGCATCGGCTTCCAGATCGATGTTGATACTCAGCGAACGGATTTCCTTGACCAGCACGTTAAAGGATTCCGGCATGCCGGCTTCCATGCGGTGGTTGCCGTCGACGATGTTTTTGTAGACCTTGGTGCGGCCGTTCACATCGTCTGACTTGACGGTCAGCATTTCCTGCAAGGTGTAGGATGCGCCGTAAGCTTCCAGCGCCCACACTTCCATCTCGCCGAAGCGCTGGCCGCCGAATTGCGCCTTGCCACCCAGCGGTTGCTGTGTTACCAGACTGTAAGGGCCGGTGGAGCGGGCATGCATCTTGTCATCGACCAGATGGTTCAGTTTAAGCATATACATGTAGCCGACAGTCACCGGCCGGTCGAACGGGTCGCCGGTGCGGCCATCGTAGAGCGTGGTCTGGCCGGTATTCGACAGTTCCGCCAGTTGCAGTAATTCGCGCATTTCCTCTTCGGTGGCGCCATCGAACACCGGAGTGGCGACAGGCACGCCATCGCGCAGGTTGCGGCACAACGTCAGCAATTCTTCATCGCCCATTTGCTGCAGATCGATTTTTTGCGTGCCGATTCCATTGTAAATCTGTTCCAGGAACGACCGCAGTTGACCCAGTTGCGCTTGGGCGTCCAGCATCCGGCCAATCTTGAGGCCCAGTCCCTTGGCAGCCCAGCCCAGATGGGTTTCCAGCACTTGGCCCACGTTCATCCGCGAAGGTACGCCGAGCGGGTTCAGCACGATATCGACGGGGGTGCCATCTTCCAGGTAGGGCATATCTTCCTGCGGCACGATCATCGACACCACGCCCTTGTTGCCGTGGCGTCCGGCCATCTTGTCGCCCGGCTGAACGCGGCGCTTGACCGCCAGGTAAACCTTGACCATCTTCAGTACGCCCGGCGCCAAGTCATCACCCTGGGTCAGCTTGCGGCGCTTTTCTTCAAATTTCTCGTCAAAATCCTTGCGTTGCTGGTCAAGTTGCCGGTTGATCTTTTCGATTTGTTCGTTGAGTTCGTCAGCCTGCATGCGGATCTCGAACCAGTACCGACGCGGCAGATTTTGCAGGTAGTCAGCCGTGACCGTTTCCCCGCGATGCAACCCGTTGGGGCCACCCTCGGCAGGATGGTCGATCAACATCTGCTCCATGCGCTGGTACAGATCGTCTTCCAGGATGCGCAATTGATCGTTCAGGTCCTTACGAATCCGCTTCAATTCCATTTCTTCAATCTGCTTGGCCCGCGAGTCTTTCTCGACCCCGTCACGAGTGAAAACCCGCACGTCGATGACCGTACCGTCCATGCCGGAAGGCACCCGCAGCGAAGTGTCCTTCACATCTGAGGCTTTCTCGCCGAAGATCGCCCGCAGCAGTTTTTCCTCCGGGGTCAGTTGCGTTTCGCCTTTGGGCGTCACCTTGCCGACCAGAATATCGCCGGCTTTGACTTCCGCGCCGATAAATACGATGCCGGCCTCGTCCAGCCGGGCCAGAGCGCTTTCGCCGACATTGGGGATGTCGGCGGTGATTTCCTCCGGTCCCAGTTTGGTGTCGCGGGCGACGCAGGACAGTTCCTCGATATGGATGGTGGTAAAGCGGTCTTCCTGCACCACCCGCTCGGAGATCAGGATTGAATCCTCGAAGTTGTAGCCATTCCACGGCATGAAAGCGACCAGTAGATTCTGACCCAGCGCCAGTTCGCCCATGTCTGTCGATGGCCCATCCGCCAGCACGTCACCGCGCGCTACCCAATCACCGACTTGCACCAATGGTCGTTGATTAATGCAGGTGTTCTGGTTAGAACGGGTGTACTTGGTCAGGTTGTAAATATCCACCCCCGGCTCGCCAGCCTCGGTTTCAGCGTCGTTAACCCGCACCACGAGCCGTCCTGCGTCTACCGAATCCACTAGGCCACCGCGCTGGGCGATCACGCACACCCCGGAATCGCGGGCGACAATACGCTCCATGCCGGTACCAACCAGAGGCTTTTCGGAGCGCAGGGTCGGCACCGCCTGGCGCTGCATGTTGGAGCCCATGAGCGCCCGGTTGGCGTCGTCATGCTCCAGAAACGGGATCAGCGCCGCCGCTACCGAGACGATCTGCTTGGGCGACACATCCATATACTGCACCCGGTCAGCAGTAAACAGCGCGAATTCGTTCTGGTGGCGGCAGGACACCAGATCGTCAGCGAGTCGGCCTTCTTTATCCAATGAGGCATTGGCCTGGGCGATGACATACTGGCCTTCTTCAATCGCCGACAGATAATCGATCTGGTCGACCACGCGACCGTTTTCGACCCGCCGGTAGGGGGTCTCCAGGAAACCATAGGCATTGGTCCGGGCGTAAACTGCCAGCGAGTTGATCAGGCCGATATTCGGCCCTTCCGGGGTTTCAATCGGGCAGACCCGGCCATAGTGAGTCGCATGGACATCGCGCACCTCGAAACCGGCGCGTTCGCGGGTCAGGCCGCCTGGCCCCAGGGCTGAAATCCGGCGCTTGTGGGTGACTTCGGACAGCGGGTTGTTCTGATCCATGAACTGCGACAACT
>CAZDVY010000206.1:0-4089 GCA_964508935.1 uncultured Candidatus Competibacteraceae bacterium | reverse complement strand
GGCAGAATCGGCGCTGGCCGCGATTCGCAAAATGCTCTCGCTGCACGCCATGGTGCTGCGCAATGGTCAGCGCCGGGAAATCCTCGCTGAGGAACTGGTTCCCGGCGACTGGGTGATTCTGCAATCCGGCGACAAAGCGCCTGCCGATCTGCGACTGATCGAGGTCAAGAACCTGCGGATGCAGGAAGCGGTGTTGACCGGCGAGGCCGAAGCGGTTGAGAAAGCACCCAATCCGGTTGCGCCCGAGGCCGCTATCGGCGATCGCACCAGCATGGCGTATTCCAGCACCCTGGTCACTTACGGTCAGGGTATCGGCGTCGTCGTGGCTACGGGCGCCGCCACCGAAATTGGCCGCATCAGCACGCTGCTGGAACAGGTAGAGAGCTTAGTTACGCCATTATTGCGGCAAATGGAGCAATTTGGTCGCTGGTTGAGCGCCGTCATCCTGCTCGTGGCCGGCCTGACCTTGTGCGCCGGGGTCTTTTGGCGCGGCCTGGCGCTGGGCGACATGTTCATGGCCGCGGTCGGCTTGGCGGTGGCGGCGATTCCCGAAGGGTTGCCGGCGATCATGACCATCACCCTGGCCATCGGGGTCCAGCGCATGGCCCGGCGCAATGCCATCATCCGCCGCCTGCCGGCAGTGGAAACCCTGGGTGCGATCACCGTGATTTGCTCGGATAAAACGGGCACACTGACCCGCAATGAAATGACCGTGCAGCGGGTCGCGACCACCGACCGGACCTTCGAGGTCAGCGGCGTCGGCTATGCTCCGGTCGGCGGCTTCACTATAAATGGTTTGGTGATCCTGGCGAAAGATGCGCCCGATTTGCAGGCCATCGCCCGCGCCATTCATTTGTGCAATGACGCCACCCTGACCGAAACCGACGGCGAATGGCGCATGAACGGCGATCCCACCGAAGGGGCGTTGTTGACCCTGGCCTGCAAGGCGGGCCTCGATCTGGTGGATGAACAAACGCGGTTTCAGCGGCTGGACAGCATTCCCTTTGAATCCGAACACCGCTTCATGGCCACGCTGCATCATGACCACTACGGCGACCATATCATCCACGTCAAGGGCGCGCCGGAACAGGTGCTGTCCATGTGCGCCGACCAGCAGCACGCCGAAGGGTTGCAACCGCTGTGTGTCGATGACTGGCGGGAACGGATTGAAACCCTGGCCGCCGCCGGGCAACGGGTGCTGGCAGTGGCGTTCCGTCCGGTCCCCAATACGCAGCGAGAACTGACCTTTGCCGATATCGAAGCGGGCCTGACCCTGCTTGGTTTGCTGGGCATCAGCGATCCGCCGCGCGAGGAAGCGATTCAGGCGGTGCGGAAAACCCAGGTGGCGGGCATCCGGGTGAAAATGATTACCGGCGACCATGCAGTGACCGCGCGCGCGATTGCTGCCCAAATCGGCATTGGCGATGGGAAAAAGGCGTTGACCGGCCCGGAACTGGAGAGGCTGGATGATGAAGCGTTGCGAGCAGTGGTGCTGGATGTCGATGTTTACGCCCGCGCCAGCCCGGAACACAAATTGCGGTTAGTCGCGGCCTTGCAACAGGAAGGCCAGGTCGTAGCGATGACCGGCGACGGAGTCAACGACGCTCCTGCGCTCAAACGCGCCGATGTCGGGGTGGCGATGGGGCTGAAAGGCACTGAGGCGGCCAAGGAAGCCTCAGAAATGGTGCTGGCCGATGACAACTTCGCCTCCATCACCCACGCCGTGGAAGAGGGGCGGACAGTCTACGACAACCTGCGCAAAGCCCTGCTGTTCATCCTGCCGACCAATGGCGCGCAGGCGCTGGTGATTATCAGCGCCATTCTGCTCGGCATGACCCTGCCGGTGACCCCGGTGCAGATTCTCTGGGTGAACATGGTCACGGCGGTCACCCTGGCGCTGGCCCTGGCCTTTGAACCGACCGAACCGCAGGTGATGCGCCGCCCGCCACGCACCCCCCACGAGTCATTGCTCACCGGCTTCATGCTGTGGCGAATCGGCTTTGTGTCGGTGTTGCTGGTGATGGCGCCGCTGGGGCTGTTCCTGTGGACTGTCGGGCAGGGCGCCACCTTGGAGGAAGCCCGAACTATCGCGGTCAACGCCCTGGTGATCGGGGAAATTTTCTACCTGTTCAACAGCCGCTACCTGCATCAGTCGTCGCTGTCGCGGGAGGGTTTGCTGGGCAGCCGGGCGGCGCTGATCACCAGCGCCATTCTGCTAACCTTGCAATTGGCTTTTACCTACTGGCCGCCGCTGCAACAATTAATGGGAACCGCACCCATTGGCGCTGTCCACTGGGGGCTGTTTGCCTTGGCCGGTCTTGCGGCGTTTCTGCTGGTGGAACTGGAGAAAGCGATCTGGCGGCAACGCCGGAACGGCGTCAAACGCTGAAATGATTTTCAGCCAGCGACGCGCAAGACAATTTTGCCTCGCGCATGCCCACCCTGACTGATAGCGTGGGCCTGACGCACTTCGTTCAGTGGCAGGACGGTGTGAATGAGTGGCTTCATCCGACCTTCGTCAATCAACCGGGTGATAGCGCTCAACTGCTCGCCACTGGGGTGAATGAACACGAAGGCGCTGCGAACCCCGCGCTCGGCGGCGACCGTTTCCAATGGCGGACTGACCACCGAGATCAGGATGCCTCCGGGCTTTAATACTTGCCAGGAGCGCTCTTGCGTGTCGCCACCGATGGTGTCGAGCACCACATCCACGTTTTTGGCGGCTTCCTCGAAACGGGTTTGGGTATAGTCGATAAACTCATCAGCGCCTAACTCCGTCACCAGTCCGATATTAACCGCTGAGGCAGTAGCGATGACCCGCGCCCCACGCGCCTTGGCTAGTTGTACAGCCAGACTGCCCACGCCACCAGCAGCGGCATGAATCAGTACGGTTTGGCCGGTCTGCAGTTGGGCAGCGTCCACCAGCGCCTGCCAGGCAGTCAGTGCGGTGAGTGGTACAGCAGCGGCGTGAATATGATCCAGGGTCGCCGGCTTAAAGGCGACTTCGTTGGCCTTGACAGCGATATATTCAGCATAGGCGCCGTCGCGTTCGATGTTCGGCCTGGCATACACTTCATCGCCGACTGCGAATCCACGAACCTCTGGACCGATCTCGACCACTTCACCAGAAATGTCCCAGCCAAGGGTGAGGGGCAGGTTGTGATGAAGAAATCCTTGCAGCCAGCCCTCGCGGATTTTCCAATCCACGGGATTGACCGCCGCTGCCCGCACCCGGATCAGGAGGTCATCGGAGCCGAACACAGGCCGGGGAACATTTTCTTCGTAGTGCAGCATTTCGGGACCGCCGTAAACATGAATACGGACAGCTTTCATCGTGGTGTTCATGCAGGGCTACCGCAGGTAGGTACGCTCGACCAGCCAAAATCGACGGTGGTGAAATGACTTATAAGTCTTTAGAATTTTGGAGCTGGCGAAGGGAATCGAACCCCCGACCGGCTGATTACAAATCAGCTGCTCTACCGACTGAGCTACGCCAGCGCACCTTGTGATTATAGAAAAAACCCTGAGTAACGCAAAATTTTTCTTCTCGGTTGTTGACAAAGCGCCTAATGGTCGTCAGAATGTGCGACTCAATTTTGGAGGGGTTCCCGAGCGGTCAAAGGGGGCAGACTGTAAATCTGTTGGCTCAGCCTTCGAAGGTTCGAATCCTTCCCCCTCCACCACGACAAAATGATTAAGGCGTTTCAGAGCACATCAGCCACGACAGTCCGGGATTGACGCTCCGGCCTGAAAGCGACAAGAGCGGGTGTAGTTCAATGGTAGAACCTCAGCCTTCCAAGCTGATGGTGTGGGTTCGATTCCCATCACCCGCTCCAATCTGTAATATGCTGTTCACAACGAGAATTCGGCCCATATAGCTCAGTCGGTAGAGCGCATCCTTGGTAAGGATGAGGTCACCAGTTCAAATCTGGTTATGGGCTCCAATCAATGAATATTGTTATGTTGATGCCGACCGACCAAAGCATTTTTGGTCCGAATCTCTGGTCCTAAGCTTTGCAGGGGAGTTGCCTGGATGTCCAAAGAAAAATTTGAGCGCAGCAAGCCGCATGTTAATGTAGGAACGATTGG
>CAZDVY010000205.1:0-4096 GCA_964508935.1 uncultured Candidatus Competibacteraceae bacterium | reverse complement strand
TTGATTGCCACGCCGAAAAAGCCCGCTGCGCCCAGGGTTTCGATATCCGGATTCAACTCTTCCACGTGGCGGCGAAAACCTTCTTCGCGGTCATCGATGCAGAACACAATCTGCGCCTGCGATCTTTGCCGGCGAACCGCCCAGCGCCCTTGGTTGCCTGCTAGCGCGTTGATCAATGCTTCCCGGTAATGATGCTCGTAAGCGCATTGCCAGAGCGCACCGCGCTGACCGGGCGACAATTCGTCCAAGGGCGCCAGCAGGCGCTGCAGGTCAAGTTGGGAAAGCGAGCGCAATTCACTGCCGGACAGACCCAGATGCTGGGCCAGGCGGAACAACCGCCAGGCATCGCCATGCACGGTGGGCATTCCCGGTTGATCGGCGACCGGGCTGTGCCGCCAGGTCCAGATCATGTCAGCGAGCGTGTCCCAGGCACTCTTCATCCCGGTATTCCCTTCCTTGGGCATCCCTTCAATCAACGCCCGCGCACGGCTGGCCAGATACTCCGGCAAACGCCCTTCACAAAGCGCGTACCGTACCAGCGCCTCCGCCGGATTCGCCAACAGATGGGCGTGCAATGCCGGGAGGGTTCCGTCCAGTCCCCAGGTTTCACGACACAGGCGCTCGATCCACCGGCTGTCGAGACATAGGCGCACCGCCAGATAATCCGTCAGCGCGACCGGGGTTTCCCAATTGGCCGGGTAATCGGGATGTTGTTGCCGCCAGTTTATCATCCCCGACCAGCCCGGCAGTTCCAGCGCCAAGCGGGTCAGATAGCCAGCCCAGCGTGATTCGGGCAGACCCAGTCGCCGCAGTTCAGCGATGATGGCGTCGACCGGTTCCTCCGGCCAGCGCGCCAAAGCCTTGCACCCGTCGGACCAGCCGGCGAATGTCCAGGCCAGGTTATTTTCAGTCAGGCGACGCCAGGCCGAATACAAACCTTCACGGCGACCGGGCAAATGCCAGGCAGCCAGCCCCTCGTCCAAATAGGCGGCGCAGCAACGAATAAGCACCGGGCGGATATCGTCCAACAGATCCCGGCCGGTGAGCGTCCATAACAAACCACCCAGGGTCATGCTTTCTCCTGGCTGGGCACACAGTCGCTCAATCAGTGCGAGAGCTTCCGCCTGCATCCGCTGATGCACGACTGGACCTTCCACATCCGCTGCGTCTTCAGCTCTAAACCGCGCCAGCAACGATTTAGCCAGGGTCAGTTGCAGATCGACCAGGTCTTCCGGGTGTAAACTGGCGGCAGGCAACTGGAAAGCATCCAGACAGGCCCGCCAGAGATCTTCGAGCGCTGCACTGGGTTCCAGTCCAGCCGTTTTCAGCAACTGCCGACGTGCGGTTTCCGGTACATCTTGCTGAAACCGGCGGGTGGCGTCGAGTTCTTCCATCTGCCAGACCAGTTGGCTTGGAGTCAGTGCTTTCACTCCATAAACCAGTGAGATGCGCAACACTTCACTGCGATGAATCGGCCGATTGCCTGTTTGCGCCAGCGTTGCCGCAGTGTGTAATGCCGAACGCCGGGCAAAGATGGCATCCCAATCGGTATCGTCAATCCGACCTGCCTGATAGAGTTTGCGGAATTCTTCCTCCGGCCACCACGCCCGAATCCCGGTCAGTTGCTCGGCTTCGGCCAGTGCCTGCTCGAAAGGTAAATGCTGGTAGCCATGCAAGGTATTGTGATGGACAAAATTCAGAATTGGGGCCTGCCCCGGCAGCACATGATCCAGATGGGCTATGGCGTGTTCGACGATCTGGCGGGAAGTTTGCGGAACAGCGCCAGCTTGCAGTTGGTTATAAGCCATCGTGGTCATAACGTTTCTCTTCACATCAGCCGGGTCAAAATTGCGGAGGTCTGAGGGTAATCCTTTCCTCAAAATGCCACACTTTTTCTGTTTTCCGGCATTATAGCGGGTCATACCCGATCGGTCGCCCTTTCTCCAGGCGGTGTATAATCTCTTTAGCGCATCAGGGGACTTTTCAAGTTCGTGGCTCGATAACTATATAACGAGGTATAGGTTTATGGTCAGATTCGTCGAATGGTCCAATGAACTGAGTGTCGGCATCGAGGAAATCGATGCGCAACACAAAGTACTTGTGGATTTGTTGAATCAGATTCATGAAGCCATCCAGCAACGGCATGGTGCAGAAATTACCGGTGAAATTATCGAACGATTGAGTGAATACACCCGGATACATTTTGCTGTTGAAGAAAGCTTGATGCGAATTTTGCACTATCCTGAATATGAACGTCATAAAGAAGAACATGATCGACTCATCGAGCAACTTAACGGATTTCGCAACAAACTGGAGTCTGGCAAGAGTTCCATCAGTTTTGAATTGGCGCATTTCCTCAAGGTCTGGCTGACCAAGCACATTATGGAAGCCGATAAGCGCTATACACCGTACTTTCTGGAACAAGGCATCCGGCCCGAACTGTCCAAACAATCCTGGGTACAAAAATTGTGGTACTCGTTCGGGCGAAATTCCTGAGCACGGATGGCAGATAGAAATAAAAAACCGGTTGTGCGAGCACAACCGGTTCAAGGCAAAATCGGGGCGGCGTCACCGCCCCTTATTGTTAGACGATTTTATGCAGTGACAGCGATCATTCAAACTCGATAATCGCCTGATCGACCGCTAGGCTGTCGCCGGGCGCCGCGGTAATCTTGGCAACCTTAGCGTCATGATCGGCGCGCAGCACATTTTCCATCTTCATCGCCTCGATGACCGCCAGCTCTTCGCCGGCCTTGACCTCTTGACCGACCTGCACTGCCACCTTGGTCAACAGGCCCGGCATCGGCGAGAGCAGATACTTGGACATGTCCGGCGCCGCCTTGACCGGCATCAGCGCCTGCAAATTGGCTATCCGGGGCGACAATACCATCACATCGGCCTGCGAACCCCAGTGGAACAGGCGATAAATCATGTCGCGGCGTTCGACCTGGATGCAGATGTCCGTGCCATTCAGGGTGCCTTTGAACAACGGCTGTCCGAACTGCCAGTCGCTACGCACCTGATAATTCTCGCCCATGTACACCACATCGTAGCCGCCATCCGCAGGATCGACCCGTACCGGATGCTGCTGCCCACCCATGAGTACGACCCACTCGTTAGTGATCTTGCGCTCGTGACCCAATAACTGGCCGCTGATACGGGCGGCACGGTCCATATAGCGGCGATGCAGGAACGCGGACACCGAAATCAGCAGCGCCGGATCATCATGCGGCACGTCGGCAGCATGGAAGCCGTGAGGATATTCCTCAGCGATCATATTGGTGCTGATCCGCCCGGTCATGAACCGGGTATGCACCATCAGCGCCGCCAGGAAGCTGATGTTGTGCGCGACGCCGCGAATGAAGAACTCGTTGAGTGCATCGCGCATATGGGCGATGGCGCGGTCACGGGTCGCCCCATAGGTGATCAGCTTGGCGATCATCGGGTCGTAGTACATCGACACTTCGCTGCCTTCGTAAATGCCGGTGTCGACCCGCACCACTTCGCTTTCCTTGGGCGGCATGTATTTGACCAACCGGCCAATGGACGGCAGGAAATTGCGAAACGGGTCTTCGGCGTAAACGCGGGCTTCGATGGCCCAGCCCTTGAGCTTGACGTCATCCTGGGTAAAACCGAGTTTTTCGCCGGCGGCGACCCGGATCATCTGCTCGACCAGATCCAGACCGGTGATGTATTCCGTGACGGGATGCTCGACCTGCAAGCGGGTGTTCATCTCCAGGAAATAGAAATTGCGCTTGGAATCGACGATGAACTCGACCGTACCGGCAGACTGGTAGTCCACCGCACGCGACAAAGCGACGGCCTGTTCGCCCATCGCCTTACGGGTCTTCTCGTCCAGGAACGGGGAGGGCGCTTCCTCGATGACCTTCTGATGCCGACGTTGCAGCGAACATTCACGCTCGCCCAGATAGACGATGTTGCCGTGGCTGTCGCCGAGCACCTGGATTTCGATGTGGCGCGGCTCTTCGATGTACTTCTCGATGAACACGCGGTCATCGCCGAAGGAGGAGCGGGCTTCATTGGACGCGCGTTCGAAGCCATCCGCGCATTCCGCATCATTCCACGCGACCCGCAT
>CAZDVY010000204.1:0-4109 GCA_964508935.1 uncultured Candidatus Competibacteraceae bacterium | reverse complement strand
ACCCCAATTGTCTTCTCCTACCACCAGGACATCGACGAAAAGCTGACGGCGCGCCTGGCCGACCCGCCGCTCACCGTGCGCTACGCCGGACTGGGCTTCAACCCCTTGCAAGTCGATGGCGACGCACCGCTGGCTCATCTCGACAACGTGGGGATGCTGCGCGACATCTTCGCCGCCATTTTCCCCGAACTGGGCGATGTGCAGTTAGGCCGGTTGCGCGAGGCGCTGAAACAAAGCTACTTGGATCAGGGCTGGGGACCGGGTCAACGCGGCGCAACGCCCGCCTTTCGCGCCTTCCTTGACTTGCTGCGCGCTGACGCCAAACCCGACCGGGGATTGCAGACCTTGCTCAACCGATTCAGCGAACTGGACGACTACGGCCTGTTCGATGCCGGCGGCGCATTGCCCAGCCTGCTGGATCAAACTTGTCTGGCGCTGATCGAGATTCACGGCACCCAGAACGACTATCTGCAACGGGCCTTTGCTACCTTCGTGCTATACAACCTGTACCAGAACATGTTCCGGCGTGGTCCTCAGCCCCGCATCACTCACGCGGTGATCTTCGACGAGGCCCACCGGGCAGCCCGGCTCAAACTGATTCCCACCATGGTCAAGGAATGCCGCAAATACGGAATCGCTTTCGTGGTCGCTTCCCAGGAAGCCGGAGACTTCGATCCTTCGCTGTTCACTGCGGTGGCCAACTATCTGGCGCTGCGTCTCGGCGAGGCGGACGCCAAGTTGATGGCCAAGAACTTCGCTACGGCGGACAGGGTGGCGCTGTATGCGGACCGGATGAAGCAGATGCCGAAATATCGGGGGATGTATTACGGGGAAGGGCTGCGGGCGCCGTTCACCGTGGCTCTGCTGGCGGATGACGCCTGTCCAGAAAAAATCTTTCCATAGGGCATCGCCATGCCTGTTTACCGACACCGGGAAGAAACCCTTAATACCCAACTCGCCATTCTGCTGTCCCGGTTTGGGGTCCAGGCAGATGCCGAGACGATACAGGTCAAAGGACGGGAACGGCCCGAAGTGCTGTTCGTTTGGCGCGGTTTGCGCGTGATCATTGAGGGCAAGTTTGCGGATCACGCCAATGCTCGGGAAGTCGTCTTGCAGGATGCACGAGGGCGGGTCCAGCGTGGCATCGCCCACATCGCCGCTGCCGTTGTTCATCCCAGCCCACTGCGCCAGATTGCTACTTCTGAACTCCTGGACTCACTGGCGCGGGAACCGGGCTTGACGGGGAAATCGGCGATGGATCGGCCTGTAAGCAAGCAGACGACGTTGCTGGATGGCTTGGATAAAGAGGATAACGAACGATGAGCATATACTTGGCGCTGTGTCTCGGCGAGGCCGAAGCCAAGTTGATGGACAAAGAACTCGCCACGGCGGAATCCCCGGTATTTTGATCCTATGGGCCTTCTTGAACGTATGAATGCGAATACTTACGACGCCTCTGCCATTGAAGTCCTCAGCGGGCTGGACCCGGTTCGCAAGCGGCCGGGCATGTACACCGACACCACCCGTCCCAATCACCTGGCGCAGGAAGTCATCGACAACAGCGTGGACGAGGCGATTGCTGGCCATGCCACGACGATTGCGGTCATCCTGTACGCGGATGGTTCGCTGTCGGTCGAGGATGACGGGCGCGGGATGCCAGTGGATATGCACCCTGAAGAAGGCATTCCCGGTGTGGAACTGATCCTGACCCGCCTCCATGCTGGTGGCAAGTTTTCCGACCGCAGCTATCAGTTCTCCGGCGGTCTGCATGGAGTCGGCGTGTCGGTGGTGAACGCCCTGTCCAGCCGTCTTGAAGTCCGGGTCAAGCGCAATGGCCGGGAATACCAGATGACCTTTGCCGGTGGCGATAAGACCTCGGAACTGCAAGAGGTTGGTCAAGCACCGCGCCGGATCGCGGGAACGACCGTGCGTTTCTGGCCCGACCCGTGCTACTTCGATTCACCCAAATTTTCAGTGCCCCGGCTCCAGCATGTGCTGCGCGCCAAGGCGGTGCTATGCCCGGGGTTGAAAGTCTGCTTTACCGATGAAGCCACCGGCGAACAGATACTCTGGCATTACCAGGACGGTCTGACCGACTATCTCCGGGAAGCGCTGGGTCAGACCGCGTTGTTGCCTGATCCGCCATTTGTGGGTCATTTCAGCGGTCAGCGGGAAGCCGCCGACTGGGCCTTGGCCTGGCTGGCCGAAGGCGGTGAGCCGGTCACGGAAAGCTATGTCAATCTGATCCCGACCCCCCAGGGCGGTACTCATGTCAATGGCTTGCGAGGCGGATTGACCGATGCGGTGCGCGAGTTTTGCGATTTCCGTAATCTGACGCCGCGTGGATTGCGCATCACCCCGGAGGATGTCTGGCAAGGTTGTTGTTACATTCTGTCGGTGAAGTTACAGGACCCGCAGTTTTCCGGCCAGACCAAAGAGCGGCTGTCCTCGCGGGAATGTGCGGTCTTCGTGGCCGGGGTGGTCAAGGACGCCTTAAGTCTGTGGCTGAACCAGCATCCGGAAATCGGTGAGCGCATTGCCCAACTGGCGCTGACGAATGCGCAGAAGCGGTTGCGGGCGAGTCGCAAAGTGGTGCGCAAGCAGATCACCAGCGGTCCGGCGCTGCCCGGCAAGCTGGCCGATTGCACCGCCCAGGACCTGGCGCGCACCGAGTTGTTTCTGGTGGAAGGTGATTCTGCCGGCGGCTCCGCCAAGCAGGCCCGCAGCCGCGAGTTTCAGGCGGTGATGCCGTTGCGCGGCAAGATTCTCAACACCTGGGAAGTCGATTCTTCCGAAGTGATGGCTTCACAGGAAGTACATGATATTGCCGTTGCTCTGGGCGTTGATCCCGGTTCCACAGAGATAAATGGATTGCGTTACGGCAAGGTGTGCATTCTCGCTGATGCCGATTCCGACGGGCTGCATATCGCTACGTTGCTCTGTGCGCTGTTCGTGAAGCATTTTCGCCCTTTGGTGAAAGCCGGGCATATCCATGTCGCCATGCCGCCCTTGTTCCGGATCGATGTCGGCAAGGAAGTATTTTACGCGCTGGACGAAGCGGAGAAACAGGGTCTGCTCGACCGGATCGCCGCCGAGAAGAAGAAAGGCAAGGTCAACGTCACCCGCTTCAAGGGGCTGGGTGAAATGAATCCGTTGCAATTGCGGGAAACGACCATGGACCCCGCCACGCGCCGACTGGTGCAATTATCGCTCGATGCCGAAGACGATACCCTGACATTGATGGATATGCTGCTGGCGAAGAAGCGGGCCGGAGATCGCAAGGCTTGGCTGGAAGAGAAGGGGAATTTGGCGGAGGTTTAAGGCGATTTCCTGAAAAGAATATACCTGTAGGTCGGGCACAGGAGGTGCCCGACCTGCGCGTTGTCGGGCAACGCTCCGCTTCTTTTGCCCGACCTACCGTTCTGGGATAGCCTTTTGTGGCGGCGTTATTTTGCGCGCTGCGTCTTGCCCCTCCCGAATTCAACGTCTACAGTTTAAAAACGCTGTTATCCCGTAGCAGCGTAACCCGAATCCAAATAATGAGATCCAAAGGAGATTCTTGATGAATAAGAAACTGTTGACCGGCTTGGCCGCAATCTGTGCGATGGGGTTGTCGGCTGGCGCCTGGGCCGCCGATGCTGCGACGGCTGACGAAGTGGTCGCCAAAGTCAAAGCCTCGGCGGCGGCTGTTACTGCTGGTGGCGCTGCCGCTCTCGCCGATTTCAACGATCCCAAAGGCAAGTGGGCGTGGAAGGACACCTACGTGTTCGTCATGGATTGCAAGGAAGGGGTCATGACCGCGCATCCCAGCGAGAAAGTCAAGGGCATGAAGCTGGCGGAACTCAAGGCGAAGGATGGCAAGGACCTCGGCCCGGCGCTCTGCGCAGCGGCAGCTAAAGGTCCGCACGGTGGCTGGGTCGAGTATATGTGGACCAAACCGGGCGCCGAGGGCAATTTTCGCAAGGTCAGCTACGTGATGCCTGCTGGCGCCTACGCCGTTGCAGCGGGCGTCTATGACGAAACGCCGGTCAGCGCACTGGAAGCTAAAACCAAATAAGCCCGCTTAACCCATTCGGATGGGCAGGACGCCCGTCCCCCACCGCTCTGCT
>CAZDVY010000203.1:0-4118 GCA_964508935.1 uncultured Candidatus Competibacteraceae bacterium | reverse complement strand
GAAGACGCTAGGCGTGAAGCCGCCCAAGAGGCTAAGCGCAAAGCTGCCGCCGAGGTCGCCCAAGAGGCTAAACGCAAAGTTGCTGAAGACGCTAGGCGTGAAGCCGCCCAAGAGGCTAAGCGCAAAGCTGCCGCCGAGGCCGCTCAGGAGGCTAAGCGCAAAGCTGCCGCCGAGGCCGCTCAGGAGGCTAAGCGCAAAGCTGCCGCCGAGGCCGCTCAAGAGGCTAAACGTCAGGCTGCTGAAGAAGCGAAACGCGCCGCAGCAGCGGAAGCCAGGCGGCAAGCAGCAGCGGAAGAAACCAAGCGTAAAGCCGCTGAAGAGGCAAAAGCAGCGGAAGCCAAGCGGCAAGCTGCGGCGGAAGAAGCCAAGCGTAAAGCCGCCGAAGAGGCGAAACGCAAAGCAGAAGCGGATGCCGAGGCCAAGCGCAAAGCTGAGGAGGCCAAGCGCAAGGCGGAAGAAGCGCGTAAGTTGGCTGCGGAGTTGGCGGCAGCAAATTTCGCTAAACAGCGCATTGAACCTTATATTAAAAGGCAGTGGAATCCGGCAACGTTTGGTTACTCCGGCTTGAGTTGCAAAGTGTCTATTTCAGTTAATAAATCCGGGGCAGTGACGGGAATCCGGATTTCCAGATCAAGCGGCGACGAAGGGTTCGACAACTCTGTGAAAGCGGCCATCTTGCGGGCTTCGCCGCTGCCCATGCCCTCCGATGATTACCAGGCGGCGTACATCGCGAAGGAAGGATTGGAGATCACATTTAAACTGGATTCTGACTGACGGAAACGTCTCAAATTTGCACTTCTGCGTTTAAGGGAGACCAGTCTTTGAAATCGATTGAAAAACTTTTTATCGGGTTGGTGTTGCTGATTGGCATGACCAATTTCACCCAAGCCCAGATCAATCTGGACATCACCAAGAAAGTCGAAGGCGGCGGCATTCCCGTCGCCATCGCGCCGTTTGGCGGCGGCGCGCCTGAAGATTTCGCCGGCATCATCGCCGCTGATTTGCAGCGCACCGGCAAGATTGCGCCCCAACCGCCCCAGGCGCCAGCTGATTACTCAGTTGCCGGCCAGGCCAGTCCCGGCGGTTCCCGAGGCTACATCGTGCAATTTCAACTGAAAGACGCTCAGGGCGGCCAACTGTTGAACCTGTCCTTTGACGTGCCCGCCAATCAACTGCGGCCAGTGGCCCACCGGATCAGCGACCTGATCTACGAGAAGCTTACCGGTGAAAAAGGTCTGGCCGGCACCCGCATCGCTTTCGTCGCGGGCGGGGGCGGTGCCTGGTATCTGGCGGTCGCCGACGTCGACGGACAAAATCCCCAAGTGATTCTGCGCTCCGGCCAGCCGATCATGTCACCGGCCTGGGCGCCGGACGGTTCCAGACTGGCCTATGTCTCCTTCGAGGGTCGGCGGCCACAAATTATCGTCCAAGATGTCTACACCGGCGCCCGTCGGGTGGCCTCCGCCGCGCCTGGCATCAACGGTGCGCCTTCCTGGTCGCCGGACGGCCAGCGGCTGGCGTTCACCCTGTCTAAGGACGGCAACCCGGAAATCTACGCCCTCGGTCTGGGTTCCCAGTCGCCGGTTCGTCTGACCAGCAACGGTGCTATCGACACCGAACCGGTCTGGCTGCCGGATGGCAGCATCGTCTTCACCTCGGATCGAGGCGGCTCGCCGCAGTTATACCGTATCGGTTCCGGCGGTGGCGCAGCGCAACGTCTGACTTTCGAGGGCGACTACAATGCCCGGCCTGCGGTCTCGCCGGACGGTCGCTATATTGCGATGATGCATCGGCGCGGGGGTCGTTTTCATATTGCCGTACTTGATCTGCAAACCCGTCAATTCCGGGTCTTGACGCCTGGCGGTACGGATGAATCACCCAGCTTCGCGCCGAACGGCAAGATGATCATTTATTCCAATGGTCAGCGACTGAAAGCGGTCTCGCTGGACGGCGCCAATCAGCAGGACGTGGTTCTGCGCGGCGTCGCCCGCGATCCGGCCTGGGCGCCTTATAGCCGTTGATTTTAGATAGATTGAGTCTTTGTAACCTTGATAATGGGGAGAATCACCATGCAATGCTTCATTCGCACCCTGATGTCCGCCGCTGCGCTCGCGCTGCTGGCCAGTTGCGCCTCGACCGGCGAGAACGCTGACCAGACGGCAACGGACGCTACTGAGCAGCCGGGAGTGACCGCTCAACCAGGACAGGAAGCCTACAGCTATGCCTACGGCCAAGCGCCGGGTACTTACGACAGCTACGACACCAGCGGCGCTGGCGGGGGACAGGCCAGACAATCGTGGCAACCCGGACAGCCGGGACGACCGGGACAAGCGATGGCCGGTGGTAGTGTGGTCTCCGCAGACCGCATCGTGTATTTCGATTTCGACCAAGCCGACATTCGCCCCGAAGGCCAAGCTGTTATTGAATCAAACGCCCGTTATCTGGCAAGTAATCCACGGATTATCACCCAACTCGAAGGCCATACCGATGACCGAGGCAGCCGCGAATACAATATTGCCTTGGGTGAACGCCGGGCGAATGCCGTGCGTCAGGTGATGAGCGCCATGGGCGTCCCGCCCCAGCAAATCCGGGCCGTCAGCTATGGCGAGGAACGGCCAGCGGCGGGCGGTCAGGATGAACAAAGCTATGCGCTGAACCGGCGTGTGGAAATCGTCTATTAATGGATACGCTGCAATGCCGAAATCGGGTTTTTCCTGGCTGATCGTGGGCCTGCTGGGCAGCTTGGTGCTGCCCGGCAGGGCTGGGGCGCAAGCTCCCGATAGTACGTTGACGCTGGAATTGTTGCAGCGCATCGAACAACTGGAACTGGAAGTCCGGCATATTCGGGGGGAATTGGAACTCTACCGCTATCAGGTCGAGGGGCTTCAGCGGGAACGAGCGGCGACGGCTCTATCGACGGTGGAGCGTCCGGTGGTTTCCGACTCTCCAGCGCCTGTTCCGCCGCCTTCAGCCCCGACGCCCGCATTGGAGCAGATGCCTTCAGTCTCTCCGCCAGCCGCCGTTGCGACGGGCGCGGATCAGACTGATTTTGACAAGGCCCTCGGTGAGTTGCGTGAAGGACGTTACCCCCAGGCCATTGTGGATTTTCAGGGATTTCTGAACGCCTACCCGGACAGCATGCTGGCGGGTGACGCGCAGTATTGGCTGGGCGAGTCCTACTATGCCAGTCAAAATTACGAGGCTGCCAGAGAGGCATTTATTAATCTGGGACTACGCTATCCACAGAGTGCACAGCTCCCGGACGCACTGTTGAAGCTGGGCTATATCTATGGCGAATTGGGCGACACCAACCGCGCCAGGGAAGTTCTGCAAAAGCTGGTGCAGGTCTATCCGGACAGCCAGGCTGCCGATCTTGCGGAGCAGCGGTTGCAGTCGCTGCACTGAGGGCGCCAGGGCAGTCGTGCTATGTGGTAGCTGAACTGGGCTGACCGAAGAGTCGGAGATGGCGTTGATTTCTTTGGATTTCTCGGTAACGACCTGCTACGCCAACACCCAACGGGCCTGCCCGGCAAACGCACTGACCCCGATGCACCGCCGGGTTTTCACCGTCTCGGCTCACGCACACGGTCTTGCCATCCACACAGACCTGCTCGCCGGCTAACAGGGGTAACGCCGCCGTCGCTCAAGCAGTGAACGCCGTCCGGAACGTTACCGGATCGATCCGCCCCAGCACGTTGCTCAGAGTATCTATCGTGTGAGGGAATCCTATTGGGCAGATCCAAAAAGCCCCGCAACCAGCCTGCCTTCTCCTCGGCAAAGGCTTCCATCCCCACCCAATCCTCTACTCCACTGAGCACGGCGAGATCATCAGAATATCCTGCAGGGGGTGAAGCTTGTTCCGGGTCTCGCGGCGCGGATCGAGCAGTTGGGACACCATCAGCTCTCTCCACCAAAGCAACCCCGTCCCGCTACCCTAGCGCTCCGTTTCCTGCCAACCCCCCAATAGCGCGATTGCCCTGCTGAGGGCGCTGTGAAACCTTGTGGTTTCGGTGAATCGCTGTAAAATGAACAACCTTTTTTAGGGCCGTTAGCTCAGTCGGTAGAGCAGCAGACTTTTAATCTGTTGGTCGTGCGTTCGAATCGCACACGGCCCACCA
>CAZDVY010000202.1:0-4119 GCA_964508935.1 uncultured Candidatus Competibacteraceae bacterium | reverse complement strand
ACACTCTTTGAAAAAATCTGGGAGTCGCATGTTGTTGCCGAACAGCCCGATTCCCCGGCTATCCTGTACATTGACCTGCATCTCGTCCACGAAGTGACCTCGCCCCAGGCCTTCACCGGCCTGCGCCAGCGCGGTTTAAAAGTCCGTCGCCCCGAGCGCACCGTCGCCACGATGGACCACTCCATTCCGACCACGCCGCTCAATGTGCCGATTGCCGACCCCCTGGCCGCCGCGCAAATCCGGCAGATGGAAATCAACGCCGCCGAGTTCGGCGTCACTCTGCACGGCATGGCCAGCGCCCATCGCGGCATCGTCCATGTCATCGGCCCGGAACTCGGTTTGACCCAGCCCGGCATGACCATCGTCTGTGGCGACAGCCATACCGCGACTCACGGCGCGTTCGGCGCATTGGCTTTCGGCATCGGCACCAGCGAAGTCGAGCATGTTCTCGCCAGTCAATGCCTGCTCCAGACCCGGCCCAAGACCTGCGAAGTCCGCATTGATGGAACGCTCCTGGCCGGCGTGACCGCCAAGGACATTATTCTGGCGCTGATCGCCAAAATCGGCGTAGGCGGCGGGACCGGCCATGTCTTTGAATACACGGGATCGGCGATTCGCGGGTTGACCATGGAACAACGAATGACGGTCTGTAACATGTCCATCGAAGCCGGAGCGCGGGCTGGTCTAGTTGCGCCTGATGACACGACCTTTGAGTATCTCAAGGGCCGCGAACACGCCCCCAAAGGCGCCGAGTGGGATCAAGCTGTCGCTCGTTGGCAAGCTTTGGTTAGCGATGAAGGCGCGACTTACGACCACGTCATCACCCTCGATGCCGCTGCGCTCGAACCGATGATCACCTATGGCACGAATCCCGGGATGGGCATGGCCATCACCGGACGCATCCCCGACCCGGCCAGCTTCAGCGACGCCCACCAGAAATCTGCGCTGGATAAGGCGCTGGGCTATATGGGTCTGCAACCCGGTCAAGCCTTGCTGGGCCAGAAAGTGGATGTGGTCTTTATCGGCAGTTGCACCAACTCACGCATCTCCGATCTGCGCGAAGCGGCGGCGCTGCTCAAGGGCCGCAAAGTTGCTAACAGCGTGCGCGTCATGGTGGTGCCCGGCTCGCAAGTGATCAAGAAACAGGCGGAAGCGGAAGGTCTGGATCAGGTGTTTAAATCCGCCGGCGCCGAATGGCGTGAACCCGGCTGCAGTATGTGTATCGCCATGAACGGCGATCAGCTTCAGCCGGGCCAGTATGCCGTCAGCACCAGCAACCGCAACTTTGAAGGCCGCCAGGGCCAGGGCGGGCGCACTTTCCTCGCCAGTCCTTTAACCGCCGCGGCGAGCGCCCTGGCCGGCGCCGTGGCTGATCCACGCACTCTGGCAGGAGACCGGTAAGATGGCGCAATTTACCTCCCTCACCTCCCGCGTCGTCGCGTTGCCCGTCAACGACATCGATACCGATCAGATCATTCCCGCCCGGTTTTTGAAGGCCACCGATAAAAACGGCATGGGCGACAATCTGTTCGCTGACTGGCGCTATCACAGTGACGGTTCGCCCAAGCCGGATTTCGTGCTGAATCAGCCCGAAGCCGCAGGCCGGCAAATTCTGCTGGCCGGCGATAATTTCGGCTGCGGCTCCTCCCGCGAACATGCACCCTGGGCCTTGACCGGCTTCGGCTTCCGGGCGGTGATCAGCACCTCGTTCGCCGATATTTTCCGCAGCAATGCGCTGAAAAACGGCCTGCTGCCGATCATCGTCGATGAATCCACTCACCAGCGGTTGCTGACGCTGGCCGGGGAACAGCCCGGTGTGGAGTTGACCATCGACCTGGCGACCCAGACCTTGTCGTTCCCCGGCGGTTCGGTCTCGTTCCCCATTGACCCGTTCAACAAGACCTGCCTGCTCAATGGCGTCGATGAACTGGGTTACATCCTGAGCTTCGCGAAAGAGATCGCGGCGTTTGAAGCCCGAAGATAAGCCCATGTCATTGATTCAAATTTACGACACGACCCTGCGCGACGGCACGCAGAGTGAAGGCTTCACCCTGTCGGGTCACGATAAAATCCGCATCGCCCGGCGGCTGGACGATTTGGGCGTCGCCTTCATCGAAGGCGGCTGGCCCGGATCCAACCCTAAGGACGCCGAATTTTTCGAGCGTGCCCGCGAGATCGCATGGAAAAACGCGCTAATCGCCGCGTTTGGCTCGACCTGCCGGGTCAAGGGCGGCCCGGAAGACGACGCCAATCTTCAGGCGCTGCTGGATTCACAGGCTCCGGTCTGCACGATTTTCGGCAAAACCTGGACGCTGCATGTGACCGATGTGTTGTTGACCACGCTGGAGGACAACCTGCGGATCATCGAGCAATCGGTGGCCTACCTGCGCGCGGCGGGCCGCCGGGTGATTTACGACGCCGAGCATTTTTTCGATGGCTATCGCGCTGATCCGCTGTACGCGATTGAAACGCTCAATGCAGCGATTCGCGGCGGCGCGGAAACCGTGGTGTTCTGCGACACCAATGGCGGCACCATGCCTTGGGAACTGGAAACCATCCTCCGCGAGGTCAAGGAGGCCATCCACCATCCGTTTGGCATCCACACCCACAATGACGGCGATTCCGCAGTCATCAACGCGCTGCTGGCGGTGCGCGCCGGCGCAATCCAGGTGCAGGGCACGATCAACGGCGTCGGCGAGCGCTGCGGCAACGCCAATCTGTGCTCGATCATGGCCAATCTGGAATTGAAGATGGGTCGCCAGTGCCTGCCGGAAGGCGGCCTGGGCAAACTCTACGAGTTGTCGCATTTTGTCGATGAAGTCGCCAACGTGACGCCCAACGATCATCTGCCCTACGTGGGCAAGAGCGCGTTCGCCCACAAGGGCGGCGTGCATGTGGCAGCAATGCGCCGCTCGGAGCAATCGTACCAGCATGTCGCGCCGGAGCGGATCGGCAACAAGATGCGGGTCGTCGTCTCCGCACTGTCGGGGCGGGCCAATCTGCTCAGCAAGGCTGAAGAACACGGCGTCGACGTCAGCAACGTCACCGATGTGGTCGGCGTGCTGAACGACGTCAAGGAACTCGAAGCGCGTGGTTTTTCCTTCGAGGCTGCCGAAGCCTCGGTTGCCATGATGCTCAAGCGCCAGCAGCCGGGTTATCAGCCCTTGTTTGAACTGGTGGATTTCTTTGTCAACGTGGAGCATCGTCAGGGACGCGGGATTTTTGCCGAGGCCATGGTCAAGCTGAAAGTGGGCGAGGAAGTGCTGCACACCGCCGCCGAAGGCAATGGCCCGGTGAACGCCCTCGATCTGGCGCTGCGCAAGGCGCTGATTGGACACTATCCGGCCATCGCCTCCTTCCATCTGGCGGATTACAAAGTCCGTATTCTCGATGGTCAGGATGGTACGGAAGCCATCACCCGGGTGCTAATCGATACCCGCAACACCACTCGGCTGTGGAGCACGGTCGGCGCCAGCACCAATATCATCGAAGCCTCCTGGCGAGCGCTGGTCGATGCCGTGGAGTACGGGCTGTCGGTCGCGCATTAATGCCCGGACGCCGGGTCTGTAGTCCTTTCGATTTCTGATCTTTTTTATATCGGGAGATGTTGAGATGCAGTGGAGACCCGTTCTCAGGTTCATGGCGATCAGCCCCGCGATCATTGGGCTGAGTGTCTTGGCGATCAGCGTTCCCGCTACAGCCGTGGCGGCGGATATACAGTGTCGCGGAACCATTCATCGCGCCCGTGCCGATGACATCACGTTTTCTGTGCCCTGGAGTCCCAATACCGGTTTTGAACAGCGGGTGAAATTCCGCAATGCCCGGACCGGCGCCGGAATGTCTCAATCCTCCCGATTACGCTTTGACCGCAAGAATGATCAAGGGCAGCGGATTTATCGCGGCCATGTCAGCGGCATGGCGGATGTGACGTTGATTAATCTGTCGCGGTTCTTCAAGCCCCGACCCGGCGGGCAGGTTTCGGTAAATTTTGACGGTCAATGGGGACGTGGAACCTGTTCCAATCGTCGTTAAACAGCGCGCGCTCCCGCAATCCGGGTAGCAGCGCCTTAAAACCACCTCCCTCTGCTAGAAAAAGTGCGCCCGAAACGCAGGGGGACC
>CAZDVY010000201.1:0-4227 GCA_964508935.1 uncultured Candidatus Competibacteraceae bacterium | reverse complement strand
GCCGCCGTCATGCCGCCGACGATGCCGGTGCCGATGGAATGCCGGCTGTTGGCGCCGGCCCCGGTGGCGATGACTAGCGGAATCGCGCCGAGAATAAAGGCCAGCGAGGTCATCAGGATTGGACGGAAGCGCAGGCGCGCCGCTTCCACCGCCGCTTCCAGGACCGGCATCCCCTCCTCGTGCTTCATCACCGCGAACTCCACGATCAGGATGGCGTTCTTGGCCGCCAGGCCAACCAGGGTCAACAGGCCGATCTGGAAATACACATCGTTTTCCATCCCGCGCAGCCAGACCGCCAGTAAGGCGCCGAACACGCCAAACGGCACCGCCATCATCACGCTGAACGGCAGCGACCACTTCTCGTACTGCGCGGCCAGGATCAGGAACACCATGATCAGGCCGTAGATGAACACCATCGCCGAATCGCCGCCGACCTTGATTTCCTGGTAGGCCTGGCCGCTCCAGCCGAAGGAATAGCCCTCTGGCAGCACCTCGCTGGCGACCGCCTGCATGGTGGCGAGGGCCTGGCCGGAGCTGTAGCCCGGCGCGGCGCCGCCGGTCACCTTGGCGGCGGGGAAGGTGTTGAAGCGGGTGATCAGGTTCGGCGCGCTGGTGTATTCCAGCTTGGTCACCGCCGCCAGCGGCACCATGCCGCCGTTGGTCGAACGCACGTAAACCTGCTTGAGGTCATCGGGCCGGGAACGGTATTCCGGAGCCGCCTGCACGATCACCTGCCACACCTGGCTGTACAGGTTGAACTGGCTGACGTACAGCGAGCCGAACAGCGCTTGCAAGGTGCCAAATACGTTGCCGACCGGCACCCCCAGGGTCCGGGCCTGCTCGCGATCCAGCGAAACGTACAACTGCTGTGAAGCGGCGTTGATGGTGGTGGTCAAGCCGCGAAGTTCCGGGCGCTGTCTGGCCTTGGCGACGAAATCCTGCGTGACCTTGGCCAATTGCTTGATGTCGCCGCTACCGCGACTCTGAATCCAGAACTCGAACCCGCCAGTGGTGCCGAGGCCGGGAATCGACGGCGGGTTGAACACCAGGGCAATGGCTTCGCCAATCTTGGAGAATTGGCCCATCACCTCGCGGATGACGTTGGGCGCGCTCAATTTTGGATCCTTGCGCTCCTCGTAGTCCTTGAACGACACGAACAAGGTGGTGTCGGTGGTCTTCATCTGCGAATCCAGCAGGCTGTAACCGTTGACCGCGACCACGCTGCCGACCGCCGGATTGGCACGGAAGATCTCGCTCATTTGCGCGCCCACCGCCTCGGTGCGATCCAGACTGGCGCCGTCGGGCAGCATGCCCACGCCGAACACATAACCCTGGTCTTCATCCGGCACAAAACTGCTGGGCACCGCTTGGAACAAACCGTAAATCGCCACCAGCATCACCGCGAACAGCGCCAATCCCAGTAAAATCCGTTTGGTGACAAAGCGCACGCTTTCGGCGTAGCCGTGGGTCACCCAGTCGAACCCGCGATTGAACGGGCCGAAAAAGAACCGGTAGAGCAGATCGGTGCGTTGGTCGCCGTGTTCGCCTGGTTTGAGCAGCAACGCCGCCAGCGCCGGACTCAGGGTCAACGCCACCAAGCCGGAGATCGCCACCGAAATCGCAATCGTGATGGCGAACTGTTTGTACAACTGCCCGGTCATCCCACCCAGGAACGCGACTGGCACGAACACCGCGCTCAACACCAGCACGACGGCGATCACCGGCCCGGTGACTTCTTCCATCGCCCGGTGCGCCGCTTCCTTGGGCGAGAGATGGAATTCCGCCATGTTGCGCTCGACGTTTTCCACCACCACGATGGCGTCGTCCACCACGATGCCGATGCACAGCACCAAGCCGAACAGGGTGAGCATGTTGATCGAGAAGCCGAGCAGGTACATGCCGCTGAAGGTGGCGATCACCGAGACGATCACCGCCACGATGGGAATGACCGTGGCTCGCCAGCTTTGCAGGAAGATAAAGACCACCAGAATGACCAGAACGATGGCTTCTATCAGGGTCTTCACCACTTCGTCGATCGAAGCCTGGACGAACTTGGTGGTATCCAGAGCGATGGCGTAGTCGAGTCCGGCCGGGAAACTCTTCTTGAGTTCCTCCAGCGCCGCCCGCACGTTTTTGGAGACTTCCAGGGCATTGGCGCCCGCCTGCTGGTAGACGGCGAGAGCGGTGCCGACCTTGCCGTTGAAGCGGCTGCGCAGGTTATAGCTCTGCATTCCCAGGGTCACGTAGCCGACATCCTTGAGCCGCAACACGCCGGCGCCGGTGGCGCTGGCGCGCAGGATGATGTTCTCGAACTCCTCCGGCGTGGTCAGCCGGCCCTGGGTGGAGACCGGAAAGGTTAGCTCCACCGGGCCGTTGGTGGGCGACTGGCCGATCTGGCCGATGGCGAATTGTTGATTTTGAGTCTGGATGGCCTGGATGACTTCGTCGGTGGTCAGGCCCAACTCGCTCATCCGGTCCGGTTTCAACCAGATCCGCATCGCGTAATTGGGAACGCCGAAGATGCTGGACTGATTGGCGCCCGGAATCCGTTGCAGGGCGTTGAGCACGTACAGGTAAGTGTAGTTGCCGACAAAGGTCTCGTCGTGGCTGCCGTCCGGCGAATAGAGCGCGATCACCATCAGGAAGGTGGACGATTTGGTCTGGACCTGCACCCCCTGTTTGGACACCGCCTCCGGCAACTGCGGCAAGGCCAGACTCACCTGGTTCTGCACGTTCACCTGGGCGATATCGGGATCGGTGCCGATGTCGAAGAACACGTTCAGATTCATGTTGCCGGTCGAGGAGCTGGACGAGTACATGTACATCAGATTGTCCACGCTGTTGACCTGCTGCTCGATAGGCGCGGCCACGCTTTGCGAGACCACGTCGGCGCTGGCGCCGGGATAAGTGGCGCTCACCTGGATCTGCACCGGGGTGATGTCGGGGTACTGGGCGATCGGCAACACGCCCATCGCCGACAGCCCGGCCAGGGTCAGGATGATGGAAATGACCGCCGCGAACACCGGGCGGTCGATAAAGAAATGGGAGATCATCGGGCGCCCTCGTCAGGGTTTGAGCGGCGTGGCGCTGGGGACTTGCGCCGGGGCGGGTTCGGGCGCCGCAGCGGGTTTGATCTGCACCGGGGCGCCGGGTTGCAGGCGCACCGCGCCGTCCACCACCACCCGGTCACCGGCTTGCAGACCGGAATTGATGATCCACTGATCGCCATACCAATCGCCGACCTGAACCGGCTTCGGTTGCGCCGTGTTGTCCGGGCTGACTACGAACACGAACTTGCCGGTCGGCCCCTGCATCACCGCCACTTGGGGCACCATGATCGCGTTGGGGCGGAATGCGCCCTTGATTTGCACCCGCACAAACTGGCCGGGGCGCAATTGATTGTCCGAGTTGGGAACTTCGGCGCGGATGTTATAGGTGCCGGTATCGGTGTTGACCACCGGATCGACAAAGATAATTCGCCCTTTCTGAGGATAGGTCGAACCATCGGCCAGAATCACGTCTACTTCCGCCTTGCCCAGGCCCGGTCCTTTCAACTGTCCCGTCTCTTGTTGCGCCCGGATTTTCAGGACTTCGTTTTCGCCGACCCCGAAGTTGATCCACATCGGATTCAATTGCACGATGGTGGTCAGAAATCCGCTACTGCCGCTAGGGGTGATCAGGCTGCCCTCGCGGAAGTTGGAACTGCCGGACAGGCCGTTGAGCGGCGACTTAATCGTGGTGTAGCCCAGATTTAATTGCGCGGTTTCCACCTGCGCCTTGGCCGCTTGTACTTGAGCCTCGGAGGTCAGTACGCCGGCAGTGGCGTTGTCCAAATCTTGTTGACTGACGGCGTTCTGTTTGGCCAAGGGCTTGACTCGCGCCAAGGTTTGGCGGGCGCGGGTCAATAAGGCCTCTTGCTGGGCCAGGGCCGCCTGGGCGCTGTCCAGCGCAGCCTGGAAGGGCTTGGAATCCAGTTGGAACAGCAGTTGCCCGGTTTTGACCAGGCTGCCTTCGGTGTAAGCGATCTTGTCCAGATAGCCTTCGACCCGGGCGCGAATTTCCACTTGACGGGAGCTGGCGGTTTTACCGGTGAATTCAAAAGTGGCTGGGGTATTTTCCGGCTTAACTTCGACGATCGTCACCGGGACCGGGGGGCGGGCCTGATTGGCCGGTTGTTGCGCCAAAGCTGCGAAGGCGATGAAGCTGGAAAAGATCAACACGGCCAAA
>CAZDVY010000200.1:2326-4230 GCA_964508935.1 uncultured Candidatus Competibacteraceae bacterium | reverse complement strand
AGCGATGTCCCGCGTTCAGACTGGCCTAGAAACTTTAATCAATGAATTTCCTGAAAAGATTCGTGGCGCACGGATCGGCGTGGTCTGCCATCCGGCCAGTGTCGATGCCGAATTGCGCCATGCGCTTGATCTGTTGTCAACGGCGGGCGCTAAAATCGCCGCGATTTTTGGCCCGGAACATGGCGCGCGGGGCGAGGCGCAGGATATGGAGCGTGTCAACGATATGTCGCTCGATCCCCGACTGAAAATCCCGGTCTATAGTCTGTACGGTGCCACCTTCGCCAGTCTGACCCCCCGTCGCGAGTATTTGAGAGGACTCGATGCGCTGGTCATCGATCTACAGGATGTGGGCGCCCGTTATTACACCTTTATCTGGACTATGGCGCTGTGTATGCGGGCGGCGGGCAAGATCGGGGTGCGGGTGCTGGTCTGTGACCGGCCTAACCCGCTCGATGGGGTGACGACCGAGGGCAATTTGATCAAGCCCGGTTTTGAATCCTTCGTCGGTCTTGATCCCCTGCCGAACCGGCATGGTCTGACTATCGGCGAAATCGCCCGCTATCTGCAAAGTCGGCGCGGCGTGGAATGTGAGCTGGAGGTATTACCGATGCGAGGCTGGCAACGCGAGATGTATTTCGAAGATACCGGCCTGCCTTGGATTTATCCCTCACCGAACATGCCGACGGTCGATACGGCGCTGGTGTATCCTGGCCTGTGTCTGGTGGAGGCGACCGAATTGTCCGAAGGGCGGGGAACGTGCAAACCCTTTGAAGTGGCTGGCGCGCCGGACGTCGATCCGCAAGCGCTCGCCACCGCATTGACTGAACGAAATTTGACCGGCTGCCGGTTTCGGCCCCTGTATTTCCGCCCCCTGTTCCAGAAACATGCCGGAAAGACTTGCGGCGGCGTACAAATCCATGTGACTGACCGGCGGAAATTTGATTCGGTGATGACTGGCCTCACCTTTTTGCAGTGCATCAAACAGGTCACCCCGGAGGCTTTTGCCTGGCGGGCGAAACCCTACGAGTTTGTGGACGAAATTCCCGCCATTGATCTATTGGCCGGGGATGACCAACTCCGCCTGACGCTGGATGCCGCTGGCGATCTGGTTGAATTAGCCGAGCGCTGGTTACAGGAACGGATAGTGTTCGAAGCTGTTCGTCAGGAAGCCTTCCTGTACTGATTCAGGTTCCGGCCAGTTCCGGTTTGGCGTGATAGCCGCGCGGGGTGTAGACCCACGGGCCGACGCGCCGGGTTTCACTGTTGCCGACCATTACCAGTGACAACATATTCAACGGTTCCGGGTCGAGGTCGCCCAGGGTGGTGATGGTGAGTTGCTCGCCCTTGCGGGTGACGTTGAAAGCCACAATGACCGGGGTGTCCGGCTGGCGGTGGCGCAGCAGGATTTGCCGGGCTTCCAGCAGTTGCCAGGAACGCTTGTTGGACACCGCGTTGTAAAAGGCGATGGCGAAATCACCCTGACCGGCCAGGTCGATACGTTTGGCGATTAGATCCCAGGGCGTCAGCAGATCGGACAGAGAAATCACACAGAAGTCGTGAGCCAGGGGCGCGCCGACCCGCGCCGCCGCCGCCTGCATCGCCGAAATGCCGGGAATTACCTCGATCTCCACATTGGCCCATTCCGGTTTCGGTTTGCGGGCCAGCAATTCAAAGACCACCGTGGCCATGCCATAAATGCCGGCATCGCCGCTGGAGACCAGAGCGGTGGTATGACCGCTGGCGGCTAGGTCAAGCGCCAGCGTCGCCCGCGCCAGTTCCTCGCCCATCGGAGTTTTATGACGGGTCTTGCCGTCGGTCAGCCCGCCGAGCAGGTTGAGATACAGACCGTGACCGGCCAGATCGGTGCAGGATTCCAAAGCGGTGCGGGCGCAGGGGCTGAGATG
>CAZDVY010000200.1:0-2226 GCA_964508935.1 uncultured Candidatus Competibacteraceae bacterium | reverse complement strand
GCGTTTTTCTGCTTGGGGATGAGCAGTTCCGCCGGGTAGTCATGACGAACCAGTCGCTCGGCGTGCGCCAGCGCCGCCGCTTCCGCTACACCGTAACAGCCGGTTTCGCGGAACACGATGTCAGATTGACGGCTGAGCCGGTGACTATAATCCCGCAACACGGCGGCTGGGTAAAAGGTGATTGGTAATCCCAGTTTTTCCGCCAGTTCGTGTAAACCTTTTTCATCCTGCTTCAATTCAATGCTGGACAATCCTTGTAGCTCGCTGCGTTGCAGACCATGGCGGGCCAGGGTGCCGTCGAGTAATGCTAGTATCGATTCCAGGGGACAGCCGCGATTGCAGCCGAGGCCCGCAACGAGCAGGGGTTGGGTGTAGCGCTGCGCACCGGTGATGATCGCTTGGGCGCCCAGGAATTCGGCGATCTGTCGCGCCCATTCATTCGCGCCGCCTTCATGACCGGACAGGATCGGCACCACAAACCGCCCATGTTCATCCAGGATCAAGACTGCCGGGTCCTGATATTTATCACGCAGCGCTGGCGCGAGGGTGCGCACTGCAATGCCTGCCGCGCAGAGCAGAATTAACCGATGGCCGGCCAGAAAACGCTTGCGCACTGTATTTTGAAAAGGTTGGGGTCGATGGAGATGCTCGGCGTCTGGCAAGAGGGTTAGCAACCGCTCGGCCAGCGATTGACCAGGATCAGTCAGACTGATCAGGGTGACGGGGTGCATGAGTGGTCGGCTTTTTTAACATGATGAAAGTATACCTGGCATCCAAGCCTTCGACACCATACATCGTATTCCGCAAGCGGGATGCAGGCTGTGAGAAAGCAGCAGCGTTGCTGCGCGGTATCCTCAAACGCTTGTTCGATTACGCTATTGCACAAACCCTGATCGAACATAATCCCATCTCCAGTTTGCCGACCCGATTTGTCACGACCCTGACTTCCCGCGACCGGGCGCTGGAACCCGCCGAAATTCGTACCTTCCTCATTGAACTTTACCAGAGCAACATCGCTCGCCGTAGCAAGCTGGCGCTCCATCTGTTGCTGCTGACCTTAACCCGGAAGGGAGAATTGACGCGGGGGCGTTGGGAGCATGTCCATTTCGACGCTGCTGAATGGCTGATTCCCCCGGAACATTCCAAGACTGAAAAGCTGTGTGTAGTCTATCTCAGTCGCCAAGTCATCGAGTTGTTCCATGAATTACAGATGCTGGCGGGTGATTCCGAATGGGTATTGCCGGGCCGAGTTCAGGATCAACCACTTTCCGATGCCGCGCTGAATCATGCTTTGGATGGCGTCAATTTCAGCATCCCTCAGTTTACGATTCATGATTTACGCCGTACTGCCAGTACCCGCCTGAATGAAATGGGCTACGCTGGCGATGTGATCGAAAAGGCACTCAATCATACGCAAGTCGGGGTGCGCGGCATTTACAACCGAGCGGAGTATCGTGAGTAGCGTCAAACCATGCTGCAATTCTGGGTGGATTGGGTGACCGATTTGATCGATGAACGCAAAATTTTAGTTTTCAACTTCCGTAAGGCCGGTTGATCGTTTCCACTCATTCTGATCTTGGATGGGTGATCTTGTGCAGATATAAAAAAGAGGTTCTTCGAGGGTTCTTGTGGAGTAGTTGGTGCAGCAATCCGTAGGTCGGGCACAGGATGTGCCCGACATGGGTATTCCTGTCGGGCAACGCTGCGCTTTTGCCCGACCTACGGTGTGGGTTCCACAACAATCCTCGAAGAGCCATTATTTAAGGATAATTGCAATGACAAAATATCTGTCTTTCTCCGGTATTCGGGACAATCATAAGCGTGGCAAAGTTGCTGATTTTCTTAAAGAGAAGATCTGTACTGGCAGTGCCCTATCGATTGTTTCCGCCTATTTCACGATTTACGCCTATGAAGCACTGGCTGATCAACTGGACCAAATTGATAGCCTGCGTTTCCTGTTCGGTGAACCTCGTTTTATCAATTTGCTTGATCCGAATAAAACCGATAGCAAGTCATTCAAAATTGAAGATGAAGGCATCTCGTTGGGGAATCGACTTCCACAGAACGCTATTGCAAAGCAATGTGCGAACTGGATAGAAAAGAAAGTTGAAATTCGTTCCATTCGCCAAGCGAATTTACTGCACGGCAAGCTCTACCATATCGACAATGGTCAGCGTGAACACGTCATTTTGGGGAGTTCCAACTTTACGCAAAGTGGTCTAGGGC
>CAZDVY010000199.1:0-4262 GCA_964508935.1 uncultured Candidatus Competibacteraceae bacterium | reverse complement strand
AATTTGGGGTCTTGGTGTAAACTCCAAGTCTAGAACACTACCGGATTCTTTAACAATCGGCGTAGCCACTGCTCGCACATGTGTCTTGCCATTCGGTATCGAGCGGCAGGAGATTAACCAGTTCCGCCGTGTTCGGGATTCGCCCCTCGATCATCGCCTGACCGCCAAGACCACCTTGCGCACCACCGTCTTGCGCAGTTTCGGCAGCGCCGCGTTCAGCCCCCGTTTCGCTTCCCTCGCCAACCGCCGCACCGTTCCCATCCTCGCTACCTCGTACCTCAGTTCACCCAACGCATAAGGTTAGCTTAAACTGAATTAGGTGGTAAGTCGGCGACGCAGGTAGGCCCCTGTCATTGCCGGTCAACATGTTACAATGCCCCCAATCTTTCCAGATGGTTCCACAAGTAATCCATAACGGCTGATGAGCATCGAGCAATCCATCATTGAAGGCGTCGAACGACTGGGTATCCTGTTGCCTGACGGAGCGGTCGAGCGACTGGCGGCCTATCTAGCGCTGCTGGAGCGCTGGAACCGCGCCTACAATTTGACTGCGGTGCGCGATCCCGACGCGATGGTGATCCGGCATTTGCTGGATAGTTTGTCCATCCTGCCCTGGATCAACGGACCGCGTGTTTTAGATGTCGGCAGCGGCGCCGGGTTGCCCGGTATTCCACTGGCGGTGGCATGGCCTAGTCTGGAATTTTGCCTGCTGGACAGTAATGGCAAACGCACCCGGTTCCTGACTCAGGCGGTCGCCGAACTGCAGTTGAAGAACGTTGAAGTCGTGCGCAGTCGGGTCGAAGACTATCAGCCTGCCCCCTTATTCAACAGTGTCGTGTCGCGAGCGTTCGCGACCTTGGCGGATTTGCTGGCAAGCGCTGGTCGACTCTGTGCGCCCACTGGCCGGTTATTGGCTATGAAGGGCGTATTCCCCGACGACGAGCTGGCCCGCCTGCCGCCGGGTTATGTCCTGGCCGGCGTTTATCCGTTGCATGTGCCGAACCTGGAGGCTGAGCGCCATCTGGTGTATCTGGCTCCTGCGCCTGCTTCCCGGGACTGAATTCATGGCTCATATCATTGCAATCACTAATCAAAAGGGCGGGGTCGGCAAGACTACTACTGCAGTCAATCTGGCCGCCTGTCTGTCGGCATTGCGGCTGGGGGTGTTGCTCGTCGATCTTGACCCGCAGGGCAACGCCACCATGGGCTGCGGGATCGACAAGCACACGGTCTCCGCTACCAGCTACGATGTTCTGATGGGGGAAGCCACCCTGGCGGACGCCCTGCAATGGGTGGAAAAAGCGCAGATGCGCCTGTTGCCGGCTAATGGTGACCTGACTGCCGCTGAAGTCAACCTGCTGCAGATCGACCATGCGCCGACCCGGCTGCGCGATGCGCTCGCGCCGGTGGTGTGGAATTTCGATGTCATCCTGATCGACTGCCCGCCGTCCCTGAATATGTTGACGGTCAATGCCCTGACTGCGGCCCAGTCAGTGATTATTCCCGTTCAGTGCGAGTATTACGCTCTGGAAGGTCTTTCGGCGCTGCTGGACACGATCGAGAAGGTGCGCAAGTCCACCAATCCTGACCTGCGTATTGAAGGCGTGTTGCGCACCATGTTCGATCCGCGCAACCGACTGGCCAATGACGTATCCGCTCAGATCATGGCGCATTTCGGGGCGACAGTGTTCGAAACGCTCATTCCACGCAACGTGCGGTTGGCTGAAGCGCCCAGCTATGGGTTGCCCATTATTCATTACGACGACAGCTCGCGCGGCGCGCAGAGTTACCAGGAACTGGCCAAGGAAGTACGGAAACGGCTGCGACGGCCCACGTTGACGGCTAGGGATGAGGTGGGCGCATGATCAGGAAAAAAGGCGGCCTGGGCCGAGGACTCGACGCCCTGCTGGGCGCGGGAACTGCGGCTGCACGGGATGGAACCAGTTTAGTTGAAGCCAGGCGGATTGACGGAGTAGCGCCAGATTCGTCCGCCGCCGAAGCCCTGCGATCGTTGCCGGTCGAGTGTATCCAGCGGGGTCGTTATCAACCGCGTCAGGATTTACGTGAAGACACCCTCCAGGAACTGGCCGCTTCGATCCGTGTGCAGGGCGTTGTACAGCCGGTATTGGTGCGGCCGCTGGGCAGGGATCGCTATGAGCTGATTGCCGGCGAACGGCGCTGGCGGGCGGCGCAAATGGCAGGGCTGCACGAGGTGCCGGCAGTCATCCGCGAAGTGTCGGATCAGGCGGCTATCGCCGTGGCGCTGATTGAGAATATCCAGCGCGAAAACCTCAATTTTCTGGAAGAAGCTGCCGCACTGCAACGGCTCATCAACGAATTTCAATTAACCCATCAGCAGGCCGCCGATGCCGTAGGCCGGTCGCGGGCGGCGGTCACCAACCTGCTGCGTCTGCTGGAATTAAGCGAGGATGTGCAGCAACTGGTGATAGCGCGTAAGCTGGATATGGGTCATGCCCGTGCTTTACTGCCGTTGTCGCCTGCTCTGCAGCGAGAAGCGGCTCATCAGGTCCTGTTGCGTGGGCTTTCGGTCCGGGAGACCGAACAACTGGCGCAGCGCCTCCAGCAATCAGATGCCGCGCCCGCTCCATCGGCTAAACCTATCGATCCGGATATTCACCTGTTGCAAAATGACCTGTCGCAAAGGTTGGGTGCACGGGTGCAGGTCCGGCATGGCGCTTCGGGTAAAGGGCGTGTTGTCATTCAATACAACAGTTTGGATGAATTGGATGGGATTCTTGCCAAGATGAAGTGACACCGTAATTTTCATTGACCCCAGTGCATCGAGTTTTTATAATCCTCACACTTCGCATGGCTAGAGAAGAATGTCGGATCGACAGAACGGAAGCGGCCGCCAGCGGACCAAAATTAAAAAATCAAAATCAAATTAAAACCAAAGAATACAAATATGCCGGTATCCCGCGGCGCTCGGGCCATTACAACAATGCCAGCCATCGGCACAAGAAAGGCCATCCAAAAAATCATCTCCATTCAACTGCTTGTCACGCTGTTGATTGCTGTTGTTTCGTTGGTCTCCACTGATTTTCGCGCCGCCTGCTCAGCGGTTGTCGGAGGGGGAATCAGCGCGATAGTCACCCTGTATTTTGCTAGTAAAGTCTTTTCGGCTCGCATCGGCGAGCCTGCCGCTAAAATCGCCCGGGCATTTTACGTCGGCGAAGCCGGCAAGCTATTGTTGACCATCATCCTGCTCAGTGCGGCTCTTCTCTGGCTGCCTGTTTCACCGCTTCCCCTCTTGCTGGCGTACATGGCGGCGCTGATGGCGTACTGGCTGGCACTACCCTTCACATTCCATGCTTCCAATGTTTCAGTGAGGACGCCATGAGCGAAAGTGGTCATTCCATGACGGGATATATCGTCCATCATCTCACCAATCTCAAGGTGGGTGAAGGTTTCTGGGCCCTTCATATTGACACCCTATTCTTTTCGATCAGTCTAGGCGTACTGTTCCTGTGGCTGTTCAGGAAAGCCGCAAGATCAGCAACCAGCGGCGTGCCGGGGGGGCTGCAGAATTTCTGCGAAATCATGGTGGAATTCGTCGATACCCAGGTCAAGGATTCTTTTCATGGCCGCAATCCGGTGATTGCGCCACTGGCGTTGACGATCTTTGTCTGGGTGTTCCTGTGGAACGCCATGGATCTAGTACCCGTCGATTTGTTGCCCGCCATCGCTGGAGTACTGGGCATCCCATATTTGCGTGTCGTCCCCTCTACCGATCTGAATTCGACTTTCGGCATGTCGATTGCGGTGCTGCTGCTCGTCTACTACTACAGCATCAAGGTCAAGGGCATCGCCCATTTCACCATGGAAGTGCTGACCCATCCCTTCGGCAAGTGGTTCATGCCCTTTAATCTGCTACTGCGGATTGTTGAAGACTTGGCTAAGCCCATCTCGCTCGGTCTGCGGCTTTTCGGCAACCTTTATGCCGGCGAGCTGATTTTCATCCTGATAGCCTTGCTGCCTTGGTGGATTCAGTTCACTCTCGGTTGGCCATGGGCGGTGTTTCACATCCTGATCATCACTCTGCAAGCTTTTATCTTCATGGTGTTGACGATCGTGTACCTGAGCATGGCGCACGAAGATCATTAAGCAAAGCTCATTGCAAGCCTGACGGGCCGGCGGCCTTACTCACCGCCGGCTTCCTGTAAACCCAAGATTTTTTCATCCACACCCCCCAACCTCTCAACGGGAGACAATAAATGGAAGCTGCAAGCCTGATTGCCAAC
>CAZDVY010000198.1:0-4335 GCA_964508935.1 uncultured Candidatus Competibacteraceae bacterium | reverse complement strand
CCGCGTTAATCGTGCTGCTGCTGGAGACATTGACCGCCGGCAGGGCATAACCGCCAGCCTTCGCCGCGGCGACCAGCGTCAGATAATCTTTGCCCGTGACAACGCCGGGTTTGAGTTGCGCCATGTTGATAATTCCTCATGATAGGGGGAGTAAATGGAAAAACCGGTTGTTGCGAAATTCAGTATAGCCCGCACCCCGCCGTCATCATAGCCGTGTTGCGCAGGCTGGATTGATACCGGGCCGCAGTGGGTTCAAAATATTCTACCTTGTCAAACCCCTACCACTCGAAGGAGGCTTCCCTCATGAGCAAGATTGTTGAATTGCTGGGTCCCCAGGCTGATTTCCTGTTGGGTTTCAATAGTCCGAAAATCAGCAAGGAATCACTCCATCTGCCCGGCCCGGATTTCGTGGATCGCGTCTTTGCTCCCACCGACCGTAACCCGCGAGTGCTGGGCAATCTGCAGCGCATGTTCAATACCGGACGGCTGGCTGGCACCGGCTTCCTGAGCATTCTGCCGGTCGACCAGGGCATCGAGCATTCTGGCGGCGCCAGTTTCGCCAAGAACCCTATTTATTTTGATCCCGAAAATATTGTCAAACTGGCTATCGAAGGCGGCTGTAACGCCGTAGCTTCCACCTATGGGGTGCTCGGCATGGTCGCCCGCAAGTACGCACACAAGATCCCGTTTCTGGTCAAGATTAACCATAACGAGTTGCTGACCTTCCCCAACAAGGCTGACCAGATCATGTGGGGCACCATCAAGGAAGCCTATGACATGGGTTGCACGGCGGTCGGCGCGACTATCTACTTCGGTTCACCGGAAAGCGGCCGCCAGATTGTCGAAGTAGCGCAAGCCTTCCAGATGGCCCACGAACTCGGCATGGCGACCGTGCTGTGGTGCTATCTGCGTAACAATGCTTTCAAGACCAAGGAGAAGGACTATCATGTTTCCGCCGATCTGACCGGCCAGGCCAATCACCTGGGCGTCACCATTCAGGCGGACATCATCAAGCAGAAGCTGCCGGAAAATAACGGCGGTTTCGAAGCCCTGAACATGGGCGGTTCCAGCTACGGCAAGTTCGACAAGAAGATCTACACCGACCTGGCCAGCGATCATCCAATCGACCTGTGCCGCTATCAAATCGCTAACTGCTACATGGGCCGCGCCGGCCTGATCAACTCCGGCGGCGAATCCAAAGGCGCGGGCGACCTCGAAGCGGCGGTGACGACGGCGGTCGTCAACAAGCGCGCCGGCGGTATGGGCTTGATTTCCGGGCGCAAGGCCTTCCAGCGGCCGATGAAAGACGGTGTCGTCATCCTCAACGCCATTCAGGATGTCTATCTCGACGCGGGTGTGACCGTCGCCTGAAACATTCACTACGGCAACATTCACTATTGCGCTGAATCTTTTCAGGAAGCCCCGCTGTGCGGGGCTTTTTCGTTTCCAGCGTCCAGGTTGGCGAATATCCAGCAACAACGATCACCCCGATCATGTTCGCCCCTTGCGGGCATGGCCGGAATGGCGAACAATCTTCTCTTCCAATGCTGTTGATCGCGTCCCGAAGGAGTAAACAATCATGTCAGTGGGCCAATACTGCAACCGCCATGTCATTACAACCGATAGAGCCACGGAAATCCGGGAAATCGCCCGGATGATGCGCCATTATCATGTCGGCACGGTCGTAGTGGTGGAGCGTCGCAGCGACAAGGACTATCCCATTGGGATCATCACCGATCGTGATCTGGTGGTGGAGGTACTCGCCCAGAATCTTTCTCCCGAAACGGTCACTGTGAGCGATGTGATGAGCAGCCATCTGGTAACAGCGCGGGAGGATGATAATTTCTGGCGCATGCTGGATCGGATGAGCGCCAAGGGCATTCGCCGCCTGCTCGTTGTTGACGAAGAGGGCGTACTGGTAGGTATTTTGACGGTGGATGATATTCTGACGGCGCTGGCGGTGGGGCTGTCGGATGTGACCCGGCTGGTACAGCGGGAAATCGCCAAGGAAACCCAGCAGCGGCAATAGCCACAGAAACTTCCGTGCAGTACAGATCATCGGGGTGACTCCTGGAGCAGCGGGGGCAATACGGGAACCTTAGCCGGTTCCGCTCCAGGAGCCGCCTCCCCGTCCTTAGCCGGAACTCACATTAAATATGATGGATCAAGTGGCAGTGCTGGTCACAGAGCGGGATAAAATCATCCTGGCCCGTCATAGCCAGCCTCTGTATGAGGCCTTGCCGGGGCTGAAAAAGCGCTGGCAGTTTTCAGGCGCCGGTTACAACACTGGCGCCTGTTGGCCCGCGAGCAGCGTGGCGGAATGAAGTTTTAGCGTGGTTCGAGGCAGAACATGTCCAACGGACGTTGTTTCCACCGGGGAATAATTCGGTTATGCCCACCGCCAAGGACAGGGGACCTGGCTACTCAGCAAATAGAGTTTCGAGATTCACCCACTCTGCCGCCGGATCAGCGCTGATACCGGCGATCTTGTGCTCCAGATCGGCCCATATCGCCTCATTGACCAGTTCATAGCTGTGGCCCCAGAAGAAAAACACGCCATTTACTGCCTTGGCGCGTTCGTAGCGGGTCCAGAATGCAGGGTCTGCAAACCGGCAGTTCACGCCCAATTCCAGCGGGTCCGCGGGTGGAAACACCGGCTCCACCTCAGCCACCGTGCGGGCATAAATATGTCCGGCAGCGCGAAGGACTTCCTTAACCGCCGGATTGAAACCGCCAAAGGGATAGCAAAATCCCTGCACCGGTTGTTGAAACCAATCCTGCAAAAGATGCCGGCTATCCCGTATTTCCCGTTCCAGGTCTGCCGGCGATTGATCAGGCAAATAAGGATGAGTCAGGGAGTGGTTGGCGATTTCGAAGCCAGCATACACGTCGACCAGTTCATCCCGTCCCAAGCGCCAGACCTCCTTGTCGCCATACCGCCAACCGCACGACCGCTGACGCAGATGCAGACCCGGGTTCAGATTGAAAGCTGACTTGGCTTGATAACGCCGTAATAATTCGGTCAAGCGAACATCATCGACGACGCCATCATCCCAGCTCTGCACGACTCTCATCCGTATCGACCCTCCGGTTCAACCGTACTAAACGGTCGCTACCATCGCCTGCTGCGCAGCTTGGACACCCGTTCTGCCAATTCTTGATCGGACAGATCACCCCAGTTCCGGATCAATTCAGCAAATAGAATCGGCCGCTGGATGATCGTCTCGCGCAGATCGCTGGCCAGTTTGCCAGCCAGCGCCAGCAAAACATCAGCGTCTTCTCCCAAATCGGCTGCTAACCGCCGAATCACGTCTTCTGACGGCGGCGACACATCATTTCGTTCAATCCGGCTGAGATAGGTGGTTCCAATGCCAACCCGTTGAGCGGTCTGCTGTATTGTATAATGGCTGTTGACCTGATGACGTTGTTGGCGAAGCCATCGAATGTAACTCCCAAAATCCATGTCGATGCCACCAGTATTAATTGATTTTGATTGATTCTTTATGGATTGATCGCAACTTCCTCCTCCGGTGCGGAGGAGGAAGCAGCATTCAAACAGACTCTCTCAGCGATTTACCGCTGCCGCCGTAAATCCAAAGTGTACGGGAAATTGGGATTGGGGTCTTCCTCTGGCGCAACCATCAGTCCTGGCGTATGGCCGTAGGGCCAGAACCGGGCGAAACGGCGCGCTTCGGCCTCATTAGCGTTGATCGGGAAGACGGCCGGATTGCGCCCGCCCGGATGCTGGACATGGTAAGTGCAGCCGCCGATGGAGCGCTGGTTCCAGGTATCCACAATGTCGAAAATCAGCGGCGCATGAACCGGGATGGTGGGATGCAGCGCTGAAGGCGGTTGCCAGGCGCGGTAACGCACCCCAGCGACGAATTCCCCGGCGATCCCGGTCGGACGCAACGGCACGCGCCGCCCGTTGCACGCCACTACATGCCGCTCGCCGGTCATGCCGCGCACCTTGACCTGCATTCGCTCCACCGACGAATCGACATAGCGGGCGGTGCCGCCCAGCGCCTGCTCTTCGCCGAGCACATGCCACGGCTCCAGCGCCTGACGCAATTCCAGGTCAATATCCCGCTGAACGATATTGCCGTAGTGCGGGAACCGGAACTCGAAGAACGGCAGGAACCAGTCGCTTTCAAACGGATAACCAGCGTCGTTCAGCTCGCTGATGACATCGCGGAAATCCTCCCAGACATAGTGCGGCAACATGAACCGATCATGCACTTGCGTGCCCCAGCGCGCCAGTTGCCGGTTCGGATAGGGCTGCTCCCAGAACCGCGCCACCAGGCTGCGCAGCAACAACATCTGCATCAGGCTCAT
>CAZDVY010000197.1:0-4357 GCA_964508935.1 uncultured Candidatus Competibacteraceae bacterium | reverse complement strand
TATGTGACTACCAAACCCAAGGGAACCGGGCTAGGATTAGCCGTTGTCAAGAAAATTGTCGAGGAGCACGGCGGCTGGATCCAGTTGGAAACGCCCGCAGAGGGCGGCGCCCGAATCGTGATCCGACTCCCGTTCCGCCCCGAGGCCGCCGGGTCTATGACCCCGCCCGCGGTTCCTGCCGTGCCGTTAAACCCCGATAAGGAGACCGGATGAGTGCGTCTTATATTCTGGTCGTTGATGATGAGCCTGATATCCGCGACCTGGTGAAGGAAATTCTGGAAGACGAAGGCTATAGCGTAGCGACGGCGGAAAACGCCGCCGCCGCCCGTGAAGCCCGCCGCGCCCAGCGGCCCGACCTGATCCTGCTCGATATCTGGATGCCGGATACGGACGGCATCACCCTGCTCAAGGAATGGAGTGAAGGCGATCACCTGCCCTGCCCGGTCGTAATGATGTCGGGGCATGGGACCGTAGAGACCGCGGTGGAAGCGACCCGGTTGGGCGCCTACGATTTCATCGAAAAACCGCTGTCGATGGCCAAGCTGTTGCTGACGGTCGAGCGGGCGCTGGACGCTGACCGGCTGGCGCGGGAAAACCAGAACCTGCGTCGTCAGCAGCGCACCGTCTCCGAGCCGGTCGGACGCAGCGACGTTGTCCAGCGGTTACGCGCCCAGGTACTAAAAATCGCCCAGCACGATGCGCCGGTGCTGATTTTCGGCGAACCGGGCACCGGCAAGGAAGTCTACGCCCGCTTCCTGCATGCCCACAGCCTGCGTCGCCATGGGCCGTTCATCGACGTCGGAGTCGGCTCTATCGCCCGCGAGAACGCGACGCTAGAGCTATTCGGTTCCGAGCAGGGCGAGCGGGTTCACTATGGTCGGCTGGAACAGGCCAGCGGCGGCACCCTGTTCCTCGACGAACTGGCCGATATGGACCCGGAAGCCCAGGCCAAACTGGCCAGCGCCCTGGAGAACGGCTCCTTCCTGCGCATCGGCGGCAAGGAGCCGGTGCGGGTTAACGTGCGCGTGGCTGCGGCCACCCATCGGGATTTGGAGCAAGAAGTAGCTCTCGGTCGGTTCCGCGAAGATCTGTACTACCAGTTGAACGTCGTGCCCATCAAGCTGCCGCCGCTGCGCGAACATATTGAAGACGTGCCCGAGCTGCTCAACTACTACGTCAGTTATTTCGTCGATCAGGAAAATCTGGCCTACCGTCATTTCACCCTGGCCGCCCAGAACCGGCTGCGCAACTACAACTGGCCGGGCAATATCCGCGAACTCAAGAATCTGGTGCAGCGTCTGCTGATTCTGGGCGGCGAGGAAGAGATCACCCAGGAAGAAGTCGATGCCGCCGTGCGCGGCGCCACTACCGCCAAATCCCATGATGTCGGCAGCATTCCCCTGAACCTGCCACTGCGTGAGGCGCGGGAACAGTTCGAGCGGACCTACCTGATGCAGCAGTTTCGTGAATGCGAGGGCAATGTCGCCCGATTGGCGGAACGGGTGGGCATGGAACGGACCAATCTTTACCGCAAGCTGCGCGCCTTGGGCATTGATCCCAAGAAAGCGCTCGATGAGTGAGAACCGGCCATGAAAATCGTCATTCTTGGTGCCGGGCAGGTGGGGGGATCAGTAGCGCATATTCTGGCGAGCGAGGCTAACGACGTAACTGTGATCGACGCCAACGCCGAGCGGCTACAGGCGTTGCAGGATCGACTCGATCTGCGCACCCTGTGCGGTCACGCCTCCCATCCAGCGATACTGGAGCAGGCCGGCGCCGCCGATGCCGACATGTTGATCGCGCTCACGGACAACGACGAAGTCAACATGGTCGCCTGCCAGATTGCCTATACCCTGTTCAACACCCCCACCAAGATTGCCCGGGTGCGGTCGAGCAGTTATATCGCTCACCAGGATGCGCTGTTCAAGGACGAAGCCTTGCCGATTGATGTGTTGATCAGCCCTGAACAATTGGTGACCGAATACATTCAGCGCATCATCGAACACCCCGGCGCACTGCAGGTGTTGGACTTTGCCGACGGCCAGGTGCGGCTCATGGGCGTCAAGGCCTATGAGAGCAGTTCCCTGGTCGGCCAGGCGCTGCGGTTTCTGCCGGATCGGATGCCGGGCATCGAAACCCGGGTCGCCGCCATTTTTCGCCAGGGCCGTCCCATCCAGCCGGAAGGCAATACGCAGATCGAAGCGGATGATGAAGTCTTCTTCATCGCCGCCCGCAAAAACGCTCGCGCCATCGTCAATGAGCTACGCAAACTGGACCGGATGGTCAAGCGGGTGATCGTAGCAGGCGGCGGGCATATCGGCGCCCGGCTGGCCCAGGGATTGGAGGAAAAATTCCAGGTCAAGGTGATTGAACACAATATCGAAACCTCCCGCCGGCTGTCCGAACGGCTGAGTCGGGCCATTGTCTTGCAGGGCGACGCTGCCGATGAAAATTTATTGCGGCAGGAAAATATCGAGCATGTCGATGTCTTTTGCGCCGTCACCAACGACGACGAAGCCAATATCCTGTCGGCGATGCTGGCCAAGCGGATGGGCGCCCACAAGGTCATGGCGTTGATCAACCGGGTGTCCTACGTCGATCTGGTCGAATCGTCCGGCATCATCGATGTCGCCATCTCACCGCAACAGGCCACCATCGGCAGCCTGCTGGCCTATGTCCGGCGCGGTGATGTCGCCAAGGTCCACTCCCTACGACGCGGGGCCGCTGAAGCTATCGAAGCGGTCGCTCACGGTGATTACAAAACCTCCAAGGTGGTCGGCCGGCGTCTCGATGAAATCCGTCTGCCGCCCGGCGCCACGATTGGCGCGATCGCTCGCGAGGATGAGGTAATCATCTGCCATCACGACACCATGATCCAGGCCGAGGACCATGTCATCCTGTTCCTGGTCGATAAGAAGCAGATCCCGGAAGTCGAACGACTGTTTTCGGTAGGAGCGACCTTCCTCTAGCCCTGCGCTGCAACAAAAGACCTTGTGTTAGAATAAACCTGCCCTGAAGCCAAACCGGGGGCCTTGCCCCCGCCAAAATCTCCAAAAATCAACCCGCGTTGACAGGACCCCCGAACATGACCGCATTCAATTTCGAGCAGGCGCGCTTCAACATGATCGAGCAGCAGATCCGGCCCTGGGATGTGCTGGATCAGCGAGCGCTGGACACTCTCGCCCAGACGCCGCGCGAGGATTTTGTACCGGAGCGCTACCGCAATCTGGCGTTTAGCGATGTCGCCATTCCGCTGGGTCATGGCGAAGTCATGCTGAAGCCCAACGTCGAGGGCCGCATCCTGCAGGCGCTGGCCCTGCAACCCACCGATCATGTGCTGGAAGTCGGCACCGGCAGCGGCTACCTGACCGCCTGTCTGGCCCGGCTGACCGCCAGCGTGGTCAGCGTGGATATCATTCCCGACTTTACCGAGGATGCCCGTCGCAAGCTCAAGGCGCATGGGCTAAGCAACGTCGCGCTGCATACCGGCGACGCCAGTCGGGGCTGGGGCGAGCATCGCTACCCGGTGATTGCCGTCACCGGTTCGGTCGCCACGCTCGACGAGGTCTGGCGGCAAAGTTTGAGTCTGGGTGGACGGTTATTCATCGTGGTCGGTCAGCCGCCGGTCATGGAAGCGTTGTTGGTCACCCGGGTCGGCGAGCAGGAATGGACCCGGGAAAGCCTGTTCGACACTGAGTTGCCACCGCTGCGTGGCGCTGCGCCGGTCAAGACCTTCGAGTTTTGATCCAGTCTCATCATCAAGGGGAACTTGCTTGTGATGTCGAGAGTGCATCGTTGGATAGGGGCCGGACTGATCGCCGCGCTGTGTGGCCTGCCGGCGGCGGCGGAAGATTTGCTGCAAGTCTATCGCCAGGCCTTGGACAGCGATCCAGTGCTCAAGGCCGCCATCGCCAGCCGTGAGGCCGCCCAGGAAGAGAAACCCCTGGCTCGCTCCCTGCTGCTGCCCAATGTGGGCATCAACGCGGAACAGGGTCGCACTTCCGTGTCGGGTCAGGCCGATTTTAATAGCCACAACTATGTGATTGGTTTAGAGCAACCTATTTACAATCGCGGCCGTTTGGTGCAGCAACGCTTGGCGGATGCCGTGGTCGGTCAATCCGACGTGGATCTGCGCAACACCAATAACCAACTGATCCTGCGGGTTTCACAAGGCTATTTCGGCGTCTTGGCGGCGCTGGACAACCTGACCTACGCCACCGCCGAGAAGAACGCCTTCGCCCGCCAACTGGAGCAGGCCAACCGGCGCTTTGAGGTAGGACTGGCCACCATCACCGATGTCTACGATGCCCAGGCGCGGTTCGACGCCGCCGTCTCGCAGGAAATCGAGGCGACGAAT
>CAZDVY010000196.1:0-4360 GCA_964508935.1 uncultured Candidatus Competibacteraceae bacterium | reverse complement strand
AAACCATGTCGGTTTGACTCAAACCAACAGGCCTCCACGAAATCCAGGGCGATTCAGGGCAAACCTGACCCTTATTGAGTAGCCGGGATATCGGCGCGTTAAGGTAGAATTAATGCCTATCCAGACAATGTAAGAAGTCAACAATATGCGTCAGATCATTCATTTATCTACCCGGCGTCGGGAAGAACTACTGGACATCACGCCACAAGCCACAGCAGTGGTCAAAGCCAGTGGCGTTCGTCAGGGGCTGATTTCGGTCTACGCCCAGGGCGCGACGGCGGCCATTATGATTCAGGAAAACTGGGACGAGAGCGTGCAGACTGACGTCATCGACCTGTTGCACAAACTGATTCCGCGTGGAGTGTGGCGGCACGATCAGCAGGATGGTAATGGCGACGCCCATCTCAAGGCGGGCCTGGTCGGGCCGTCGGAGACGATTCCGATCGTCGACGGCCAACTCGGTTTATCACGTTGGCAGAATATCTTTTTCTGCGAGTTCGACGGTCCCCGCCAGGATCGGTGCGTAGTTTGTACAGTGCTGGCCGATTCCCAGGGTTGATTCGCCGCGTCAGCAAGACCCGGTACGACTTGCCGCGCCTCTTTTGTCCGATAATCGTATACAATCCTTGCGGCGACCGCACTGCCCACCGGCGGTGTGGTTTAAATAACCCTTTCATTAGTAGAATGAATTTTCGCCGGATGGCGAGGCAAGGCATGGCGCGAATCAAACTGGATCTGCCGGAGCATTTTCCCTTCAGCACCGAACTGCGGGTCAGAATCACCGATGTCAATTACGGCGGCCACATGGGCAATGATTCCCTGCTCGGTCTGCTGCACGAAGCGCGGGTGCGCTTTTTGGCGCACTATGGGTTGAGCGAACTCGACATTGGCGGCGCGGGCATCATCATGGCCGACAGTGTGATCGTCTATAAATCCGAAGCATTCCCCGGCGAAATGCTGAACATCGCGGTCACCGCGACTGATTTCAACAAATACGGCTGCGATTTTGTGTACCGGGTGACCGAACAGACCAGTGGTCGCGAGGTCGCTCGCGCTAAAACCGGCATCGTGTTCTTCGATTATCAGCAGCGCGCTGTGCAGAAAACCCCGCAGTCCTTCCGCGATCTGTTTGCATCCGATGCCGCTGTCTAAATTGCCGTTGTCGCCCGCCGCCCGCGCCTGGCTGCCGGTGCGCCTGCTGCTGGCGGTCGGGGCCAGCATCGGTGTGGCGTTCCTGCTGGTGCTGGTGCTGTACATCACCGATCTGAGCCTGTCGGTCTGGGAGCGTTTGCAACAGCGCGGTCCCGTTTTTTGGATCATCTACCTGCTGCTGCTCGGCGGATTGAGTATCGGCGGGGCCTATGGCGTCTGGCGGGTTCTGCATTGGGGTCGGCCTGCCGGCCCATCGTCCCGTCCGGCTGCACCGCAGCCGCCGCCTGATGAAGCCACCCTGCGCCAGCGGTTGGAGCGCAGCGAAGCAGCGGGCGTTGCGGTGGCTGATATTCGCCGTGAACTGGAGGAATTGCAGCGCCGCCGCGCCGCCGGGGAGATCATCGTGTCGGTGTTTGGCGAAATCAGCGCCGGCAAATCCTCGCTGATCCGCGCCCTGTTGCCAGGCACCGAGATCGCGGTGGACGTGCGCGGCGGCACCACCCGGGAAATTGCCTATTACACCTGGACCAGCTCGGCCGGCGACCGGCTGATTTTGGCTGATCTGCCCGGTTTGAACGAAGCCGACGGCCGCCTGGACCGTATGGCCCGCGATGAAGCGCTGCGCGCCCATGTGATCCTCTACGTCTGTGAGGGTGACCTGACCCGCGATCAATATCAGGCGCTGCGCACGCTGGTTGATCTGGGCAGTCCGCTGATCGTGGCCTTGAACAAGGTGGACCGCTACAGCGAGGCGGACCTGGAGCGGGTGCGCGAACGGCTGGCGGAGCGGGTCGGCGAACAGATCGAAGTGGTTCCGGTGCAGTGCGGCGGCGTGGAAGAAGTGACGCGCATTTACCATGACGGGCGCGAAGAAACCACGCTGCGCGAGCGTCAGCCCCAGGTCGAGGAATTGCGCCGCGCCTTGCAGCGTTATCTCGACGCTGATCCCCAGGTGCTGGACGCGCTGCGCGATACCGCGGTGTTTGTCCTGGCCCAGCAGAAGCTCGATTGTGCGGTCGCCGAATATCGACGCGGCAAGGCCGACGCGATTATTCAAAGTTATTCGCGCAAGGCGGTGTTCGGGGCGTTGGCGGCGGTCAGTCCGGGAACCGATGTGCTGATTCAGGGCTATCTCGGCTATAACCTGCTCAAAGAGCTGTGCGCCCTGTATGAAGCGCCGGCGCGGGAGATGGACATGCAGCGGTTTCTCGATTTGGCCGGCAATCAGATCAAGCGCAGCCTCAATCTGCTGCTGGCGCTGGTCGGCAACGTGTTCAAGGCCTTTCCTGGCATGGGCACCGTCGTGGGCGGCATGATTCACGCCGTGGTTTATGGTCTGATCTTCGAGAGTCTGGGGAAGGCGGTGGCCCGCTCCCTGGAAAGTCGCGGCGATCTGGTGAATGGGCCGACCCTGCGGATGTTTGAGGATAACTTGAGTGAAGATTTGGAAGCGCGTGCAAGACGTTTTGCCCAACTGGTCTGGTCCAGAGAAAAAGACGGCGACAACGCCGGAACCGCCGTCGGCGAGCGGCGATGACTACCTGGCGCACGTCCGGGAAAGTCTGCATCACTGGTTCGAGCGCTGGCCGCACTGGTTCCGGCAGGGCGGAGAGAAGACCGCAGCGCCAGAATCGGCGCTGGTGAGCGGCGATACCCATCTGGCGCTGGCCCGCGAAAGCCTGCGCGAGTTGCTCGACGATCAGCGCGTGCCGCCGCCGGTGCGGGCGGCGCTGGCCGAGGATTACCAGCAGTTGCAGTTGCTGCTGGAAAAAATTGAGCATGGTCATATTCATATCGCGGTGTTTGGCCGGGTCAGCGTCGGCAAGTCGGCGCTGTTGAATGCCTTGCTCGGTGAAGCGAAGTTTTCCACCAGTCCCCTGCACGGCGAAACCACCCGCGCCACGCACGCCCGCTGGCAGGAGTACGACGCCGGCGGGGTGTTTCTGATCGACACCCCTGGCATCAACGAGGTCGCCGGCGAGGAGCGCGAGCAACTCGCCCACGAAGTCGCCAGCCGCAGCGATCTGGTGCTGTTCGTGGTCGATGGCGACATCACCGACACCGAGTTGAAAGCGTTGCGCCAGGTGAAAAGTCTGGCGCAGCGCCTGGTGCTGGTGCTGAACAAGATCGACCGCTACACCCTGGCGGATCGGCAACTGTTGCTGGACACCCTGCGCCAGCGTACCGAGGGGCTGATTTTGCCCCAGGACATTTTGACTGTCGCCGCGCAACCCGCTGAACGGATTGTCATTCTGGTCGATGCTGAAGGCCATGAAACCGAAACGCGCCGTCGGCCCGCGCCGAACGTCAATGCCTTGCGCGAACGCATTTGGGACATTCTCAAAGCCGAAGGCAAGACCATGGCCGCGCTCAACGCCGGCTTGTTCGCCGGGCGCTTCTCCGACCGGCTGACCAAGGAAATCATTACCATTCGCCACGATCTGGCGGAAAAAGTGGTGCGCAATTACTGTCTGGCCAAGGGCGTGGCGGTGGCGCTTAACCCAATCCCGGTCGCGGACATTCTGGCGGCGATTGCCACCGATGCGGCGATGATCCTGCATCTGAGCCGGGTGTATGGCTTGCCGATCACCCGCAGCGAGGCCGGTTCCCTGCTGAAAACCATCTCGATTCAACTGGCGTTCCTGATGGGTACGGTGTGGGCGATGAATCTGGCGGCAGCGGCGTTGAAAGGGGTGAGTCTCGGCCTGTCCACGCTGGTCACTGCCGGGGCGCAGGGCGCGGTGGCCTGGTACGGGACTTATGTGGTGGGCAAGGCGGCGGAACAGTATTTCGTCCAGGGCAAATCCTGGGGCGAAGGCGGGCCGAAGCGGGTGGTGCAGGAGATTCTCGACAGTCTGGATCGGGAGTCGCTGCTGGCGCAGGCGCGGGACGACATCCTGGCCCGGTTGAAGCCGCTGTTATGAATTTTTACTGGATCATCAGTTTATTACTGGTGACCGGTGTCGGCCTGTGGTTCTGGCGGGATAGCCTCGGCGCCCGCGAACAAGCCCGCGCCGCCAGTTCCCACGCCTGCCGCCAGGTCAACGTGCAACTGCTGGATGATACCGTGGCCTTGGAGCGGTTAGGGCTGCGCCGCGACCATGATGGTCGGTTGAAGTGGGAACGGTTGTATGTGTTCGAGTTCACCGATACCGGGCAGCGTCGCCAGACCGGCAGCGTGTTGCTGATCGGCTGGCGGGTCGAGGTG
>CAZDVY010000195.1:0-4368 GCA_964508935.1 uncultured Candidatus Competibacteraceae bacterium | reverse complement strand
TTCGATCATCCAACCCCTTCCCACCGGGAAAGGAGAATTTTGGTCTGGACTGAGGTTAACTCTAGGAAGCCACTCTAAAAACTGAGAAATTTGGGCACTATCTTCGAGATTTTCAAACAATGCTGACACAGGAATGCGCGTACCGCGAAAGACCCAAATACCGCCCAAACGCTGGGGGTCGCGTTCGACCGCTGGGCATAACGACCGGTCGAGCATGGCTATTTTCCTCAGTTGAATTTCGCCGAAACAACTAAAGGCTTCAATGCACTTTCAGAAACCCCCGGCTTGCGCCGGGGTCTCGGTTTAACGCATCACGCCGCCAGCTTCACCGTATCCGCGACTTCCTGATACTCCGGCACCTGATTGAAGTTCAGATAACGGTAGATCTCAGCGCCCTTGGTAGTAATTTCGCCCATGTACTTCATATACTCATCAAAGGTCGGGATTTTACCGAGCAGCGCGCAGACCGCCGCCAGTTCCGCCGAACTCAGGTACACATTCGCGCCCTTGCCCAGCCGGTTGGGGAAGTTACGGGTCGAGGTCGACACCACGGTCGCGTTATCCGCCACTCGCGCCTGATTGCCCATGCACAACGAGCAACCGGGCATTTCCATCCGTGCGCCAGCCGCGCCGTAGATGGCGTAGTAGCCTTCTTCGCTCAGTTGATGGGCGTCCATCTTGGTCGGCGGGGAAATCCACAGCCGGGTTGGGATATTCGCCTGTCCGCTCAGCACCTTGCCCGCAGCGCGGTAGTGGCCGATGTTGGTCATGCAGGAACCGATAAACACCTCGTCGATCTTGTCGCCAGCCACATCCGCCAGCGTCTTGACATCGTCAGGATCGTTCGGGCAAGCCAGCAGCGGTTCCTTGATCGCGCTGATGTCGATGTCGATCACTGCCGCATATTCGGCGTCGGCGTCCGGCTCCATCAAGGTCGGATTCGCCAGCCACTCTTCCATGCCCTTGATGCGCCGCTCCAGGGTCTTGGGGTCTGCATAGTCGTTGGCGATCATCCACTTGAGCAGGGTGATGTTGCTATTCAAGTATTCGATGATCGGCTCCTTGTTCAGCCGCACCGTGCAGCCGGCGGCGGAGCGTTCGGCGGAAGCGTCGGACAGTTCAAACGCCTGCTCGACTTTCAGATCCGGCAGACCTTCAATTTCCAGAATGCGCCCGGAGAAGATGTTTTTCTTGCCTTCCTTCGCCACGGTCAACAGGCCGGACTGAATCGCCGCATAGGGGATGGCATTGACCAGATCACGCAGGGTAATGCCGGGCTGCATCTGACCCTTGAAACGCACCAGCACTGATTCCGGCATGTCCAGCGGCATGGAGCCGGTCGCGGCGGCGAAGGCTACCAGACCGGAGCCGGCGGGGAAACTGATGCCAATCGGGAAACGGGTGTGCGAGTCGCCGCCGGTGCCGACCGTATCAGGCAACAACATCCGGTTCAGCCAGCTATGAATGATGCCGTCGCCGGGCCGCAGCGCCACGCCACCGCGACTGGAGATGAAATCGGGCAGGGTGTGATGGGTCTGCACGTCAACTGGCTTGGGATAGGCGGCGGTGTGGCAGAACGACTGCATGACCAGATCGGCGGAGAAACCCAGGCAAGCCAGGTCTTTCAACTCGTCGCGGGTCATCGGGCCGGTGGTGTCCTGGGAGCCGACCGTGGTCATCTTCGGCTCGCAGTAGGTGCCGGGGCGGATGCCCGCCACGCCGCACGCCTTGCCGACCATCTTCTGCGCCAGGGTGAAGCCTTTATTGGAGCCGGTGGCTGGCACGGGGCGACGGAAGACCGTGCTGTGGCCGAGGCTCTGCACTTCCCGCGCCCAGTCGGTCAGGCCACGCCCGATGATCAGGTTGATGCGCCCGCCCGCCTGCACTTCGTCGAGCAGCACATCGGATTTGAAGCCAAACCGGGTCAGTTCGGCGCCGCTGTCATGATTCCTGACCACGCCTTCATACGGGTAAATGTCGATGACATCGCCCATATTCATTTGGGTCACGTCGCAATCGGTGATCGGCAATGCGCCGGCGTCTTCCTGGGTATTGAAGAAGATTGGGGCGATTTTACCGCCCAGGCAGTAGCCGCCAAAGCGCTTGTTGGGGACATGGGGAATATCCTCGCCAGTCCACCACAGCACCGAGTTGGTCGCGGATTTGCGGCTGGAACCGGTACCCACCACGTCGCCGACATACGCAACCGGATGACCCTTTTTCTTGAGTGATTCAATTAATTTCAGCGGGCCGATCTTGCCGGGTTCGTCAGGTTCGATGCCGGGGCGGGCCATTTTCAACATCGCCAGACCGTGCAACGGAATGTCCGGGCGGCTCCAGGCATCCGGGGCGGGGGACAGATCATCGGTGTTGGTTTCGCCGGGGACTTTAAAGACGGTCACAGTCACTTTTTCCGGCACCTTGGGCCGGCTGGTGAACCATTCCGCCTCGGCCCAGGACTTCATGACTTGTTGGGCGTGGGCGTTGCCGGCGTCGGCCTTGGCCTTGACGCTATGCTTGTAATCGAACATCAGCAGGGTGTGGGACAGCGCCTTGACGGCAGCCGGCGCACATTCCGCGTCGTCGAGCAGGTCGATAAGGGACTGGATGTTATAGCCGCCGAGCATGGTGCCCAGCAGTTCGGTGGCGCGCACCCGGGAGATGAGCGGGGATTTCGCTTCACCCTTGGCGACAGCGGTCAGGAAAGCGGCCTTGACGTAGGCGGCCTGGTCGACGCCTGCTGGAACACGGTGGGTGATTAAATCAACGAGGAACGCTTCTTCACCCTTGGGCGGATTTTTGAGTAGTTCGACCAGATCAGCGGTTTGCTGTGCGGAGAGCGGCAGCGCGGGGATGCCCATGGCGGCGCGTTCAGCGGCGTGTTGGCGATAGTTTTCGAGCACGGAGGAAACCCCTTTGGTTTGGTATGGTTGCGGTGGATTCCCGCGACGCGGGGGAAATGAACGGAAATTATACGGGCAACCGAGGGTAACCGGGTAGTTTCGGCGTCAGCACAGCACAGGAATTTTACAAAAAACCCGGCTTGTTGCGCCGGGTTAGGGTTAAAGGTTAAGCAGCGCGCCGCTATTCCTTTTCAGGAATGGTCAGCGCCAGGAACAACGCGCCATTGTCGCGCCTGATCAGCACCGGGATGGGTCGGCCTGCTGGCAATTGCTTGGCCTGCTCGGCAAACTGCGCCGGATCAGTGACCTCGACATTATTGATGCGGGTGATGATGTCGCCGGAGCGGATGCCGGCGCTGGCGGCGGGTCCTTCGCTCACTTCCTTGACCCAGACGCCCTTCGCGCCGTCCTGTCGCTGGTCCGCCGGCAGTTCGGTTACGGTCAAACCCAGTCGGCCCTTCGATGGCGGGACTGCAATAGCCTTTTCCTGCTTGGCGTCCTCGGGCAATTCTTCGAGCTTGATCGTCAGCGCCTGCTCTTTGCCCTCACGGATCAGGGTCAGCGGTATGCTGGCGCCGGGACGGATACGACCTACCAGCGGCGGCAGTTCGCGGGATTGATGAATCGGTTGACCATTGAACGCTACGATGATGTCACCGACCTGGATGCCTGCCGCCTGGGCCGGACTGTCGGGCAGCACTTGGCCGACCAACGCGCCGCGCGGTTTGTTGAGATTGAAAGACTGAGCCAGTTCCGGGGTGACTTCCTGAATCAGCACGCCCAGCCAACCGCGACTGACCTTGCCACCGGTTTTTAGCTGATCCACGACGTCCATGGCCACATCAATCGGCACGGCGAAGGACAGGCCCTGATAGCCGCCGGAGCGGCTGTAAATTTGTGAATTGACGCCGATCACTTCGCCGTCCAGGTTGAACAGCGGGCCGCCGGAGTTGCCGGGATTGACGGCAGCGTCGGTCTGGATGAAGGGAACATAATTATCGCTGGGCAGGCTACGGCCCAGGGCGCTGATGATCCCTTGGGTGGCGCTGCGTTCGAAACCGAACGGCGAGCCGATGGCCAGCACCCATTGCCCGACCTTGGCCTTGCCGATGTCGCCGATTTTCACCGTGGGCAGGGTTTTATCGGTTTTGACCTTGAGCAGGGCGATGTCGCTGCGGCTGTCCTTGCCGATGACCTGGGCAGGCAGTTCAGTGCGGTCGTTCAGCCCGACGGTGATGCTGTCCATGTCCTCGACGACGTGAGCGTTGGTGACCACATAGCCGTCCGGGGAAATGATGAAGCCCGAACCGACCGAGGATTTCGGCTGGGAAGGCAGATCGGGCATTTGCTCGAAGAACTTCTTGAAATACTCGTGGAACGGACTGTTTTCGGGAACCGGCGGATGATTGCGCCAGGAACGTTCCTTTTCCTTGGGTTCCGACTTGGTGTTGATGCTGACCACCGC
>CAZDVY010000194.1:3084-4383 GCA_964508935.1 uncultured Candidatus Competibacteraceae bacterium | reverse complement strand
ACATCGCCGGGCTGGATGGTTTGCGGATCGAGGTGGGCGAGCAGTACATCCACGGTGACGCCTTCTTCGGCGGCCCAGTCCAGCGCGCCGGGATGACGGGAGACGAAGAAGGTGGTCATGGTTGCAAGGTATTCATTTTTCGCGAGGCTCTCCGATAGGTGATAGGGGATGCCGCCAACGCAACCCCGGAAATCGGGCGAAACCTCTATCGGTCGTGATCCAATCGTTAGCGGACTCTATCGCCAGCGCGGCCAAGTAAGCATCAGGAATCAAATTACCCGTCGCGTTTGTGGCGCGGCAAAGTTGATCGAAAATAGCCCAGTGACGCGGGCCAGGCTGCACGATCACGCAACTCGAATGCGTGCGAATTTGTTGTACAAAAGCGAACGCCACATCAAGGGGCGTGGGGGCGCGGAATACCCTGGGATGTGTGACGATGCGCAGGAATCCGCTCAAAACCAATTCCGCGATGCCAAAGGGTTCATCGCCGTTCAAAACCCCTTCCAGCCAATTGCGATAACGATCATGGTCCGGGCTATCCTGGCGATGGGCATAAACCAGTACGTTGACATCAGGCAGAAGCATCGGCGGCGTCCATGATCGCTAGCAAAGCAGCGGAATCGTCTAAATCCACGTCGGGCAAAAACCCACCTTGGCCGTAGGTAATCAAGCAGACCGGCGAGGCGCTCTGGCGCCGCGCCAGCCAGTCGCGCAACGCCTGTTCCACAATTTCGTTCACGTCGTGATGGGTGGCGGCGGCGAACTTTTCCGTTGCTTTCAATAAATCATCGGGTAGTTGAATGGTCGCTGACATCGGAGCGTTCTCCTGTCAAATAAACCGATATGTACTTCGATAAATTGGAAGGATCATTGATAACACATTGGATTATCGTCGATTTAAATTCAATGCAAACCCTTATCCAGTCGATCGATGACATAGCGCCCACCTTCAAAATGCCCAAAAAGGCGTTTGGCGTCCTGATCGGCCCAAGCATTACATTCGTGGGTACTACCTTTATGGCTACCTCCTTCTAGCTTCTTGAAAATCAAAGAACTTGGATTGTAGGTTTCACCCTCTTCCAGGCGTCGCGCCAGTTGATCGAGGCGTTCGTTGACATGGCGCAAACGATCCGGCGCCAAACCCTCTAGCGTCTGCTGAAATCGAGGCCCCAAGACCAACTTCGGCGTGATCGGCTCCAACAAATCCGCGCCATAAACGGCGCGGTACGCCTCCCGCCAGACCAGCTCGCCCCAGAGAGAGAGCGTTGCTTGCCCGCTGTCCACGTTCACCAGCGATTC